>JASLAP010000028.1 GCA_030147065.1 Pseudonocardia sp. | reverse complement strand
CGATCGCGTGCGCGGCCACCGCGGCGAGCACGCCGCCCTGCACGCCGCTGACCGAGTTGGACAGGTCGGGGGCCGCGGTGGCCCGCCAGGTTGACGGTCCGCCGGCCAGGTCGAGCCCGGCCAGCGCACCCGACACCGCCGGGCGGTCACCGGCCGGCCGGCCGTCGGTGGCCGGACGCCGCCCGGCCCGGGGCAGCAGCGCGCACCGGCAGGCCAGCGTGGCCAGCAGGGTGCCGTCGCCGTCGACCAGGCGACCGGTGCTGGTCCCGCCCTCGTCGTCGACGTGGGTGACGGTCCCTGTCGCGACCAGCGGGGTCCCGGCCGACGGCAGGTCGGCGGCGCCCGCCCAGTGCAGGGTCAGCGTGCTGATCGCGGAGTCCGCCGGTAGCGCGGTGGAGATCGCCGCGCTGAGCACCATGTCGACCAGGACCAGCGTCGGGCCCGGACCGCGCAGCCCGGGCGCGGGCGCCGGCATCCGGGCGACCAGCTCGCCGTGCTCGGCCGAGGTGATCACGATGCCGAGGCTGCCGGCCACCGGCACCAGCGGGGTGGACCCCTCGACGGCCGCGCGCAGCCGCTGCAGCGGCGTGATCGTCACCCCGGGGAGCGTACGTGACGGGCCGGGCCGGGCTCAGCCCTCGCGCGGCGGCCGACCGATGCCGGCCAGGTAGAGCACGAGCAGCGCGGCACCCGGCGGCACGGCGACGTACACCCACCACGGGTGCACCGCGGACCCGGTGGTCAGCACGATCAGCCCCCACAGCGCCAGGTTCACCGCGGCGATGCTCGCCCAGATGATGGTCAGCACCCGCATGGCCACGCCGCCGGCGGTGGCCGAGAAGACCGGGCGCCGGCCGTCGGCCCGGGGCAGGTCGGGCAGGTCGGCGGTCACCCCGGCCAGCTCGCCGCGGGTGCGCGCGGCCCACACCGCGCGGACCCGCTGGTCGAACTCGGTCAGGTCGAGCTGGCCGATGTCGTGGGCGCGGCGCAGGCGGTCCTGCACGACGTTGCGCTCGACGTCGGAGACGCGCATGTCGTCCGGGCGGACGGGCTTCCCGGCCGGCACGACGGGGCCCACGACCTCGGCGTCCTGCGGTTCACGTGCGGTCCGATCGCCCCCGGGCTCCCCCATCGGGCGATGGTCCCACGTCCCCGCCGGGCCGCCGTCCCCCGTTCGACCGATCCCCGGCTCAGGAGATGACCAGCAGGAACAGCCCGGCCATCGTGTAGGCGACCATCAGCAGCACCAGCGGGACCTGGTCGGCGAGGCGGCGCTGTTCGGGCAGCAGCGCCACGCTGCGGTCGTGCGCGGCCACCACCGCCACCACGTGCCCGACGAGCACCGCACCGATCTGGATGCCGGCCACCAGCCCCGGCGCCGGCACGGCCGAGACCGGGCCGAGCTCCTGCCCGCCCAGCTGGGCCAGCCCGCGCGGACCCTCCACCATCAGCAGCGTGGCGTAGTGCGCGACGGTGTAGCCGGCCGCGATCGGGACCAACGTGCTGGCCAGCTGCCCGGCGAGCGCGCCGGTGGAGAACCGGTACAGCAGCCCGACGACCAGCACGGCCGCCACCAGCACCGCGGTGTCCGCGACCGCGGGCAGCGCGAGCGAGCGCCACCCGGTCCAGCCGGTCAGCCCGTCGAACACGGTGGAGCCCCACCACACCGCGAGGAACGCGACCAGCCCCGGCTCCACCGGCACGGCGGCCAGCCCGCGCAGGGGGTTGCGCCAGCCGATCCGGCCGTCGGCGAGGGGGCCGACCGGGGCGAGCGCCCCGGTGAGCGTCGAGTAGACCTCGAAGGCGTCGCCGCGGGCGAACCAGTCGGGCCCCCAGCGGAGCGCGGCGGCCACCTGGACCGCGGCGTAGCCGAGCATCGCCCAGGCCACCACGGCGGGCTCGTCCCGCCCGGACGGGATCAGCTCGAGCCAGACGAACGCCAGCAGCGCACCGGCCGACGGCCAGTAGCCCAGCCCGGCGGGCAGGGGTGCGTAGGTCCGGCGGCGCAGCGCGGTCGCGACGATCCGGGCCAGCAGCCGCAGCGGGTTGACCGCCCGCCAAACCGGCCCGAACAGCAGCGACACCGGCACGATGCCCACCCACAGCAGCACGTACAGCGCGCGGGGCGCCGGGTTGGCGCCCGGATCCTGCGGCCCGGTCAACCCGCCGGCGACCAGGTACCCGGCCAGCACCAGCAGCGCCGCCTGCAACGCGGTCAGCAGGCCCGGCGGGATCCGGCCGAGCGGGCGACCGCCGAACGGGCCGGTGAACCGCGGCGTCCGCCACAGCAGCGCGACGGCCAGGAACGACAGCAGCACCACGACGCCGCCGGTCTGCAGGACCAGCTCGCCGTCCAGCGGCAGACCCTCGACGCCGCCGATGCCGTGCGCGAGGGTCACGCCGGTCCCGGCGGCAACGGCGCCGGCAGCCCGCGGCGCAGCGCCGCGACCCCGGCCACCACGACCCCGAGCCCGCCACCGAGGGTCAGCGCGACCAGCAGGCGGTCCAGGCCGGCCCCCCAGGAGAACGGCACCACCGCATCGACCAGCGTGAACGCGTCGATCGGGGCGATCACCACGGCGAACAGCCCACCCGCGGCGACGCACAGCAGCGGCCCGACCGGGTTGCCCGTGATCGTCAGCCGACTGCCGATGATCCCGAGCGGCCAGCCCAGCAGCGCGTAGCCGGCCGCGCTGAGCACCATCAACCAGTACGGCTGGTCCTCCGGCACGCCCGCCGAGCCGAACACGTGGACCAGGTGCGCCCCGATGACCATCGCGGTGGCGGCGGCCAGGACGTAGCGGCCCCACCGGCGACCGGCGCCGAGCACCCCGGCGACCGCGGGCACGGCCAGCGCCGCCAGCACCACGAGCCACCACAGCGGGGACGGCGGCGGCGGCCAGACCTGCTCACCCCGCACGTCCACCGGCTGGTCGCCGACGCGCAGCGGCACCGACCAGGCCAGCACCCCGCCGGCCGGGGCGTCCCGGTCGGCGGCCATGGTGATCCGCGGGTCGGACCAGTACACGGTCTCGCCCGGCTGCGCGGTCGGCAGGCCGGAGATGACCGAGCCGGGCAGCGGCTCGACCACGACCGGGACGTCGGTGCCGTTGTCCAGCCGCAGCCGGGCCCCGAACTCGACGGCCCGCACCTGCAGCCCGGGCACCGGGCGGTCCAGGCCGAGCACCCGGGCCTGGCTGTCGGACGACGACAGCCCTCCGGCGTGCGCGGCCGCCGGCGTCGCCGTGGCCGGCAGCAGCACCCCGACCAGCGCGGCGACGAACGCGATCACCAGCAGCACCCGTCCCACCCGCACGCCCCCACCCTACCAGCGGGTCGTGCGCGAGTTTCATGGCTATGGCCATTAAACTCACGCACGACCGCCGGTGTGCAGCAGGGATGCCAGGGTCGACAGGTCGGTGAGGGCGATGTCGCCGGGCAGGCCGCGCAGCGCGGCGATCCGGGCGCCGGCGGCGCGCCCGGCGGCGATGCCGACCTCGGCGTCCTCGACGACCAGGGTCCGGGCCGGGTCGACGCCGAGCAGCCGGGCGGCCAGCCGGTACCCCTCGGGGTCGGGCTTGCCGGCCGCCACGTCCTCCGCGGTGACCAGCACCGGCGGGTGGATCCCGGCCGCCGCCAGCCGGGCCGCGGCCAGCCGGCGGTCGGCGCTGGTGACCACGGCCCACGGCATCGGCCGGCGCTGCAGCGCGTCCAGCAGGTCGGCCAGGCCCGCCGCGCCCACCACGTCCGAGAGGTCGTCGTACTGGAGCGCCAACTGGCGGGCGGCGGCCGCGGTCACCGCCGTCGCGTCCAGGTCCGGGCGCAGGATGCGGACCGAGCCCGCCGCCGGGCGGCCGTGCGCCACGGCCAGCGCCTCGGTCTCGTCGACGCCGTACTCGGCGCTCCACCGCACCCAGGCCCGCCGCACGGCGGCGTCGGAGTCGACCAGCGTGCCGTCCATGTCGAGCAGGACGGCGTCGATGTCGGCCACGTCCACGGCGGTCCTCCGTTATCCTCGTCCGGCGAGCATAAGGGGGTGGGGGGTGCCGGGCGAGCGCAGCAGGGCGGAGCGGTGGCGGACGGCCGCCGACGTGCTGGCACTGGTCGCCCGCGAGCCCGCGATCACCCGCGCGGCCGCGGCCCGGCGCCTCGGCCTGACCAGCGGCTCGGCCACGGAGATCCTCGGCAGGCTGCGTGAGCTCCGGCTGCTCGACGAGGCGCGGGCCCCGGTGCACGGCCCCGGCCGCCCCACCACCGTGCTGACCCCGCACCCCACCGGGCCGCTCGTGCTCGCGGTCGAGCTGCGGCACGAGGACTGGCGCTGCGCCGTGGCCGGCGTGGACGGGCAGCCGACGGGGGTGACCACCGGGCGCCACGACCGGCGCGACCCGGAGGCCGTGCTGGCCGCTCTCCGCGCGGTGGTGGGTGAGGTCGTGCGCGCGCACCGGGGACGGGTCGGGGCGGTGTCCCTCGCCGTCGCCGCCACGGTGCGCGACGACCGGATCGTGCAGGCCGCCGGCCTCGGCTGGGGGGCCGTCGATCCGGGCGGGCTGACCCGCGGCACCGGGCTGCCGCTGCTGGTCGGCAACGACGCGACCCTGGCGGGCGTGGCCGAGGCCCGGACCGGCGCCGCGGCGGGTGCCCGGCTCGGGCTGCACCTGGTCGTCGAGGTCGGGATCGGCGGGGCGCTGGTCGTCGACGGGCATCCGCTCACCGGGACGAGCGGCGCGGGTGGCGAGTACGGCCACGTGCCGTTCGGCGACCGGGAGCTGCGCTGCCCGTGCGGGGCACGCGGCTGCTGGGACCTGGAGGTGGACGGCCGGGCGCTGGCCCGCCACCTCGGCCGCCCCGCCCCGGCCGACCCGCAGACGTTCGCGCGCACCGTGGTCGCCCGGTCCGACCCCGCGGCCCGGTCCGCGCTGCGCACCGTCGCCACCGCGCTGGCCGGTGGCGTCGCCGGGCTGGTCAACGCGCACGACCCGGACGTGGTGACGCTCGGCGGGCTGGCCGCGCCGCTGCGCGCCGCCGCCCCCGACGCCTTCGCCGCCGCCTTCACCGGCGGGCTGATGGCGTTCCGGCGGCCGGCCCCGCCCCCGGTGCTCGACGCCGCGCACCACGACGAGGGTGCCCTGCGCGGCGCGGTCGCCGTCGCGCTGGACCACATCACCCGACCCGCGGCGCTGGCCGAGCGGGCCGACCGGAGGAGCCCGCCGTGACCGACGAACTGACACCGTTCCGGATCGCCGTGCCCGACGCCGAACTGGCCGATCTGCGCGAGCGGTTGCGCCGCACGCGCTGGCCGGAACCGGCGACCGTCGACGGGTGGGCGCAGGGCGTCCCGGTCGACTACCTGCGCGAGCTGTGCCGCCACTGGGCCGAGGACTACGACTGGCGGGCCACCGAGGCGCGGCTCAACGCCCTGCCCCAGTTCCGCACGGTGCTCGACGGGCTGGGCGTCCACCTGGTGCACGTGCGGTCGCCGCACCCCGGGGCGCTGCCGCTCGTGCTCACCCACGGTTGGCCGGGCTCGGTCGTCGAGTTCGAAGCGGTGATCGGCCCGCTGACCGATCCGGTCGCGCACGGCGGCGACGCCGCGGACGCCTTCCACGTCGTCTGCCCGTCGCTGCCCGGCTACGGGTTCAGCGACCGGCCGGCCCGGGCCGGGTGGACCGTGGAGCGGATCGCCGACGCCTGGATCACGCTGATGGCCCGGCTGGGCTACCGCCGCTACGGCGCCCAGGGCGGCGACTGGGGCGCCAGCATCACCACGGTGATCGGCCAGCGCGACCCGGAGCACGTGGCCGGGATCCACCTGACCCCGCCGATCGTCGCCCCCGACCCGGCCACGTTCGACGACCTCACCCCCGCCGAGCGGGACGCGCTGGAGGCCCTGGAAGCGGCCCGGGACGGCGACGGCTACTCCGCCGAGCAGTCCACCCGCCCGCAGACGATCGGGTACGGGCTGGTCGACTCCCCCGCCGCGCTGTGCGCCTGGATCGTGGAGAAGTTCCAGGCCTGGACCGACTGCGCCGGGCACCCGGAGAACGCGCTGAGCCGCGACCGCATGCTCGACGACGTGATGCTCTACTGGCTGCCCGGCACCGGCGCGTCCGCGGCCCGGCTGTACTGGGAGAGCTTCCGCGACGTCGAGGCGCGCTTCCGCGGCGCGACCACCGACACCGTCGGGGTGCCCACCGGCTGCTCGATCTTCCCGCGGGAGCTGCCCCGGCCGTCGCGGCGGTGGGCGGCCCGGCGCTACACCGACATCCGGCACTGGAACGAGCTGCCCCGCGGCGGCCACTTCGCCGCGTTCGAGCAGCCGGAGCTGTTCGTCGAGGAGCTGCGCACCTTCTTCCGCCCGCTCCGCTGACCGGTGGGTAGCGTGCGGGCGGACCGGGGTGGTCCCGGTCGGGAGGAGGGCGGCGTGCCCGAGTGGCTGCAGCGGTTGACCACGTCCCTGCTGGCCCGGGCGTTCCCCGGGTTGCCGCCGGCCACCCACCGGGTGCGGATCCACCGCGACCTCGCCGTCCCGATGTCCGACGGCGCGGTCCTGCTGGGCGACCTGCACCTGCCGGTCGACCCGGCCGGCAGCACCGCGCCCACGGTCGTCGTCCGCTCGCCCTACGGCCGTCGCGGGCTGTCCACCGTGACCCTGGCCCGGCCGCTGGCCGAGCGCGGGTTCCCGGTGTTCGTGCAGAGCTGCCGGGGGACCTTCGGCTCCGGCGGGGTGTTCACCCCGATGATCCACGAGCGCGACGACGGCGCGGACACCCTGCGCTGGGTGCGCGGGCAGCCGTGGTTCACCGGCACCCTGGCCATGGCCGGGGCCAGCTACCTGGGCTACGTCCAGTGGGCGGTGGCCGGGCACCTGCAGCGCGACGAGCCGCAGACCGCCCCGGACGCGCTGTGCCCGCAGGTCACCATGGCCGACTTCGGCGCGTTCACCTGGGACAACGGCGCGTTCGGGCTGCGCACGGCGCTGGGCTGGACCCGCCAGGTCAGCCGCCAGGAGCGGCCCGCGGCGCTGCTGCGCATGCTGGTGCCGTCGCGGGACCTGCAACGCGGGTACGACCACCTGCCCGCCGACGAGGCCGACAAGATCGCCACCGGGCACACCGTGCACTGGTACCAGGACTGGCTGCGCCACGACGACCT
>JASLAP010000738.1 GCA_030147065.1 Pseudonocardia sp. | reverse complement strand
CGATCTCGTCCACCGGGGTGTTCCCCGGGACGATCTCCGAGTAGACGTGCGCCTCCCGCACCCGCCGGGCGATGAGCTGGGCGTACTGGGCCCCGTAATCGACCACAAGAACCGTAGGCGGCTGCACCCCACCAGGGTAGTCGGCGCTCTGCTCGGTCCGAGATGTCCACCAGCGCCCCGACCAGGGCGCTCCTGTGCACCTGGGAACGATCACGGAACCGGGCGGGCCCAGCCACCGTCCATCCTCGGGTGCTCACTCCACCCTTCCGCGGGTCGACGGCGGTGGCCCGCGGGCTGGTCACCGCGAAGCAGCTGCGCGGCCCACGGTTCCGCCGGCTGTTCCCCGACGTCTACGCGCCCGCCGACGTCCCCGTGGACCTGACGCTCCGCTCGCTGGCCGCGCACGTGCTGGTGGCCGACGGGGTGGTGGCCGGCTGGTCGGCAGCCGAGCTGCTCGGCGCGTCCTGCGGGCCGATGGACGCCCCGGCCGAGGTCGTGGCGACCGGACGCGGCCGGTCGCGTCCCGGTCTGGTCGTCCGGCACGACGTGCTCGCCCCCGACGAGGTCACGCGGGTCGACGGCGTTCCGGTCACCACCGGGCTCCGCACCGCCTACGACCTGGCCCGGCGGCTGCCGCGGGTGCAGGCCGTCGTCGCGGTGGACGCCCTCAGCCGGGCCTGCGGGTTCGCCCCGGCGGAGCTGGCCGGGCTCGGCAGGCGGCACCTCGGGGCCCGGGGCAGCAGCCGGCTCGGCGGGGTGATCGGGCTCGCGGACCCGCTCGCCGGGTCCCCGATGGAGACCCGCATCCGACTGGCCGTCGTCGACGGCGGGCTGCCCACTCCGGTCCTGCAGCACCCGGTCGGGCCGTATCTGCTGGACCTGGCGTACCCGGCGGTCCTGCTGGGGGTCGAGTACGACGGCCGCGACCACCTCACCCCGGACCGGGCGCGCCGCGACCTGGAGCGGCAGGCGTACCTGACCCGAGCGGGCTGGACGGTGCTGCGGTTCCGGGCCCGGGACGTGCTGCAGCGGCCGTGGCGGGTGGCGTCCGAGGTCCGGCACCACCTGATCCTCGCCGCGCGGGCGCGTGGGATCCCGCTGACCGAGGTCATCCCCCGGTGACCGTCCCGAGATGTCGCCGGGCGCCCTCACCGGGGCGCTGGACGCCATCTCGGAGCGATCAGCCCCGGACGGTGAGGCCGACCCGCTGGAACTCCTTGAGGTCGGAGTAGCCGGTCTTGGCCATCGCCCGGCGCAGCGCGCCGAACAGGTTGATCCCGCGCCCCCCGGTGGCCGGGCCGAACAGCACCTGCTCGAGGGTCGCCCCGTCCCGCTCGGCGGTGACGACCTCCGAGCGCGGCAGGGAGGGGTGGGCGGCGGCGGAGGTCCAGTACAGCCCGCGGCCCGGGGCCTCCTCGGCGACGGCGAGCTGCTCGCCCAGCATCACCGCGTCCGCGCCGCAGGCGATGGCCTTGGCCATGTCGCCCGAACCGGACATCCCGCCGTCGGCGATCACGTGGACGTACCGGCCGCCGGTCTCGTCGAGGTAGTCGCGGCGGGCGGCGGCGGCGTCGACGATCGCGGTGGCCATCGGGACCCCGATGCCCAGCACGCGGTCGGTGGTGGTGGCGGTGGACTCGCCGTAGCCGACGATCACCCCGGCCGCGCCGGTCCGCATCAGGTGCATGGCCGTGCGGTAGTCGCCCACCCCGCCGGCCACCACCGGCACGTCCAGCGCGGCGATGAAGTCCTTGAGGTTCAGCGGCTCGCCGTCGGAGACGTGCTCGGCGGAGATGATCGTGCCCTGCACGACCAGGACCTCCACCCCCGCGGCCAGCAGGGCCGGGGTGAGCTCGCGGGCCCGCTGCGGGCTCACCCGCGCCGCCACGGTCAGCCCGGCCTCGCGCACCGCGCCCAGCGCCTCGGTGAGCAGCGCGGACTGGATCGGCGCCGCGTGCAGCTCCTGCAGCATCCGCACCGCCGCGGCCGGCCCGCCGTCGGCGACCGCGTCGGCGACCCCGGCCAGCGCCCGGTCCGGGTCGGCGTGCCGGGCCCACAGGCCCTCGGCGTTGAGCACCGCCAGCCCGCCCAGCTTCCCGACCCGCACCGCCGTCGCCGGCGACACGATGGCGTCGGTCGGGTGGGTGATCAGCGGTATGTCGAAGTGGTAGGCGTCGAGCTGCCAGGCCGTGGACACCTCCTGGGAGCTGCGGGTGCGCCGGGAGGGCACGATCTCGACCTGGGACAGGTCGTAGCTGCGACGGGCCTCCCGGCCCATCCCGATCTCGACGACGTCACGCACGTTCGAGCAGCGTAGAGACCGCCTCAGCGGGCCGCGTAGTTGGGCGCCTCGACGGTCATGGTGATGTCGTGCGGGTGGCTCTCCTTGAGCCCGGCCGCGGTGATCCGGACCAGCTGGGCCTGCTGGAGCTCGCCGATGGTGTTCGCCCCCGCGTACCCCATCCCGGACCGCAGCCCGCCGACCAGCTGGTGCACGACCTGCGACAGCGGCCCGCGGAACGGGATGCGGCCCTCGATGCCCTCCGGCACCAGCTTGTCCTCGCTGAGCACGTCGTCCTGGGCGTACCGGTCGCGGGAGTAGGAGCGGGTGTTCTCCCGGGAGCGCATCGCGCCCAGCGACCCCATCCCGCGGTAGGTCTTGAACTGGTTGGCCCCGACCAGGATCAGCTCCCCCGGCGACTCCGCGGTGCCGGCCAGCAGGCTGCCCAGCATCACCGACGACGCCCCGGCCGCGATGGCCTTGGAGATGTCACCGGAGTACTGGATGCCGCCGTCGCCGATCACCGGGACGCCGGCCTCGGCGCACGCCTGGGCGGCCTCGTAGATCGCGGTGATCTGCGGGGCGCCGACCCCGGCCACCACCCGGGTGGTGCAGATCGAGCCCGGCCCGACGCCGACCTTGACCGCGTCCGCGCCCGCCTCGACCAGCGCCCGGGCACCCGCCCGGGTGGCCACGTTGCCGCCGACCACGTCGACCGAGTGCCCGACCTCGGCGCGCAGCTTGGCCACGGTCTCCAGCACCCGCCGGGAGTGGCCGTGCGCGGTGTCCACCATCAGCACGTCGACGCCCGCGTCGACCAGGTGCAGGGCCCGCGCGTAGGCCTCCTCGCCGATGCCGACCGCGGCCGCCACCACCAGCCTGCCGTCCGGGTCCTTGGTGGCCAGCGGGTACTTCTCGGTCTTGTTGAAGTCCTTGATGGTGATCAGGCCGCGCAGGATGCCGTCGCCGTCGAGGATCGGCAGCTTCTCCAGCTTGTGCCGGCGCAGCAGGCCGAGCGCGGCCTCCGCGGTCACCCCGACCCGGGCGGTGATCAGCGGGGCCGGGGTCATCACCTCGTGCACCGGACGGGTGTGGTCCATCTCGAACCGCATGTCCCGGTTGGTGATGATGCCGACCAGCCGGCCCTCGGCGTCGGTGACCGGGACGCCGGAGATGCGGAACTTCGCGCACAGCGCGTCCACGTCGGCCAGCGTGTCGTCCGGCGAGCAGGTGACCGGGTCGGTGACCATCCCGGCCTCGGACCGCTTCACCACCTCGACCTGCGCGGCCTGCTGCTCCACCGACAGGTTGCGGTGCAGCACGCCCAGCCCGCCGGCCCGGGCCATGGCGATGGCCATCCGGGACTCGGTGACGGTGTCCATCGGGGAGGACACCAGCGGCACCTTGATCCGCACGCCGCGGGTGACCTGGGTGCTGGTGTCCACGGCGCTGGGCACCACGTCCGACTCGGCCGGGAGCAGCAGCACGTCGTCGAAGGTCAGCCCGAGCATCGCGAACTTCGGTGGGAGTCCGGCGGCCTCGTTCGTCATCCTGGTTTCCCATCCTCGACCGCGGGGACATCGATCGCCCCATCGTATCCGCGCCGACCCCGGGTGGACCGCGGACGGCCCCCCGGGCGCGGGCCGCCCGACCTCACCCGACAGAGGTTGTCCGGGTTGGTACTGTCGTCAGCGTGCCACCAGACTCCCTTCCGCCGGACCCGTTCGCCGGGGATCCGCAGGACCCTGCGCTGTCGCTGGACGGCGGGGAGGGCGAGGACCAGGACGCGCTCACCGACGAGGAGCGCGACGAGGTGGTGGCCGACCTGGCCGACCTGGCGGTCTACCAGGCGCTGCTGGAGGTGCGCGGGGTCCGCGGCATCGTCGTCGACTGCGGCGACTGCGGCGAGCAGCACTTCCACGAGTGGAGCCTGCTGCGGGCCAGCCTGCAGCAGCTGCTGGACGAGGGGCAGATGCGCCCGCACGAGCCGGCCTTCGACCCCGACCCGGCCAGCTACGTC
>JASLAP010000736.1 GCA_030147065.1 Pseudonocardia sp. | reverse complement strand
GCAAGGTCGAGTAGAGGTGCGTGCGCAGCTCCACCAGGTCGACGGCCCCGGTCACGTGCGCGACCAGCTGGGGGGCGCCGCTCGGGTCGGCGACGGTCACCACGGCGGCGTCGTCTACGCCGGAGAAGCCGCGCAGCCGGGCCTCCACCTCCCCGGTCTCGATCCGGTGCCCGCGCAGCTTGACCTGCCCGTCGCGGCGGCCGACGAACTCCAGCGCGCCGTCGGGCAGCCGGCGGACCAGGTCGCCGGTGCGGTAGCTCCGGGTGCCGTCGCCCTCCTCGAACACCCGCGCGGTCTGCGCCGGGTCCAGGTAGCCCAGGGCCAAGATCGAGCCGGTGCAGACCAGCTCGCCGAACAGCTCGGCCGGCCGGCCGTCCTCGTCGCGCAGCTCGACGGTGATCCCGGGCAGCGGGTAGCCGATCGGCACCGTGGTCCGCTCGACCGCGGCGCCCGCGCGCAGCGGGTACATCAGCGCGATGCTGCACTCGGTGTGCCCGTAGGAGTTGACGATGCGCGCCGCCGGCAGCCTGCGCTGGATGAACCGGGCGTCCTCGCCGGTCAGCCGCTCGCCGCCGAGCACGACCGAGTGCACGCTCTGCGGCCAGGGCGCGACGTCCGCGTCGCCCGCGCCGGTGGCCACGCTGCGGAACACGGTGATGGTCGAGTGGTAGATGGTCGTGCCGGCGCGCAGCACGGCCTCGCGCACCGCCTCGACCCCGTCTCGGCGCAGATCCATCGGGCAGCTGATGGCCCCGGTCAGCAGTGCGGAGTAGAGGTCCTGCCCGGCGCCGTCGGCGGTGTAGGAGCAGAGCAGGGTCATCCGGTCCGACGCGTCGACGTCAAGCTGGTCGATCCAGTTCTGCACGTGCCGGACGACGTTGCGGTGGTTCTGCACGACGGCCTTCGGCTCGCCGGTGGAGCCGGAGGTGAACAGCAGGTAGGCGGGGGCGTCCGGGTCGACCAGCGACCAGTCGGGCACCGGCTCGCGCGGGCCGGCGCTGGCCGCCAGCACCTCCAGCACCGGCCGGCCGTCGGCGACCTGCTCGGCCTGGGCCCGGTGCGCGGCATCGGTGACGATGGCGTCGGCGCGCACCGCGGCCAGCAGCTCGGCCAGCCGCCCGGCCGGCGCCGCGGCGTCCAGCGGGACGTAGGCGTGCCCGCTGGCCACGATGCCCAGCATGGCGATGGGCAGTCCGGCGTCCTGGGCCAGCAGCAGTCCGATCCGGCTGCCCGCGTCGGGTACTCGCTCGCGCAGGGCGGCGGCCAGCCGGCGGGCGCGCTCGTCGAGCTCGCGGTAGGTCAGCACCCGGTCGGTGGTCCACACCGCGGTGCGGTCGGGGTGCCGGGCGACCCGGGCGGCGAACCGCGGACCGAGCGTCGGGTCGGACGCCACCGGGGCGGCCGCCGCCGGGCGCGTCGGCGGGCAGGCGGCCAGCCGCAGCCCGCCGAGCAGCCCGCCGGGGTCGTCGGCGACCTGGTCGAGCAGGGCCAGGTAGCGGTCGGCCATGGCCTCGGCGGTGTCCGGCTCGAACAGGTCGCGGGCGTAGCACACGGTCAGGTCGACGTCGCCGTCGTCGCCGTCCTCGGCGTACAGCTCCAGGTCGAACTTGGTGGTCGTCCACGGCATCTCCACCGGCACGACCGCCAGCCCGGGCGCGGCGAACCGGGCCGGCGGCTGGTTGAGGTAGTTGAACATCACCTGGACCGGTGGGGTCCGCCCGGCGCCCGCTGCCGGGTCGCGCTGCTCCAGCACCGCCTCGAGGGGCACCTCCTGGTGGGCGAGCGCGGCCACGGCCGCGCGCCGGACCCGGTCGAGCAGCGCGGCGAACGGCTCCTCGTCGCGGACCTCGGCGCGCAGCACCACGGTGTTGACGAAGAACCCGATCAGGCCCTCGAACTCGGTGCGCGTCCGCCCGGCCACCGGCGAGGCGACGGCGAGGTCGCGCTGCCCGCTGTGTCGCTGCAGCAGGACCATCAGCGCGGCGAGCAGCACCGCGTAGGGGGTCGTGCCGCCCCGAATGGCCATCTCGCGCAGCGCGCTCGCGCGGGCGGCCGGAATCCGGCGCCGGACCAGCGCGCCGACATAGGACGGCTGCGGCGGGCGCACGTGGTCGCTGGTCAGGGCGAGCGGGACCAGCCCGTCCAGCGCCGCGCGCCAGTACGCCAGCTGGGGGTCGAGGCGGCCCTCGCGCAGGGCGGCGTCCTGCTCGGCGGCGAAGTCGGCGAACCGCGCTGGCAGCGGGGCGAGGTCAAGGGGCCGCTGCGCGTGCAGCGCGGTGTAGGCGGCGCCCAGCTCGGCGCCCAGCAGCGCCAGCGACCAGCCGTCGGCCACGATGTGGTGCACGGTCAGCAGCAGCACGTGCTCGTCGGGTCCGAGCGCGCCGAGGTGCACCCGGACCACCGGACCCTCGACCAGGTCGATGCCGTCGAGCGCGACTCCCGCCAGCGCCGCCAGGTCGGCCTCGCCGGTCAGCGCCACCCGTTCCAGCGCGATTCGGGTCGCGCCGGTCACCACCTGCTCCAGCCGCCCGTCGACCTCGCGGAACGTGGTGCGCAGGGCGTCGTGCCGGGCGGTGACGACGTCCAGCGCGGCGCTGAGCAGGTCGGCGTCGAGCGGGCCGGTGATCCGCAGCGCGCCCTGGATCGTGTACGCGCGGCCGGCGGCCGGGTCGAGCCGGGAGAAGAACCCCAACGTCTGCTGGCCGCGGGTCGCCGGCGCCACCCGGTCGCCGTCCGCCGGGCGGGCCGGGGGAGCGGCGGCGGGGGTGCCCGCGGCGGCCGGCTCCGGCAGCGCGGCCGCGAGCTCGACCAGGTCGGACCGCTCCAGCAGCAGCGACAGCGGGATGTCGGTGCCCAGCCGCTCGCGCAGCCGGTTGAGCACCCGGGTGGCCAGCAGCGAGTGCCCGCCCAGGTCGAAGAAGTTGTCGTCGCGGCCGACCGCGTCCAGCTCCAGGACCTCCCGCCAGATGTCGGCGACCAACTCCTCGGCCCGCCCGCGCGGCGGCTCAGCCGCAGCCGTGTGCACGGGCGCGGGCAGCGCCCGCCGGTCGATCTTGCCGCTGGGCGTCTTGGGCAGCGCGTCGAGCACCACGAGGGTGCCCGGCACCATCACCTCGGGCAGCGTGCGCCGAACCGAGGCGCGCACATCCGCCGGGTCCAGCCGTCGGCCGGGCGCGGCGCTGACGTAGCCGACCAGCCGCTCGTCGTGCACGGTGGTGGCCGACTCGGCCACGGTGGGGTGGCGCTCCAGCGCCGACTCCACCTCGGCCGGCTCGATCCGGTGCCCGCGGACCTTGACCTGGAAGTCGTGCCGACCGAGGTAGAGCAGTTCGCCGTCGGACCGGTAGCGGACCAGGTCGCCGGTGCGGTACATCCGGGCGCCGGGCGCGGGTGCGTGCGGGTCGGCGACGAACCGGGCCGCGGTGAGCCCCGGCTGGCCGAGGTACCCGCGGGCCAGGCCGGGCCCGGCCAGGTACAGCTCGCCGACCACACCGATCGGCACGGGCCGCAGCGCCGGGTCGAGCACGTAGGCGCGCTCGTCCGGCAGCTGGCGCCCGATCGGCGGCGTCTCGCCGGGGCGCAGCAGCGTGTAGGTCGAGTACGTGGTGTCCTCGGTGGGGCCGTAGAAGTTGAACAGCGCCGCGACCCGCCCATGCAGGGCGTCGGCGGTTGCAGTGGGCAGTGCTTCGCCGCCGACGTTGAGCACCTCCACCGAGGGCGGGAGCGCACCGGCCGCGGCCAGCTCCCGGGCCGCGGAGGGCACCATGCACGCGAGGGTCACGTCCGGGGCGTCCGGTTCCAGCAGGGCCAGCGGGTTCTCGGCCAGCACCACGGTGCCCCCCGCGCAGAGCGGCGCGTACATCTCGAAGACCGAGACGTCAAAGCACACCGACGTGGCCGCGAGTACCTGGCTGAGCTGTCGCGCGGAGTACTCGCGCAGCGCCCAGCGCATCATCGCCACCGGGCCGCGGTGCACCAGCATCACGCCCTTGGGCCGGCCGGTGGAACCGGACGTGTAGATCACGTAGGCGAGGTCGTCGGGGCCGCTGTGCACCACCGGGAACGGCCGCGCCGCACCGCCGTCGAGACCGGACAGGTCGTCGTCGGTGAGTACCAGGCGGGCTGCGCTGTCGGTGCGCATGAGGTCGATCCGCTCGGCCGGCCACGCCGGGTCCAGCGGCACGTAGGCCGCGCCGGTCTTGAGCACCCCCAGCATCGCGACGACCAACCCGGCCGAGCGGCCCAGCAACAGCCCGACGGTGTCGTGCCGGCGCACGCCGCGCTCGGCGAGCAGCCAGGCCATCCGGTCGCTGCGCTCGTCGAGCTCGCGGTAGGTCAGCGAGCCGTCGGCGTCCACGACGGCCACAGCATCGGGGGAGCGGCGGACCTGGGCCAGAACCAGGTCGTGCAGGGCGATGTCGGGGGCGGCGGGCAGGGGCTCCGGCCCGCGGGTCCACTCCGCCAGCAGGCGTCGATCGTCGGGAGTGCGTAGGTCCAGATCCAGGGCGGGCCGGTCGGGCTCGGCGAGCGCCGCGCCGAGCAGCACGCCGAAGCGCTCGGCCATCCGCGCCGCGGTCGTCTCCTCGAACAGGTCCGCGCGGTACTCCCAGGCCCCCCGCAGGCCGTCCGGGTGGCGCCACAGGTGCAGCTCGATGTCGTGGCGCATGGCCGGGCGGGCGACCAGCCGCGGCTCCAGCGCAGCGCCGTCCAGCGCGACGCTGCCGTACTCGCCGTGGAAGACCAGGTAGACCCGGACCGGGGCGGGCCCGGCGCCGCGGCCGGGCGCCAGGTCGGCCATCGGTGCGTGCCGGCGGGCGTGGGCCCGCAGGAAGCCGGTGCCGGCCCGGCCGATCAGCTCGCGGAACGTCGGGGTCCCGGTCAGGTCCGCCGGGGTGGCGAGCAGCGTGGCGAACAGCCCGACCACGTCGTGCGTGCCCGGGTGCTCCCGGCCGGCCACCGCGGTGCCCATCGCGAACTCGACCTGCCCGCTGTGCCGGCCCACGAGCAGCTGCACCGCGGCCAGCAGCACCGCGAACAGGGTTGCGCCTTCCGCCCGGCCGAGCTGCTCGGCCCGCCCGACCAGCTCGGCGGGCACGGCGAGCGGGACCGAGCCGGCCCGGAAGGTCGGCCGGCCGGGGGCGAGGTCGGTGGGCAGGTCCAGCTCCGGCAGCTCCGCCAGTCGCGTGCGCCAGTACGCCAGGTGGCGCTCGTCCACCGCCGGCGGCTCGGGCGCGGGCCGGGCCGCCGGCAGCGCCTCCCCCCGATAGGCGGTGTCGAGGTCGCGCAGCAGGATCCGCAGCGACGCCCCGTCGCACACCAGGTGGTGACCCACCAGGACGAGCAGGTGGCGTCGGTCGGCCAGCTGCATCACGTGCAGCCGGATCAGTGGACCGCGGTCGAGGTCGAACGGCTCGGCCGCGGTCCGTCCGGCCAGCCGGTCGGCCTCCGCGAACCGGCCCTCGGCGGGCAGCCCGCGCAGGTCGGTCCACCGCGGGATGCACTCCGCCGCGGCATGCACCCGCTGCACCGGACCGTCGGGGGCGGCGTCGAACGTGCTGCGCAGGCCGGGGTGTCGGCGCACGAGGGCGGCCACTGCCGCGGTCAGCCGGTCGCGGTCGAGTCCGCCGGTGCGCTCCGCGGCGAAGCACAGGTTGAACACCGCGGTGCCCGGGTGCAGTCGCTCGAACATCCAGACGCCCTGCTGGGCGGGGGACAACGGGCGAGGGTCGGGTAGGTCGGTGTCCGGTGGCCCGGCCGTGCGCCACCGGTGCAGCAGGTCGCGGCCGATCGTCAGGTCCATCAGACTCCCCCGCCGGTCAGGTGGTCGATGCGGGCCCGTACCTCGGCCACCGGGTGCCCGTCGGCGAGCCAGTGGCGCACCAGACCGTCCGCGACGTCGCGCGGGCTGGCGGCGTGCAGCACCGACTCCAGCGGCACGTCGAGGCCGAGCGCGTCCTCCAGCACGGCCGCCGCCTCCCCGGCGCGCAGCGAGTCGATCCCGTGCTCGACCAGGTCGTCGGAGGGCAGGCAGCGATCGCTCTCGACGATGCCGGCGACGATCCCGCAGACCACCTCGGTCAGCCGGGCGGTGGCGGTGGCCAGGTCCGGCCGGTCGGCCGGGTCTCCGCGGTCGTCCACGGTCGTTCGGGGGTCCTCGGTACGGCCGGTCACCGTCATCTGAGCGATCTCCTCACCCCGCACGCGGTCCGCGCCGGGCGCGGGAGAGCCGCGCGGCGAGCTCGAACCGTTCCAGGACGGTAGTGACGCCAGCACCGGGCGCGGATGTCCCCGAAAGCGGGGAGCGGCCCGCCCGGTGATCACCGGCGAGAATCCCGGGGTGACAGCGACTGCGGCTGAAGCGCCGGTGGCGGCCGAACACGTCCGGCTCGGCCGGAGCGGGTGGGTGCTGTGGCGCGAGGTCGCGCTGCGCGGGGCGGGGTTCCCCGCCGAGCGGATCCTCGCGCTCTGCGACGACGAGCTCGCCGCCGCCGCCGACCGGCTCGACGACGACCGCCCGGAGACCGCGGAGAACTACGCCGCGGTGTTCGCCGCCGCCGAACGGCGGCTGACCGCCGCGGTCCGCGCCGTCGCCGCCGACCCGCCCTTCCGGGAGGCGGTGATCTGGCAGAACCCCGGCCTTGTCGACACCTGCCTGGACAAGGTGGTTGCCGGGGAGCCGCGCACCCAGCGCGGCCGGGCGCACGAGCTCACCGTCGCGACCTACCTGCAGCGGTACTGCTTGAAGAACGACACCGTCGGCTTCTTCGGGCCGCTCGGCTGGCTGCGCGTCGATCCCGACGAGGACGGCCTGGCCGTGCGGCCGGG
Organism: Pseudonocardia sp.; assembly: GCA_030147065.1. GTDB lineage: Bacteria > Actinomycetota > Actinomycetes > Mycobacteriales > Pseudonocardiaceae > Pseudonocardia. The sequence goes on along the minus strand of JASLAP010000736.1, from coordinate 6,234 downwards.
GACGCCACCGTTGGCCCGGCGCACCACCTACTTCGAGGGCTGGGCGGTCAACGCGCTGGCCGAGGTGCTGACCGCGCGCCCGGAGGTCCGGCCGTGGCTGCGGCCGCGGCCGGCGCCGTCGGCTTCGCGGGTCGGCTGGGTGGTGCGGCTGCCGTTCCGCCGGCCGGAGACCCTGACCGCGGTCGAGGCCCGGGTGCTCGACCGGTGCGACAGCCGGCGCACGGTGCGCGACATCGCCGGCGAACCGCCGGACCCGGCCACGATGGCCGCGCTGCTGCGGCTGCGCGACCGCGGGGTGCTGGCGATGGACCTGTCCGCCCCGCTGGTGAACCGACCCGAGCGGGAGCTCGCGGCGCGCCTGGACGGCATCGGCGACCCGAGCGTGCGCGAGCGTGCCCACCAGCCGCTGCGGCGGCTGAGCGCCGCCAGGGACGAGGTCGCCGCAGCGGCTGGCGACCCCGACCGGCTGCGGCGCGCGGGAGCGGCGCTGGCCGGGACGTTCGAGGAGCTGACCGGTGTGCCCGCGACGCGGCGCCCCGGCGCCACCTATGCCGGGCGCACCCTGGTCTACGAGGACACCCGCCGGGCCGGGGAGTACCGGCTGGGCCCAGCGGTGCTCGACGGCCTCGCCGCGCCGCTGGGCGCGGTGCTCGACAGCGCGCTGTGGCTGGCCAACGCAATCGGCGAGCGGTACCGGGCGGAAGCGGTCCGCCTGCTCGACCGGGCGAGCGCGCGCTCCGGCCGTCCGGCGATGCCGCTGCTGCGGTTGCTCACCTCGCTGCTGCCGGAGATGGGCCGGCTGGCCGAGACCGACACCGAGTTCACGATCGTGGACGAGGTGGTCGCCGGGTTCCAGGACCGCTGGGGCCGGGTGCTGGACCTGCCGCCGGCGGACGCCGCAGTGCGTCGGCACCGGATGCCGGCCGACCTCGTCGCGGCCAGGGCCGCCCGCGAGTTCGCCACCGGGCCCCCGCTGTGGAGCACGGCGGCGTGGTCGTCGCCCGACCTGCTGATCGGCGCCGCCGACCCGGCCGCGGTGGCCCGCGGCGACGCCGAGTTCGTGCTTGGCGAGCTGCACTGCGCCCGCAACACCCTGGAGACCAGGTGCCTGGCCGGCGAGCACCCGGAGCCGGCCAGGCTGCGGGCCGCCGCCGAGGCCAGCGGCATGGGCGGGCGGGTCGTCACCGTCCCGCGGATGGACTCGTCGCTGGCCACCTCGCGCACCTCGCGGGCCGACGTACTGATGCTGCCCCGGTACACCTACCTGTGCATCGGCGACGAGTCGATGGTCCCGCCGGCCGGGGCGAGCGTGCTGTCGGTGCTGGACATGGTGGCCGAGCGTGCCGGCGACGACGTCGTGGTGCGGCACCGCGACGGGCGGCGCTTCAGCTTCCTGGAGGTGGCCGCCGAGCCGTTGTCGGTGCTGGTGTCCGGTGCGTTCCGGCCGGTCGCGCCGGCGGCGCACCGCCCGCGGGTGAGCGTCGGCCCACTGGTGCTCAGCCGCGAGTCGTGGTCGTTCGGCGTCGCCGACACGGCCTGGGCCAGGGTGAAGGACGAGCGTCGCCGCTACGCCGAAGCACGCCGGTGGGCGGCGGTGCACGGCCTGCCGGAGCGGGTGTTCGCCCGGGTCCCGGTGGAGATCAAGCCGGTGGCGGTGGACTTCCGCAGCCTGCCCCTGGTCAACCTGCTGGCCAAGCTGGTCCGGCGCAGCGCGGGGTCGCGCCGGGACGGGGTCACCGTCTCGGAGATGCGGCCCGACCTCGACCAGCTGTGGCTGCCCGGCCCGGACGGCGGCCGGTGCACCGCCGAGCTGCGGTTCGTCGCGGTCCGCGATCCCGGATGACCGGCCGGGTCGCCGGATCACGGGACGCGGTCGCCGGCCCCGACCGCCGTAATGTTCGCCACGGCCGACGGGCGGGCCTTCCCGCCACCCCACACCGGCCGGCTCACCGGCGACGACCGCGGAGGCGCGCGTGCCTGTCCACCACCCCGTCCCGTACGGCGACCTCGACCGCCTGCTGGCCTGCGGCGCGGCGCAGAACCGGGCCGCGGCTGACGAGGGACCGGCGGGCCGGGTGTTCGTGTCGGACTGGAACGGCGAGCACCCGTTCCTCGCGTCCTTCCTCGGCGACCTCGCCACCCAGCGGGTGCGCGCCCTCGGTCCGCTCAACCGCTACGCGCGGATGGAGGAGGACCCCACCCTGGAGCCGGAGATCGCGGCCCTGCACTCCGACGCCTACGGCGAGGACCTCGGCGACGAGGTGCGCTTCGTGCCCGGGGCCGGGGCGGCGGGCTTCCTGGCCACCATGCTCTGGCGGGTCCGCGGGCTCGGCTTCGACCGGCTCTGCTACCTGCCGCCGGTCTACAACAATGCCATCTACCTCATCCGTGAACTGGGATTCGCTGTGCACGCGGTGGCCGAGCACGTCGGGTTCGGGCCCGAGCCCGGCGTGCTGGACCTGCCCGACGAGCGCAGCGCGCTCTGGCTGACCGACCCGATCTGGTTCGCCGGCCGCCGGGTGCCGGCCGCGGTGATCGAGGAGATCCGGCGCTGGCAGCGGGCCACCGGCTCGGTGGTGTTCGTCGACGGCACGTTCCAGTACAGCCAATGGGAGTCCGACCGCAGGGAGTGGAGCAGCGCGCTCGATCCGGCACTCACCTACCGGCTGGTGTGCCCGACCAAGGCGCTCGCGGTGCACGGCTTCCGGTTCGCCTACCTGCAGGTGCCGGCCCACGACCACGCCACGACCGGCGAGTTGCACGCCCGGATGCACGGCGCTGCGGGAGTGGTCGACCGGGCCTTCGCCCACCAGGCGCTGCGCGCGCTGGGCCACGGCGCCGGCAACCGGTCGCTGATCGGCTACAGCGCGCTGCAGTACCAGCAGCTGCGCGAGGCGGGCGCCATCGTCGACCCGGTGCCGCCGGACTGCTCCTACTTCACCTTCGCCGAGCCGCTGGCGCCGCCCGACAGCCTGCGCGGGATGGGCCCGGACTGCTTCGGGGTGCGCGGGCGCCCGCGGCACGTGCGGGTCAACCTGCTCAGCCGGACCGCGGTGGACCACCTGCTCGCGCACGCTCCGGCGGCGTCCGGGTCCGTGCGGCGGGCGGTGCTGGGTCCGCGGTCGGCCTGAACCCCGCACCGGACGGGCGAGCGGGAGTGCCGGCCGTCGGGCTGCTCGCGCGGCTGTTGCCGGCCGGGGTCGCCGCGGTCGAGGTCTACGCCGACCCGCCGGGACTGCGCCTGCAGCCCGCCGAGGCGCACCTGCTGGGCCGGGTCGCGCCCGCCCGCCGGCGCGAGTTCGCCACCGGCCGGTTCTGCGCGCGCGCTGCGATGGCCCGGCTCGGGCTCGACCCGGCTGCGGTCGGCGTCGGCCCGTCCGGGGCGCCGGTGTGGCCGGCCGGGCTGGTCGGCTCGATCACGCACTGCGCCGGTTACCGTGCGGCCGCGGTGGCCCGCGCGGCGCAGGCGCCGGCGCTGGGCATCGACGCCGAGCCCGATGAGCCGCTGCCGACCGGGGTGCTGGACCGGGTGGCACTGCCCGGCGAGCGGGCCCGCGCGGCCGGCCGGCCGGTCGGGGTGGCCTGGGACCGCCTGCTGTTCAGCGCGAAGGAGGCCGTCTACAAGGCGTGGTTCCCGCTGACCGGCGCCTGGCTGGACTTCACCGACGTGGACGTCGAGGTCGACCCGGCGACGCGGCGGTTCACCGCCCGTCTGCTCGTCCCCGGACCGGTGGTCGGCGGGGTCCGCTGGACCGGGTTCGACGGCGCCTTCGTCGGGGGCCGTCCGGAGCACCGCGGCTTGCTGGTCACCGCGGTCGTCGGGGGCGGACCCGACCGCTGAACGCGGCCGTTGTCCTGGCTTCACGCGACACCCCCGCCGACAGGTCCGTGGGTAGCGTCGGCCCAGCGGCGGCCGCTCGCCGAGGCGTCGTCCGACTCGTCCGCACCCGTTGACCGGAGGGCAGACAGTGACCGACCTGCGGAGCCGGCTCGCGGCCCTTCCCCCGGACAAGCGTGCCCGGCTGGAGGCGCGGGTCGCCGAGATGGCCACCGCGAACGGGGCCGCCGCGGAGCGGATCCGCCCGCGCGACCGGTCCCGGCCCACCCCGCTGTCCTACGCGCAGCAGCGCGAATGGGCGCTGGAGCGGTTCCGCCCGTCGAACAACATCAGCGGGGCCACCCGGATCGAGGGCGAGCTCGACCTGGCGCTGCTCGGCCGGATCCTGACCGAGGTCACCGCACGCCACGAGGTGCTGCGCAGCACGGTCGAGATGGACGGCCGGACGCCGGTGCAGGTCGTGCACCCGGTCACCGCGGTGCCCACCCCGGTGATCGAGCTCAGCGACCTCGAACCCGCCGTGCAGCACGCCGAGGTGCGCCGGCTCTGCGACACCGAGGTGCAGCGCCCGTTCCCGCCCGAGCAGCCGCAGCGGATGCGGGCCTGCGTGCTGCGCCTCGCCGCCGACCGGCACGTGGTCCTGCTGTCGGTGCACCACGCCTCGTCCGACGGCTGGTCGGCGGCCATCGTCCTGCAGGAGGTAGCGCTGCTGTACGCGGCGCTGTCGGCCGGCCGGCCCGCGGACAGCGTGCCGGCGCCGGAGATCCAGTACGGCGACTTCGCGGCCTGGCAGCGGGAGCGGCTGGGCCCGGAGCGGATGGCCGCCGAACTGGACCACTGGCGCGAGGTGCTGGCCGACCTGCCGCCGCGGCTGGCGTTGCCGACCGACCGGCCGCATCCGGTTCGGCGCACCTACGCCGGCGACCACCACACGACCGCAGTGGCCCGGGACACCGCGGTCGCGCTGCGCAAGCTGTCCACCGCCGAGGGCGTCTCCGCTTCGATGATCATGCTGGCCGCGGCGTCGGTGCTGCTGTTCCGCTACACCGGCCAGGACGACCTGGTCTTCGGCACCGCTGTCACCGGCCGCACCCGCCCGGAGACCGAGCGGCTGGTGGGCTGCTTCGCCAACGCCCTGCCGCTGCGGATGCGGCTGCGGCGCGACTCGACCCTGCTCGACGTGCTGCACCAGGCGCGCGACGTCGCCTCGACCGCGTTCGACCACCAGGAGATCCCGTTCGACCGGCTGGTGGAGGAGTTCGCGCCGGGCGAGGCCGCGCAGACTCCGCTGATCCAGATGATGATCAACGTGTTGACCGCGCCGGGGGAGATCCTGCAGGTCGTGGACCGGTCCATGGCGGTGGGCGGGCTGCGGATGACGCCGGAACCGGGGCTGGACCCCGGCCCGCTGCCGATCGACCTCATCCTGGGCGTGCAGCCCGGGCCCGAGTCGTTGCACCTGCAGTGGCACTACAGCACCGAGCTGTTCGATCGGGCGAGCGTGGTCCGGCTCGCCGACCAGTTCGAGCACGTTCTCGGCCAGCTGATCGAGGCGCCGCAGCGGCGGGTCGGCGCGGTACGGCTGCTCGACACCGTCGCACCCGCGGTCCGCCCGGCCGCGCCGCAGTCCGGGATCGTCGAGTTGTTCGCCCGGCAGGTCGCCCTCGCGCCGGACGCGCCCGCGGTGGTCCGCGACGGCATCGCCACCAGCTACCGCGACCTGGACGGGGCCACCGAGACGCTGGCCCGCCAACTGCGCGGGTTCGGTGTGACCGAGGAGAGCCGGGTGGCGGTCCTGCTGGACCAGGCCCCCCGGCTGGCCACCGCGGTGCTCGGGGTGCTGCGGGCCGGCGCGGCCTACGTTCCGCTCGACACCGCCCTGCCAGCCGATCGGATCGCCTACCTCCTCGCCGACGCCGGGGTGTCGGCACTGGTCACCACCCCGGAGCTGGCTGGGCACGGCGGGGAGCTGCCGACCATCGTGCTGGACGGTGGTGGCGCACCGCCGGTGTCCGGGCGGAGCGGACCGCTGCCCCCGCCGGCGCCGACATCGGCCGCGTACGTGGTGCACACCTCGGGCTCCACCGGGCGGCCCAAGGGCGTCGTCGTCGAGCACCGGTCGCTGGCGGCGTTCGCGCTCGACGTGGCCGCCCGGCTGCAGCTCGGCGCGGGCGACCGCTTCCTGCAGTTCGCCTCGCCCGGCTTCGACGTGCTGGCGGAGGAGCTGTTCCCGATCTGGCTGGCCGGCGGTGCGGTGGTGTTCCCGCCGGAGCGGGCCGGCCTCGGCGGCGACCTGACCGAGCTGGTCGAGCGCGAACGGCTGACCGTGATGGATCTGCCCGCCGCGTACTGGCACGAGTGGGTCCGCTCCAGCTCGCGGACCCACTCGTGCCAGT
>JASLAP010000731.1 GCA_030147065.1 Pseudonocardia sp. | reverse complement strand
ACCCGCCGCACCCGCCGCTGGTCGGTGCTCGACCCGCGCCCGGTCGCGCTGCTCGGCGACGCCGCGCACACCGCCCACTTCTCGGTCGGCTCGGGCACCAAGATGGCGATGGAGGACGCGGTCGCGCTGAGCGCCGCGCTGATCGCCCACCCCGGCGACCTGCCGGCTGCGCTGGCCGCCTACGAGGCCGCCGCCCGGCCGTCGGTGGCCGAGATCCAGGACTCGGCCCGGCCCAGCCTGGCCTGGTGGGAGCGGTTCGGCCGCTACCACGACCACTTCGCGCCCTGGCAGTTCGCGTACCACTTCCTGTCCCGCAGCATCACCGACGCCCGGCTGGCCCGGCGGGCCCCGGAGTTCGTCGCCGACAGCCACCGGCACTGGCGGGCCGAGCACGGCGCCGAGCCGCTGGAGGCACCGCTGCGGCTGCCCGGGCGCACCCTGCCCGGCCGTTGCGTGACCGTCGAGCCGGTGGGTGACGGGTCCGGCCGCGCCGCCGTCGGGACCGCGGGGACGAGCGCCGTGGCGCGGGTGCCCGGTGGCGATGTCCTGGTGCTGTCCGCCGAGACCGGCGCGGTCGGGGGCTGGCTCCGCGCCCCCGACGACGAGCGGGACCTCCCGGCGGCCGTCACGCGGCTGGCCGGGCTGGCCACCGGCGGAGCCGTGCTGGTCGGCGTGCACGGCGGCACCCCGCTCACCCGCACCCTGCTCACCGAGCAAGCGCGCATGGAGCACGGGCTGGCCGCCCTGCTGGTCGACCCGGCCCTCGACCGCGACCGGGCGGTCACCGCGGTGCTGTCCGGCCGGGCCGACCTCGTCGGTGCGGACGCGTCCACCGTCGCTCGCTGGGCTGCGCCCTGACCGCCCGATCCACTGTCCCGGAGGACGCCATGGTCACGCCGATCGCGGAGGGCACCGTCGCCTGGCCCGCGGAGTACGCCCGGCGCTACGTCGAGGCCGGTCACTGGGCCGGGCGCCCGCTCGGGGCGTTCCTGGTCGACGCCACCGACCGCGACCCGGACGCCGTCGCGCTGGTCGACGGCGACGTCCGGATCACCTACGCCGAGCTGCTGGCCCGCGCCGACGCCGCGGCGTCCCGGCTGGCCGGGCTGGGCGTCCGGGCGGGCGACCGGATCGTCGTGCAACTGGCCAACGGCTGGCCGTTCGTCGTGCTCGTGCTGGCCTGCCTGCGGGCCGGGGTCGTCCCGGTGATGGCGCTGCCCGGGCACCGCCGCACCGAGCTGGCGTACCTGGTCGAGCACGCCGAGGCCGTCGCCGTCGCGGTCCCCGACGTGCTGCGCGACTTCGACCACCAGGCCCTGGCCGCCGAGCTGGTGGCCGGTTCACCGACCCTCGCGCACGTCCTGGTGGACGGCGCGGCCGCCGCCGGGCACGTCGACCTGGCCGGGCTGTGCGCCCCCGCCACCGACCCGTCCGTCGACCGCGCGCGCTGGGACGCCGCCGCGCCCGACCCCCGCGACGTCGCGGTGTTCCTGCTGTCCGGCGGCACCACCGGGCTGCCGAAGCTGATCGCCCGCACCCACGACGACTACGCCTACAACGCCCGGGCCAGCGCCGAGCTGTGCGGGCTGGACCGCGGCACGGTGTACCTGGTGAGCCTGCCGGCCGGGCACAACTTCCCGCTGGCCTGCCCCGGCATCCTCGGCACGCTGATCGCCGGCGGCCGGGTGGTGATGCTGGGCTCGCCCGAGCCGCGCCGGGCGTTCGCGGTGATCGCGGCGGAGGGGGTCACGCACACCGCCGTGGTGCCCGCGGTGGCCGGGCGGTGGCTGGAGCACGCCGCCGAGCACGGCCGGCCGGGGGAGAGCCTGCGGCTGCTGCAGGTCGGCGGGGCCCGGCTGGCCGACGAGCTGGCGGTGCGCGTGCGCCCGGTGCTCGGCGCGCAGCTGCAGCAGGTGTTCGGGATGGCCGAGGGCCTGCTCAACTACACCCGGCTCGACGATCCCGACGAGGTCGTCTGCACCACCCAGGGCCGCCCGCTGAGCCCCGCCGACGAGGTGCGCCTGGTCGACGAGTCCGACCGGGACGTCCCGGACGGCGAGCCGGGCTCGCTGCTCACCCGCGGCCCGTACACCCCGCGCGGCTACTACCGGGCACCCGAGCAGAACGCCCGGGCGTTCACCGTCGACGGCTGGTACCGCAGCGGCGACATCTGCCGGCGCACCCCGGAGGGCAACCTGGTGGTCGAGGGCCGGGACAAGGACATGATCAACCGCGGCGGCGAGAAGATCTCCGCCGAGGAGGTGGAGAACCTGGTCTACGGCATGCCCGCGGTGCGCCAGGTGGCCGCGGTCGCGATGCCCGATCCGGTGCTGGGCGAGCGGGTCTGCGTCTACGTCGTGCCGCGGCCGGGGGCTACGGTCACCCTGGACGAGGTACGGGCGTGGATGGACGCGGCGGGGGTCGCGGCGTTCAAGCTGCCGGAGCGGCTGGAACTGGTCGACGAGCTGGCCGTGACCACGGTCGGCAAGATCGACAAGAAGGCCCTGCGGGCGGCCGTCGCGGCCCGGCTGACGGGGGGAGAGCCACGGTGAACCGGCAGGACATCGATCAGACGCTGCCGTTGATGGGGGCGGGCACGGAGTTCCTCATCCAACTGGTCGACGCGCTGCCCGACGACGCGCTGCGCGAACCGAGCGCGCTGGCGGGCTGGAGCCGGGCGCACGTCGTCGCGCACGTGGCCCGCAACGCCGAGGCCCTCACCCGGCTGGCCACCTGGGCCCGCACCGGCGTCGAGACGCCGATGTACCCGGACCGGGAGTCGCGGGCCCGGGAGATCGAGTCGTCGGCGCGGGAGCCGGTCGGGACGCTGCGCCGCGAGCTGGTGTCCACCGCCCGCGACCTGGACGCCGCGCTGGCCGCGCTGGACGACGAGGGCTGGCGGGCCACCGTGCGCAGCGCGCTGGGCCGGCCGCTGCCGGCGAGCGAGGTGCCGTGGATGCGGATCCGCGAGGTGTGGCTGCACGCGGTCGACCTGGACGCCGGCGCCGGGCTGCACGAGCTGCCGCCCGAGGTGGTGGACGCCCTGCTCGACGACGCCACCGCCCTGCTGACGACCAAGGACGGCTGCCCGTCGGCCGTGCTCGCCCCGGACGACCGCGACCAGCGCTGGCAGCTCGGCGAGCCCGGCGGCGACCTGGTGGTGGGCGGGCCGGCCGCGGCCGTGCTGGGCTGGCTGATCGGCCGCACCGACGGCACCGGCGTCACCACCTCCGGCCCTCCCCTCCCCACCCCACCCCCCTGGCTCTGACCCGCCCGTCCCAGATGGCAGGAAAGCCACGTTCAGGACCGACTCCGTCCTGAAAGTGGCTTTCCTGCCACGGGGCGGGAGGGGGCGGGAGGGGGGCGGAGGGGCGGGCGGCGGCTGATTCCCGGGCGGCGGAGGTCACGATACGCACACGACCTGGGCGCGCCCCTTGTGGACTCGACGTGCGAACCGGCCGGGATAGTTCCGCCGGCCCGGCACCTGACGCACACCCGTCACCGGCCCGTGACCTCCGCCGCCCGGGAATCAGCC
>JASLAP010000711.1 GCA_030147065.1 Pseudonocardia sp. | reverse complement strand
GCGTTGAGCCGCCGCCACACCCCCGCAGCCTGTGGGGCGTTTTTTTCATGCCCCGAGGCATCAAACCCCCCCACGACCCAGGAAGAACGGGCTGAGGTAGGCCAGCGCGCGGCCGGCGGCGGCGTAGGGCCCGAACGGCTCGGCGCGGACGTCGGCGGGCCGGTCCGGCTCGGTCACCCGCAGCACCACCCACTCCCCGTCGGCCCGGTCGACCCGGGCGGTGAACGGCACGGTGCCGCCCGGCGGGATCGTCACGTCGTCCTCGGCGACGACGGTCGGCAACGGCCGCCCGGTCTGCAGCAGCTGGACGCGCAGGGCGGTGCCCACCCGGTCGGGACCGGCGTCGACGTGCAGCACGAACTCCAGGTCGCCGCGGTCGTGGTCGAGCCGAGAGCCCATCGGCACGTCGCCGACCCGGGCGTCGACCCGCAGGCCGCGCTCCCGGGTGGCGAACACCCGCCGCCGGGCCATCGCCGCGCGCACCCCGGACCGGTCCCGGGCGGGCGCCCAGATGCCCGTGCGGCCCAGGTCGACCGGGAACCCCCAGTCGCCGCCGTGCTCGTCGGTCACCCCGATCAACCCCACCCGCCAGCCCGCGTCCAGGCACTCCACCAGCGGTGACACCCCGTCGTCCGGGGAGTCGGCGGAGTACCCCAGGCCCTCGAACAGGTAGTCGTCGCCGCGGTTGAACATCTCCAGCCCGACCACCCGGTCGGCGATCCGGGCGTCGAACCGGAACCGGCCGAACCGGCCGTACTCCCGGCCCGGGTGGTTGAACGACACCAGCGCCCGCTCCGGGTCCGCCAGCAGCCAGTCGTAGAACTCCGCGATCGCGGCCGGGTCGTCGGGCGGGCCGTGGCGCACCGCGCTGCCGTCCAGGACGCCGTCCTCGGCCAGCGGCAGCGGCCGGGCGAAGGTCCCGCTGCCCCACACGTTCATGTGGCCGAGGGTCGGGCTGGTCCACTCGAACCCGCGCACCGCGACGAACTCGCCCGCCTCGTCCGCCGCGTCGGCCAACTGCCCGAGCAGCGCCCAGCGGGCCTCGTCGAGGGTGCGCGTGGTGATGCCGGGGGCGTGGGTGTGGTCGGTGATCGCGGCCACGTCCAGCCCGGCCGCCCGCATGGAGCCGTAGGCGTCCTGCGCCCGTCCGGCGCCGTCGGAGAGCAGGGTGTGGTTGTGCAGGTCGGCGTGCAGCAGTTGCTCGCCGCCGTCGGGGAACAGCGGGGACCGGCCCGGGTCGGGACGGGCGTCCGCGACGCCGTCCGCGATCAGCAACCGGTCCGCGCCGTCCTCCGACTCGATCATCACGGGGTCCATCGTGCCGGACGGCCCGGCGGGCCGGCGCGGTAGCGGTCCCGGCCGCGGGTGTCCGATCGCGCCAGCCGGGCCGGGCAACCTTCCCGCGGCGCCGGTCGACCGTGTCCGTGGGACGCCACCGGGCGTCCTCCCGCGCGGCCGCAGGGCCGGGCGGGCCCGCGAGCGAAGGGCTCCCGATGCTCCGCAGTACCCGTGCCCGGCTGGTCACCGCAGCGAAGGTCGGCACCGTCGTCGCGCTGTTGGGCGGATCGATGGTGGGGCTGGCCGTCTCGGCCGGCGCCGCGGTCGGCGACGGCCCACCGACCGCCACCGGGCAGGTGACGGTGTCGGAGACCATCCAGGTCAGCGGCGAGTTCGACGGCGGCCTGCAGGAGTTCTCCGGGGTCGGCGACGGCGGCCAGGACGAGGGCCAGGACCCGCTGTTCGAGGTGGCCGACGGCGGCGTGCTGCGCAACGTGCTGATCGGCGCCCCCGGCGACGACGGCGTCCACTGCCTGGGCAGCTGCACGCTGGACAACGTCTGGTGGCTCGACGTCGGCGAGGACGCGCTCACCTCGCGCGGCCGCGAGCCGGGCACCGTCGTGACGATCGAGAACGGCGGGGCGTTCCTCGCCGACGACAAGGTCTTCCAGCACAACGGCGCCGGAACGATGATCATCCGGAACATGGAGTTCGCCGACGTCGGCAAGATCTACCGGTCGTGCGGGAACTGCTCGACCCAGTTCGCCCGCACCGCGCAGATCAGCGGCATCGTGGTGCGCGGCGAGGTGCTGGCGGTGGCCGGGGTCAACACCAACCTCGGGGACCGGGCGACGCTGTCCGGGATCACCCTGGACACCGACGCCGAGGTCGACCTGTGCGAGCGGTTCACCGGCAACGACACCGGCGGCGAGCCCGAGCTGATCAGCGCCGAGCCGGACGGGGTCAGCTGCACCGTCAGCTGACCGGTGAACCGCGACCGCGCGGACGGTCGTGTTCCGGACGTGCGGGACGCGGGCGGCGAGTTCGAGGAGTTCGTCGCCCGCCACCGCGCCGAGTTCGACCGGCTCGCGCACCGGCTGGCGGGCGACGGCGGCGCCGAGGACCTGGTCGGCGACACCGTCCTGGCCGCCTGGCGGCAGTGGGGCCACATCGCCGGCCTGGACCACCCGCTGGGCTACGTGCGCGCCGTGATGCGCAACCTCGCCGCGACCCGGGTGCGCCGCCGGGTCCGGGAGCGGCGCGGGGCGGCCCGCAGCCACGACGCCGGCGGTCCGGACCCCGACCCGGTCGCCGTGGTCGCCGTCCAGGTCGCGCTGGCCGGTCTGCCGGCCCGGCGGCGGGCGTGCGTGCTGCTGCGGTTCGGCTACGACCTGTCCGAGCGGGAGGTGGCGCACCTGCTCGACGTCAGCGTGGGCACGGTGAAGAGCCAGACCTCGCGCGGGCTCACCCAACTGGCCGCCGCCCTGGACGGGCAGCTCCCCGCCGCGACACCGCCACCCGGCTGACCCCGGCTGGCGCGCATGCCCCCGACAGGGCGAACAGCGACCCGATCGTTGCGGCCAGGCTCGGCGACCAGGGACCACGGGCAATAGGGTGCCGTCGTGGATCGCGAGGACAACCAGACCCAGACCCTCGACCAAGCGGTCGATGCCTGCCCGCCCGATCCGGGAACGGTCGAGCGCCTGCTCGGCGGGGCGCACCACGATCCGCACTCGGTGCTGGGCATCCACCCGCACCCCGACGGCACCGTCGTGCGGGCGCTGCGCCCGCACGCCGACGAGGTGCACGTCGTCCGCGAGGGCGGGCAGGGCTACCCGCTGGTCCGGGTGCACGACGCCGGGCTGTTCTCCGGGGTCGTGCCCGGGCCGCCGTCGGACTACCGGCTGGCCGTGCGCTACGGCGACCGCGTCGACATCGTCGACGACCCCTACCGCTGGCTGCCCACCCTCGGCGAGATCGACCTGCACCTGATCTCCGAGGGTCGCCACGAGCGGCTGTGGGACGTGCTCGGCGCGCACGTGCGCACGTACGACACCCCGGCCGGGCCGGTCACCGGCACCAGCTTCGCGGTGTGGGCGCCGACGGCCCGGGGCGTGCGGGTGACCGGCGACTTCGACGGCTGGTCGGGCTGGGCGCACCCGATGCGGGTGCTCGGCAGCGCCGGGGTCTGGGAGATCTTCGTGCCCGGCATCGAGCCCGGCACCCGCTACAAGTTCCGCATCCTCGGCCAGGACGGCCGGTGGCGCGACAAGGCCGACCCGCTGGCCTTCGCCACCGAGATCCCGCCGGCCACCGCGTCGGTGGTGGACGTGGCCCGGCACGAGTGGGGCGACGAGGAGTGGATGGTCGCGCGGGCCACCCGCCAGGCGTACGCCGAGCCGATGAGCGTCTACGAGATGCACCTGGGCTCGTGGCGACCGGGGCTGGACTACCGCGAGATGGCCCACCAGCTCGTCGAGTACCTGGACGAGACCGGGTTCACCCACATCGAGCTGCTGCCGGTGGCCGAGCACCCGTTCGGCGGGTCCTGGGGCTACCAGGTCACCTCCTACTACGCGCCCACCGCGCGGTTCGGCAAGCCCGACGACTTCCGCTACTTCGTCGACCACCTGCACCAGCACGGCTACGGCGTGATCGTCGACTGGGTGCCGGCGCACTTCCCGCGCGACGAGTGGGCGCTGGCGAAGTTCGACGGCACCCCGCTCTACGAGCACGCCGACCCGCGCCGCGGCGAGCAGCCCGACTGGGGAACGCTGGTGTTCGACTTCGGCCGCAAGGAGGTGCGCAACTTCCTGGTGGCCAACGCGCTGTACTGGCTCGACCAGTTCCACATCGACGGCCTGCGCGTCGACGCCGTGGCCTCGATGCTCTACCTGGACTACTCCCGGCCCGAGGGCCAGTGGCTGCCCAACGTGCACGGCGGCCGGGAGAACCTGGACGCGGTGGCGTTCCTGCAGGAGATGAACGCGACGGTGTACCGCCACCACCCCGGCGTGGTCACCATCGCCGAGGAGTCCACCGCCTGGCCGGGCGTCTCGCGCCCGACCCACCTGGGCGGGCTGGGCTTCGGGTTCAAGTGGAACATGGGCTGGATGCACGACACGCTCGACTACGTCGGGCGCGACCCGGTCTACCGCGGCTACCACCACAACCAGATGACCTTCTCGCTGATGTACGCGTTCAGCGAGAACTACGTGCTGCCGGTGTCGCACGACGAGGTGGTGCACGGCAAGGGCTCGCTGTGGGAGCGGATGCCCGG
>JASLAP010000707.1 GCA_030147065.1 Pseudonocardia sp. | reverse complement strand
TTCGGCCCGGGTGGTCCGGTTCGGCGACGGCACCGAGATCGCCGCGCACGCCGTCGTGCTGGCCACCGGGGTCTCCTACCGCAGCCTGGACGCCCCCGGCGTGGCCGACCTGACCGGCCGCGGGGTGTTCTACGGCTCGGCCGCGACCGAGGCGCCGGCCTGCAAGGGCCAGGACGTGTTCATCGTCGGCGGGGCGAACTCGGCCGGGCAGGCCGCGGTGTTCTTCTCCCGGCACGCGGCGACGGTCACCCTGCTGGTCCGCGGGGCGAGCCTGGAGTCGTCCATGTCCAGCTACCTGATCAAGCAGCTGGACGCCATCGACAACATCTCGGTGCGCACCCGCACCGAGGTCGTCGAGGCCGGCGGCGACGGTCACCTGGAGCGGCTGGTGCTGGTCGACCGGGACACCGGCGAGCAGGAGGGCGTCAAGGCCGCGTCGATGTTCGTCTTCATCGGCGCGGCCCCGCGCACCGACTGGCTGGGCGGCGTGGTCGTCCGCGACGAGCGCGGCTTCGTGCGCACCGGGCCGGACCTGGTCGTCGGCGGGCGGCGACCGGACGGCTGGCCGCTCCCGCGCGACCCCTACCACCTGGAGTCCAGCGTGCCGGGGGTGTTCGTGGCCGGTGACGTGCGGGCCGACTCGGTGAAGCGGGTCGCCTCGGCCGTCGGTGAGGGCGCGATGGCGGTGACCCTGGTGCACCGCTACCTGTCCGACCAGTGAGCCGGAACAGCGGGGTCGGGGCCGGCGTTGCACCGACGACAGAGGGAGCACCGATGACCGAGCCGCCGGTGGCCCGCCCGGCCGACCGCCTCACCGCCGACCAGCTGCGCGAGCTGTTCCTGTTCGCCGACCTCACCGACGAGCAGCTGGCCTGGGTGTCCGAGCACGGCGACGTCGTCGACGTGCCGGCCGGCCAGGACATCGTGCTGGAGGGCGAACCGGCCGCGTGCTTCCACGTGCTGCTCACCGGGTCCATCGCGATGAGCCGCAACATCGGCGGCGACAACGTGGAGACCACCCGCAGCGACTTCCGCGGCGCGTACTTCGGCGCCGTGCAGTTCTACCTGGAGGACGAGTCGGCCGCGCTGTACCCGGCGTCGGTCCGGGCGCTCACCGACAGCACGGTGCTGGCGATCCCGCGCACCGAGTTCGCCGAGGTGTTCACCCGCTGGTTCCCGATGGCCCGGCACCTGCTGGCCGGGATGGTGCTCGGCCTGACCAAGAACCACCAGGCGGTCAGCGAGCGGGAGCGGCTGCTGGCCCTGGGCAAGCTGTCGGCCGGGCTCACCCACGAGCTGAACAACCCGGCCGCCGCGGCCGGGCGGGCCGCCGACGCGCTGCGCGACAAGGTCTCCGGCATGCGGCACAAGCTCGGCATGATCGCCGACGGCAAGATCGCCGGCCCGCAGCTGCAGAAGCTGGTGATGGCCCAGGACGAGTTCGTCAAGAAGGTCCGCCACGCCCCGGCGCTGAGCCCGCTGCAGGCCTCCGACCGCGAGGACGAGCTCAGCGACTGGCTCGACGACCGGGGCATCGCCGGCGGCTGGGACCTGGCCCCGGTGTTCGTCAACGGCGGGCTGGAGGTCGACGACCTGGAGGCGGTGCGCACCGCGTCGGACCCGGAGGTGCTGGAGGGCGCGATCCGGTGGCTGGCCTACACCGTCGAGACCGAGAGCCTGTTGCGCGAGATCACCGACGCCACCGCCCGGATCTCCGACCTGGTGCTGGCGGCCAAGCAGTACTCCCAGATGGACCGCGCCCCCTACCGGGTGGTCGACCTGCACGAGGGCCTGGACGCCACCCTGGTGATGTTCGGCCGCAAGCTCGGCGACGAGACCGGGATCGGCATCGTGAAGGACTACGACCGGTCGATCCCCGCCGTGCCGGCCTACCCGGCCGAGCTCAACCAGGCCTGGACCAACATCATCGACAACGCGATCGACGCGATGCGCGAGTCGGGCGACGGCACCGGCACCCTGACCGTGCGCACCGCGCTGGACGGCGAACGGGTGCTGGTCGAGATCGGCGACACCGGCCCGGGCATCCCGCCCGACATCCGGCAGCGGATCTTCGAGCCGTTCTTCACCACCAAGCCGGTCGGCAAGGGCACCGGGCTGGGCCTGGACGTCAGCTACCGGGTGGTCGTCGCCCGGCACCACGGCGACATCACCGTGGTCTCCGCGCCCGGCGACACCCGCTTCCAGATCCGGCTGCCCATCGCCGAGTCCTGAGCGGGACCGCCGCGGTGTAGGCCGTGCCCCGGGCGGGTAACGCCCGGGCATGTCCGACGGTGCCGACCTGCTCGACCAGCTCGACGACCTGCGCATCGAGGACGACCACGACGGCGACCCGGTGCTGCTGCGGCCCGACGGCTCGCCCGTGGACACCTGGCGGGAGGGCTACCCGTACCAGGAGCGGCTGGACCGCGACGAGTACGAGCGCGCCAAGCGGCTGCTGCAGATCGAGCTGCTCAAGCTGCAGAACTGGACCAAGTCCACCGGGCAGCGGATCGTCATCCTGTTCGAGGGCCGCGACGCCGCCGGCAAGGGCGGCACGATCAAGCGGTTCACCGAGCACCTCAACCCGCGCGGCACCCGGGTGGTCACCCTGGAGAAGCCCAGCGAGCGCGAGTCCACCCAGTGGTACTTCCAGCGCTACATCGCCCACCTGCCCTCGGCCGGGGAGATCGTGCTGTTCGACCGCAGCTGGTACAACCGCGCCGGGGTGGAGCGGGTGATGGGCTTCGCCGACCCGCGCGACTACATGGAGTTCCTGCGCGAGGCGCCCGACCTGGAGCGGATGCTCGTGCGCAGCGGCCTGCACCTGATCAAGCTGTGGTTCTCGGTGTCGCGCGCCGAGCAGCGCACCCGGTTCGTCATCCGCCGGGTCGACCCGGTGCGGCAGTGGAAGCTCAGCCCGATGGACCTGGAGTCCATGGACCGCTGGGACGACTACACCGAGGCCAAGGAGGCCATGTTCTTCTACACCGACACCGCGGACGCGCCGTGGACGGTGATCAAGAGCAACGACAAGAAGCGGGCCCGGCTGGAGGCCATGCGGTTCGTGCTCAGCCGCTTCGACTACCCCGACAAGGACCACGCGGTGGTCGGCGAGCCGGACCCGCAGATCGTCGGGTCGGCCGCGTCGATCTTCGAGGAGGACCAGCAGCAGGCCGCCTACCCGCCGATGGCCGTGCGGGGGTCCTGACCGGTCAGCGCAGCCGGGCGGCGGCGGGGGAGGGTTCGGCGGGCAGGACGTGCGGCTCCCGGTACCCGGCCTCGGCGAACGCGGCGCGGACGCCCGCGGTGACGGCGTCGGCGCGGTCGACCGGGACCAGGGTGATGGCCGAGCCGCCGAAGCCGCCGCCGACCATCCGCGCCCCCAGCGCCCCGGCCTCCCGGGCCGCCGCGCACGCCAGGTCGAGCTCGGGGGCGGAGACCTCGTAGTCGCCGGCCAGCGAGGCGTGCGAGGCGTCGAGCAGCGGGCCGATGTCGGCGATCCGGCCGGCGTCGAGCAGCGCGACGGTCTCCCGCACCCTGGCGATCTCGGTGATGATGTGCCGGGCGCGGCGGGCGAGTTCGGCGTCCAGACCGGTGAGCTGGTCGAGCGAGGCGTCGCGCAGGCTGGGCAGGCCGAGCGCGGCAGCGGCCCGTTCCACCGCGGCCCGCCGGTTGCCGTACTGGCCGTCGGCCAGCCGGTGGCGCACCCGGGTGTCCAGGACCAGCACCCGCAGCCCGGCCGCGGCCGGGTCGAACGGCACCTGCCGGGTGGACCCGTCGTGGGTGTCCAGCAGCAGCGCGTGCCCGGCCGTGGCCAGCAGCGACACCGCCTGGTCCATGCCGCCGGTGGCCGCGCCGACCACCTCGTTCTCCGCGCGCACGCAGGCC
>JASLAP010000702.1 GCA_030147065.1 Pseudonocardia sp. | reverse complement strand
GTACGGCGACGAGCAGTCCATCCGGATCTTGCCGTCCCAGTCCAGCGTCATGAACGCGAACCGCGGGTCGACCTCCGGGTTCACCACCGTCAGGTCGATCCGGTGCCGCTCGGCGATGGCACCCCAGTAGGCGACGGCGGCGCCACCCAGCGGGTCGGCGCCGATCCGCACCCCGGCCTCGCGGACCGCGTCCAGGTCGAGCACCGAGGGCAGGTCGGCGACGTACTCGCCGAGGAAGTCGTGGCGGCCCAGGCCGGCCCGGTCCAGCGGGCTGCGGCGCACGCCGTCGAGCTTCGCGGCGAGCAGCTGGTTGGCCCGGTCGGCGATCCAGCCGGTGGCGTCGGTGTCGGCCGGGCCGCCGTGCGGCGGGTTGTACTTGAACCCGCCGTCCGCGGGCGGGTTGTGCGACGGGGTGACGACCACGCCGTCGGCCGGGCCGCCGGTCCGGGCGCGGTTGTGGGTCAGGATCGCGTGCGAGACCGCGGGGGTCGGGGTGAAGGCGTCGTCGCCGTCGGCGAGCACGTGCACGCCGTTGGCCTGGAACACCTCGATCGCGGTCACCCAGGCCGGCTCGGACAGCGCGTGGGTGTCGCGGCCCAGGAACAGCGGGCCGTCGGTGCCCTGCGCCGCCCGGTACTCGCAGATGGCCTGGCTGGTGGCCGCGATGTGGTCGTCGTTGAACGTCGTGCGCAGCGACGATCCGCGGTGGCCGGAGGTGCCGAACGCGACCCGCTGGGCCGGGTCGTCGGGGTCGGGGTGCCGGTCGTGGTAGGCGGCCAGCAGCGCGGACAGGTCCACCAGGTCCTCGGCCTGGGCCCGGGTTCCGGCGCGGGGGTGGGTGGACATCGGCGTCTCCTGGGATGGGCCGGCGGGGGTCGCCGACCACCCTGCCAGGCCCGCCCCGGCTTCGCCGACGCCGACGTCGCCGACACCGCGCGCCGGTCAGCTCGCCCGGGGGTCGGCCTGCCGGGGGATGCGCAGGTGCAGCGGGAGCGCCGGGTCGATGATCCGGTGCGTCCGGTCCTCGCGCGGAAGCTCCGCGACCCCCTCGACCGGCCCGGGCTGCACCGCCGCGGAGCCCGCGCGGATGGCCGTGTCGGTGGTGAGGTGGAAGTGCCCGCGCCGGGACCGCCCGCACACGTAGGACCGCAGCGTCCGGGCGCCCAGCGCCTCCAGCTCGCGGGCGGCGGCCTCGGCGGCCTCCCGGGTCGGGTAGATGACCTTGCCGTCGGTGCCGGGGCTCTGCCGCGCCGGCACCCGTCCGGACAGCTCGGCCACGCTCGGTGTGCAGAACACCGGCCGGCCGTTGCGCATCAGCTTGGCGTGGCGGTGCAGCACCTGGCTGCGGGCCACGTCCCGGACACCGCGCTGCCGGGGCACCACCGGTCCGGAGTTCGCCGGTCCGATCGTCGCGTCGTCCATGGCAGCGGCCCCTCTCCACGTGGATACCCGGTGATCGCGTGGTCCACAGCCTGCCGTTAGCCGGGCCGCGGCGGGATACCACGATCGTGTCGAGTTGACCGCTCCGTCGAGGGACCGGTCACCGTCCGTGCTGTGGACAACTGCCCGACACGGCCCCTCCCGGGTCCGGGACCGACGG
Source organism: Pseudonocardia sp. (assembly GCA_030147065.1). Classification (GTDB taxonomy): domain Bacteria; phylum Actinomycetota; class Actinomycetes; order Mycobacteriales; family Pseudonocardiaceae; genus Pseudonocardia. The sequence goes on along the minus strand of JASLAP010000702.1, from coordinate 4,713 downwards.
TCCCGGGCCCTACCTTGTGCGTCGGAGGGGGGTGGATCGATGTTGCACGTGCACCGGGCCGAACGGGCGGACGCGCTCGCCGACGCGCTCGCCGACCTGCTCGCCTCGCCCCTGCCGGACCCGTTCGCCGACGAGGTGGTCGCGGTGCCGGCGAAGGGGGTCGAACGCTGGCTCGCGCAGCGGCTCTCGCACCGGCTCGGCGCCGGGGCCGGACCGGGCGCGCGGGCCGACGGCGTGTGCGCCGGGGTCGGGTTCCCGTCGCCGTCCGCGGTCGTCGCGGCCGCGGTGTGCGCCGCGACCGGGGTCGACCCGGACGCCGACCCGTGGCGCCCGGAACGCGCGGTCTGGCCGCTGCTGGAGGTGATCGACGCGTCGGCCGGCGAGCCGTGGTGCGCCCCGCTGGGCCGCCACGTCGACCGGCACCGCGGCCGGCGCTACGCCGCCGCCCGGCACCTGGCCGAGCTGTTCGCCTCCTACGCCACGCACCGCCCCGAGGTGCTGGAGGCCTGGCGGTCCGGCTCGGACGGGCCGGCCGGGCCCGGCGCGCCCGGCGCGGACCTGGCCTGGCAGGCGGAGCTGTGGCGGCGGCTGCGCCGGCGCATCGACGAACCCGGCCCGGCCGAGCGGTTGGCCGCGGCCTGCGCCCTGCTGCGCGACGACCCGGCCCGGGTCGACCTGCCCGCCCGGCTGTCGGTCTTCGGACCGACCCGGCTGCCCGCCGAGCACCTCGCGGTGCTGGCCGCGCTGGCCGGGCGGCGCGAGGTGCACCTGTGGCTGCCGCACCCCTCCCCCGCGCTGTGGGCGGCCGTCGGCGCGCCCGACCGGGCGCCGCACCGCCGCACCGACCCCACCGCGGCGGCCCCCCGCCACCCGCTGCTGTCCTCGCTCGGGCGCGACGTGCGCGAGCTGCAGGTCCGGCTCGCCGTCGCCGCCCCCGGACGGGTCGAACACCACCACCCGATCGCCGACCCGCCGGCCACCCTGCTCGGCAGGCTGCAGCGCGAACTGCGCGACGACCGGGCGCCCGACCGGGCCGAGCCGCCGGCGCCCGACGACCGCAGCATCCGGGTGCACTCCTGCCACGGCCCCGACCGCCAGGTCGAGGTGCTGCGCGAGGTGGTGCTCGGGCTGCTCCGCGACGACCCCACCCTGGAGCCGCGCGACGTGCTGGTGATGTGCCCGGACATCGAGACCTTCGCCCCGCTGGTCTCCGCGGTGTTCGGGCTGGGCGACCAGCAGGCCGGCGACAGCGTCGACAGCGGTGCGTCGCACCCCGGGCACCGGCTGCAGGTCCGGCTGGCCGACCGGGCGCTGCGCCAGGTCAACCCGCTGCTGGACACCGTGGCCCAGCTGCTGGAGCTGGCCGGGGCCCGGGCGACCGCCTCCCAGCTGCTCGACCTGCTGGGCTCGCCCCCGGTCCGGCTGCGCTTCCGGCTCGACGCCGAGGACGTCGACCGGATCACCGACCTGGTCGCCCGGTCCGGGGTGCGGTGGGGCCTGGACGCGGCGCACCGGGCACCGTTCCGGCTCGACGGCTTCGGCCAGAACACCTGGTCGGCGGGACTGGACCGGCTGCTGCTCGGGGTCACCATGGCCGGTGACGCCCCCGGCGACCCGGGCGGCGGGGAGCCGGAGTGGCTGGGCACCGCGCTGCCGCTGGACGAGGTCGGCTCCGGCGACATCGTCCGGATCGGCACCCTGGCCGAGTTCGTCGCCCGGCTGTCGGGGGTGCTGGACCGGCTGCGCGCCGAGCAGCCGCTGACCGCCTGGGTGGCGGCGCTGATCGAGGGCCTGGACGTGCTCACCGACACCACCGAGGCCGACGCCTGGCAGGCCGCGCAGGCCCGCGGCGAGCTGGCCGACGCGGCCCGCTCGGCCGGCCCGCACGCCGGTTCGGTCCCGCTCGGGCCGGCCGACGTGCGCGGGCTGCTCGACGAGCGGCTGCGCGGGCGGCCCAGCCGGGCGAACTTCCGCACCGGCAGCCTCACCGTGGCCACCCTGGTGCCGATGCGCTCGGTCCCGCACCGGGTGGTGTGCCTGCTCGGGCTGGACGACAGCGCGTTCCCCCGGGCCGGCGTGCCCGACGGCGACGACCTGCTGGCCCGCGATCCGCTGGTCGGCGAGCGCGACCCGCGCAGCGAGGACCGCCAGTTGCTGCTCGACGCGATCTGCGCGGCCACCGAGCACCTGGTGGTCGTGCATTCCGGTGCCGACGAGCGCACCGGGGCCCGCCGCCCACCGGCGGTGCCGCTGGGCGAACTGCTCGACGCGATCACCGCCACCGCCGGGCCGGCCGGCCGCGAGCAGGTGCTGGTCCGGCACCCGCTGCAGCCGTTCGACGCGCGCAACTTCACCCCCGCGGCCCTGGGCCTGCCGGGTCCGTTCAGCTTCGACCGGGCCGAGCTGGCCGGGGCGCTCGCCGCGGCCGGCCCCACGGCGCCGCCGGCGCCGTTCCTGGCCGCCCCGCTGGCCCCCGTCGGCGACGACGGCGGGCTGGTCGCCCTGGACGACCTGGTCACCTTCCTGGAGCACCCGGTGAGGGGATTCCTGCGCCAGCGGGTCGGGCTGTCGTTGTTCACCGGCGAGGACGGCCCGGCCGACGCGCTGCCGGTCGACCTGGACGGGCTGGGCCGCTGGGCGGTCGGCGACCGGCTGCTGCACGACCGGCTGGCCGGGCAGTCGCTGGAGCGCTGCCGGCAGGCCGAGTGGCGCCGCGGCGAGCTGCCGCCCGGGGCGCTCGGCGAGCGCCTGCTCCTCGACGTGCTGGACGACGTCGAGCCGCTGGTGGCCGCGGCGGCGCAGTACCCGGCGGGGAGCTCGGGCCGCCCCGACGACCGCGACGTCGACGTCGCGCTGCCCGACGGCACGCGGGTGGTCGGCACGCTCGGCGGCCTGCACGGGGACGTGCTCCTGCGGGTGGAGTACTCGCGACTGGCCGCCAAGCAGCGGATCCGGGCGTGGGTCCGGTTGCTCGCGCTGGCCGCGGCCCACGACGGCCGCTGGACGGCGGTCACGCTCGGCCGCGGCGCGGGCCGCGGGCTGTCCCGGGCCACGGTGGGGCCGCTGGCGCCGGGGCGGGCCCGCGAGGTGCTGGCCGACCTGGTCGCGCTGCGCCGCGAGGGCCTCCGCGAGCCGCTGCCGCTGCCCACCGCCACCGGGTGCACCTACGCCACCGTGCGCCGCGGCGGCGCCGATGCCGCGGCGGCGCTGGAGGAAGCCTTGCGCAAGTGGACGAAGGGCGCCGGGGCCGAGCGGGCCGACGACGCGCACGCCCGGGTGTGGGGCCCGGGCGACCGCGGGCCGACCGCGGAGCCGGGGCCGCCCGGCGGGGAGCCGACCCGGTTCGGCACGCTCGCGCTGCGGCTGTGGGCTCCCCTGCTGGCCGCCGAGGACGTGGTCCGGCTGTGAGCGGCGAGCAGCGGGGCGGGCCCGCCGACGTGATCGACCTGGCGGCCCGGCGGGCCCGCCGGGCGGACGGGGCCGGGCCGGCGCCGTTCGACGTGTGCGGGCCGCTGCCCACCGGGACGACCGTGCTGGAGGCCAGCGCCGGCACCGGCAAGACGTTCACCATCGCCGCGCTGGCCGCCCGGTACGTCGCCGAGGGGCGCGCCGCCCTGCCCGAGCTGATGCTGGTGACCTTCGGCCGGGAGGCCACCCAGGAGCTGCGCGAGCGGGTGCGGGAGCGGCTGGTGGGCACCGAGCGCGCGCTGGCCGACCCGGCCACCGCCCGGGCCGGGGACGACCCGGTCGTCGCGCTGCTGGCCGCGGCCCCCGACGACGAGGTCGCCCGCCGCCGCGACCGGCTGGTCCGGGCGCTGGCCCAGTTCGACGCGGCGACCATCGCCACCACCCACCAGTTCTGCCAGCAGATGCTGGCCGGGCTGGGGGTGGCCGGCGACGCCGACCCGGACGCGGTGTTCGTGGAGTCGGTCGACGACCTGATCACCGAGGTGGTCGACGACTTCTACGTCCGCAAGTACGGCGCCCGCACGGCCGGCACCCCCGACTTCACCCGCGCCGAGGCGCTCGCCCTGGCCCGCCGCGCGGTGCACGACGGCCAGGCCCGGCTGGAGCCCGCCGACGCCGAGCCGGGCAGCACCGCGCAGGTGCGGCACCGGTTCGCGGTGGCCGTGCGGGCGGAGGTCGCGCGGCGCAAGGCCGCACTGCGCGTCTACACCTACGACGACATGCTCACCCGCCTGGCCGACGCGCTGGCCGATCCGGCCCGGGGGGCCGCGGAGCGGCTGCGCGGGCGCTACCGGGTGGTGCTGGTCGACGAGTTCCAGGACACCGACCCGGTGCAGTGGTCGATCCTGCGGCGCGCCTTCCACGGGCACACCGCGCTGGTCCTGATCGGCGACCCCAAGCAGGCGATCTACGCGTTCCGCGGCGCCGACGTCGTCAGCTACCTCGACGCCACCGAGGCCGCCACCCGGCACGCCACGCTCGGCACCAACTGGCGCAGCGACGCCGCCCTGCTGGGGGCGCTGGACACGGTGTTCAGCGGGGCGGCACTGGGCGACCGCCGGATCACCGTGCACCCGGTCGCCTCCGCGCACCCCGGGCGGCGGCTGCGCGGCGCCCCGGTGGACGCGCCGCTGCGGATCCGGGGTGCGCGGAGGCGACCGGGTGCACGGTGATCCGGCGGTCGCCCAGTGCCGCCCCGCTGAACACCGTGTCCAGCGCCCCCAGCAGGGCGGCGTCGCTGCGCCA
>JASLAP010000658.1 GCA_030147065.1 Pseudonocardia sp. | reverse complement strand
CGGCGCCCCGCCGGCCGCGCCGGGTCGCGCCGGGTGGGCGGTGGCCCGGCACCCCGAGCCCGCGGGCTACGCCGACGCCGTCGCCCGCGCCCTGGACCTCATCGACGACGGCGCCTTGCGCAAGGTCGTGCTGGCCCGCTGCCTGGAGCTGACCGCCCCGGAACCGGTGGCGGTGCCCGCGCTGCTGGCCCGGCTGGCCGGTGCGGACCCGACCGCGCACGCGTTCGCCGTCGACGTCACCGCCCCCGGCGACCCGGCCACCCGCACGCTGCTCGGGGCCAGTCCGGAACTGCTGGTGTCCCGGCGCGGCGACGTCGTCTCGGCCGACCCGCTGGCCGGGTCGCTGCCGCGGGTGGCCGACCACGCCGAGAACGAGCGCCGGATCGCCGCGCTTCGCGACTCGGCCAAGGACCGCCACGAGCACGCCCTGGTGGCCGCGCACGTCGCCGGGGTGCTCGGCCGGTTCTGCACCGACCTGGACGTGCCGGCTGAACCGCGGGTGATCGGCACCGCCACCATGTGGCACCTGTCCAGCCCGATCACCGGGCGGCTGGCCGACCCGGCGGTGACCTCGCTCGCCCTGGCCGAGGCCCTGCACCCCACCCCCGCGGTGGGCGGGGTGCCCCCGGCCGCGGCGGGCACCGCCATCGCCACCCTGGAAGCGGTCGACCGCGGCTACTACGGCGGGCTGGTCGGCTGGTGCGACCCGGCCGGCGACGGCGAGTGGGTGGTGACCATCCGCAGCGCCGAGGTCTGCGCGCGGACGGTGCGGATGTTCGCCGGGGCCGGGGTGGTCGCGGGGTCGCGCCCGGCCGAGGAACTGGCCGAGACCAGCGCCAAGTTCGCCACCCTGCTGCGCGCGCTCGGCCTGGACGGTGTCGCGTGACGGGCCCGGTCGAGCTGGACCACACGCCGTGGCCCGCGGAGTTCGCCGAGCGCTACCGGGCCGCCGGCTACTGGCGCGGGCAGAGCTTCGGGGCCTTCCTCGCCGGGCTGGCCGCGACCCACGCCGACCGGACCGCGGTCGTCGACGCCGTCCGGCGCTGGACCTTCGCCGAGCTCGACGAGCGCGCGCACCGGTGCGCCGCCGGGCTGCACGGGCTGGGCGTGCGGGCCGGCGACCGGGTGGTCGTGCAGCTGCCGAACGTCGCGGCGTTCCTGGAGGTCGTGTTCGGGCTGTTCCGGCTGGGCGCGTGGCCGGTGTTCGCGCTGCCCGCGCACCGCGAGACCGAGCTGGTGCACTTCGCCGAGCAGGCGCAGGCGGTCGCCGTCGTGACCGTCGACCGGCACGAGCGGCACGACCACGCGGCCACCGCGCGGGCCGTCGCCGACCGGGTGGCTGCCGTCCGCCACGTCGTCGTGCTGGCCCGCGACGGCGGCGCCCCGGCCGGGACGGTCCCGTTCGCCGAGCTGTCCGCCGAGCCGGTCGCGCTGCCCGACCCGGACCCGGCCGGGGTGGCGTTCCTGCAGCTGTCCGGGGGCAGCACCGGCCTGCCCAAGCTCATCCCGCGCACCCACGACGACTACCTCTACAGCGTCCGGGAGAGCGCCCGGATCTGCGGCCTGCGCCCGGACAGCGTGTACCTGGCCGCGCTGCCGGTGGCGCACAACTACCCGCTCAGCTCGCCCGGCGTGCTCGGCGCGCTGCACGCCGGCGCCGCCTCGGTGCTGGCCCCCCGCCCGGACGCGGACACCGCCTTCGCGCTGATCGAGCGGGAGCGGGTGACGATCAGCGGGGTGGTGCCGCCGCTGGCCGCGGCCTGGGTGCAGGCCGCCGCGCGCACCGACCGCGACCTGTCCAGCCTGGAGGTGCTGCTGGTCGGCGGGGCCAAGTGCGGCCGGGAGCTGGCCGGGCGGATCGGCCCGGCGCTGGGCTGCCGGCTGCAGCAGGTGTTCGGGATGGCCGAGGGCCTGGTCAACTACACCCGCCTGGACGACCCCGACGACGTCGTGCTGACCACCCAGGGCCGGCCCATCTCGCCCGCCGACGAGGTCCGGGTGGTCGACCCCGACGATCCGGCCGCCCCGTCCACCGCCGAGGTGCCGCCCGGCGGGGTGGGCGCGCTGCTGACCCGCGGCCCGTACACCATCCGCGGCTACTACCGGGCCGCCGAGCACAACGTCACCGCGTTCACCGCCGACGGCTTCTACCGCACCGGCGACCTGGTCCGCCGCACCCCCGACGGCTACCTGGAGGTGGTCGGCCGGGCCAAGGAGCAGATCAACCGGGGCGGGGAGAAGGTCGCCGCCGAGGAGGTGGAGAACCACCTGATGGCCCACCCCGCGGTGCTCGACGCGGCGGTGGTCGCGATGCCCGACGCCTACCTGGGCGAGCGCAGTTGCGCCTACGTGGTCCCGGTCGCCGACGCGGTCCCGCCGACCCCGGCGGAGCTGCGCCGGTTCGTGCGCGACCGCGGGGTGGCCGCGTTCACCGTGCCCGACGTCGTCCGGGTGGTCGAGCGGTTCCCGGTGACCGGGGTCGGCAAGACGAGCAAGCGCGAGCTCAGGGCGGCCCTGGCCGCCATCGGATCCTGACCAGGAGGCGGACCGTGTCCCTGCCCCGCATCGAGCCCTACCCGCTGCCCGGCCCGGCCGAGCTGCCCGCCGGGCGGGTCGACTGGCGCCCCGACCCCGGACGGGCCGCGCTGCTGGTGCACGACATGCAGCGCTACTTCCTCGCCCCCTACCGCGGGGCGCCGGTGCCGGCGGTCACCGCGAACGTCGCCGCGCTGCTCGCGGCCTGCCGGGAGCGCGGGGTGCCGGTGTTCTACACCGCCCAGCCCGGCCGCCAGGACGTCGCCGACCGCGGCCTGCTCACCGAGTTCTGGGGCGCCGGGATCGGTGCGGTGATCGACGCCGACCCGGCCGCCGCGGAGATCGTCGACGAGCTGGCGCCGGGCGGGTCGGACACCGTCCTGGTCAAGTGGCGCTACAGCGCGTTCCAGCGCAGCACCCTGGCCGAGCAGCTCGCCGCGCTCGGCCGCGACCAGCTGGTGGTGACCGGGATCTACGCCCACATCGGCTGCCAGGCGACCGCGGTCGAGGCGTTCATGCGCGACGTGCGCCCGTTCCTGGTCGCCGACGGCGTCGCCGACTTCTCCCGCCGCCACCACGACCAGGCCTGCGAGTACGTGGCGCAGCGCTGCGGGATGGTCACCACCACCGCCGCGGTGCTGGAGGCGCTGGCCGGGGTGCCCGCGGGGGCCGTGCGATGACCGGATCGACACCGCGCGGGTTCACCGCCGAGCGGGTCCGCGCCGACGTCGCCGAGCTGCTGTCCTGCGACCCGGCCGAGATCGACCCCGAGGAGGACCTGTTCGACCGCGGCCTGGACTCGATCCGGGTGATGATGCTGGTGGAGCGCTGGCGGGCGGACGGGGCGGCCGCCCTGGAGTTCCCGGACCTGGCCGAGGAGCCGGTGCTGCGGCACTGGACGGAGATCCTGGCCCGCGCGTAGCTTCGCCGGGTCCGGTCCCCGCCCCCGAGGAGCGAAACGTGACGATCCCACCCCCCGACGCGGACCGGCTGGCCGAGCTGAGCCGGCACTACGCCTTCGGCCTCGACGAGGCCGAGCTCGCGGAGTTCGCGCCGGCGGTGGCGGCCACGTTGGCGGCGTCGGAGCGGGTCGAGCAGCTCTACGCGGCGAGCG
>JASLAP010000641.1 GCA_030147065.1 Pseudonocardia sp. | reverse complement strand
TCGACCGCGGCCTCGCCGTGGCTGAGCACCCAGCCCAGGACCAGCGCGGCCAGCGCGTGCGCGCCGAGCATCCCCGGCGACGGCGCGAGGTGCGCGGCCATGCCGGCGTGGTCGGCGTGGCTGCCGTGGCCGGCGTGGTGCGACGGCCCGGCGGCGCTGAGCACGACGTGCAGCACGACCTGCGTGGCGAGCAGCGCCGCACCGGTGGTGACCGGGCCGCGGCGGCGCCGGGCCACTGCCGACGCGCCGGCCTCGACCAGCGCGGCCAGCCCGACCAGCAGCGGGATCGCCGGCAGCTCGCCACCGGCCCCGGCGTGCGCGCCGGCGGCCAACCCGACCGCCGCGGCGGCGAAGCCGGCCGAACGGAGCCTGCGGGCGCCCTCGGAGGTCGCCACGGTCACGAGCGGGAGCGTAGGCCCGCCCACCACGACCGGATCCGTCGGGGACGGCTGCGGTGATCGACGCTGCGGTGATCGGGCGCTGCGGCCGGTTCCGGCCGGGGCCACGGCGGTCGCCGCCGACCCGCCCGGTGCCGCGCGGCTACGATGACCGGCACCGGCCGGCCCGCCCTCGGTTGCCCGCGCGGAGCGGCGCCGCGACGATGTGCCGGTCGGACCACGCCGGGCGTCCGGCCCGACCGAGGGGACCTGCTGCGTGCCTGAGCTGGCTGACCGCGCGATACCGGAGCGGATCGGCGCGATCCTGGACCGGCGCCACGACCTGGTGGCGCCGGTGCGCGCCGAGATCGAGTGGTGGCAGCGCGTCGACTCCCAGCTCGCCGGCCTGGCCGGGGCGGTCGCGGTGCTGCGCGACCACGGCTCGACCCCCGACGACCTGCGCGCGGTGCTCACCGGCTTCGCCCTCGACGACCGGGTCGACGACCTGCGCTCGGGCATCGCCGAGGCGACCCGGCTGCTGCGGGTGCTCAGCGCCCGGTTCTCCCGCGACACCATCACCGTCGGGGTCAGCGGCAAGGCCCGGGTTGGCAAGTCCACCCTGCTGCAGTCGATCTCCGGGCTGGGCGACAACCAGATCCCCACCGGCAAGGGCCTGCCGGTGACCGCGGTGCGCAGCCGCATCCGGCACAGCGCCACCACCGAGCGCGCGGTGCTGAGCCTGCACACCTTCGAGACCTTCGCCGCGGACGTGCTCGCCCCGCACCACGCCCAGCTGGGCCTGCCCGGGCTGCCGACCAGCCTGGCCGAGTTCGCGGACTGGACCTACCCGCCGGCCGGCGGCCCCGCCGAGCCCGGCGACCCGGCCACCCCGCCCAGCCACGCCCAGCTGCTCAAGCGGCTGCGCGACATGCAGGCCGCACTGCCCTCCTACGCCGGCGACCTGGTCGGCGGCGAGCGCGAGCTGAACCTGGACCAGCTGCGCGACTACGTCGCCTACCCGAGCAACGAGCAGCTGGCCGACCCGGCCCGGGTCTCGCGGCGCTACCTGGCGGTGCGCGACCTGCGCATCGAGTGCCGGTTCCCGCAGAACCAGGTCGAGCGGCTGACCGTGGTCGACCTGCCCGGGCTGGGCGAGGTCGCCGTCGGCGCCGACGCCCACCACGTCGAGGGCCTGCAGAACGAGGTCGACGTGGTACTGCTGGTCAAGCGGGCGATGGGCGACGAGGCGTACTGGGGCGAGGCCGACGCCCGGGCTCTGGACCTGCTCGACATCGCCCGCGGGTTCGTCGCCAAGCGCGACTTCGTGCAGCTGGTGCTCAACCAGGGCGGCGTCGACGAGGTGATGGCCGCGACCCTGCGCGACGACGTCACCCGCGAGGTCAACATGGGCGAGCCGGACCGGTTCTTCCGGGTCCTGCAGACCGACGCCGCCGACCCCGCCGACGTGCACGCCCGGGTGCTCGGCCCGGTGCTCGACCACCTCGCGGCCCGGCTGCCGGCCATGGACGCCGACGTGCTGGCGGCCACCCGCGCGCAGACCCGGGCGGTCGCCGACCGGATCGACGGGCTGGTCGGCGACCTGGGCGCGGTGCTGGCCACGGTGCGGGCCAGCACCGGCAGCGCCGCGGAGGACCTGGACCGGCGCGCCCGGCGGCTGCGCCAGGACGTCGCGGCCGGGCTGCAGGAGCTGGTCGCCCGGCTGCGCGAGCAGGCCCGCGACGCCGCCGAGGACCCGGAGTACGTGGCCACCGTCGAGCAGGCCTACGCGGCCACCCGGGAGTGGATCACCGGTGGGCTCGGCGTCGGCGAGGAGGCCTGGCGCGACGAGGGGCTGCGCCGGATGCGGGTGGACAGCTTCAGCGGCGGCTACGCCGGCCAGGAGCTCAACCGGGTCCGGGTGGAGATCAGCGACAGCTTCGAGCGGATCGACGGCTTCTTCACCGATCGGGTCGAGCAGCTGTGGACCGAGGTCGCCGAGATCCTCGGCGCCGAGCTGGGCGACCTGCTCGGGAAGGCGACCGGAGCGGGGGAGGCGGGCCGGACCGCGGGCCGCGACGCCCTGGACCGGCTGGCCGAGCTGCTCGAGGCCGCGCAACCGCCGTGCCCGCGGCTGCGCCGGGCGATCCGCACCCTGCGCGCGATCCGCCTGGACTACCGCTCCCAGCTGCACCCCCGGGTGCGCTCCGAGCTCGACGGGCTGGCTCTGCAACTGCCGGACCCGCAGACCGGGCAGCTGCGCACCCAGATCACCGTGCCGCCGACCCCGGCCGGGGCCGAGGAGCTGTACCGGTTCGTCTCCCGGATGGCCGAGCAGGCCGCCTACCTGACCCAGAAGGCGCTGCTGCGCGAGGCCGTCACCCCGGCCCTGGTGCTGCACGCCGCGGCCGAGCAGTTCGAGGACACCGTGATCCGGTCCGGCGAGTCCGAGGTGGAGTTCCGCCGCCTCGCCGACGCCTACAAGAACGACATCTGGCCCGGGGCGTACCGCGAGATGGACGCGGCCGACGCCCGTTTCACCGCGGTCACCCGGGCCCGCGACCTGCTCGTCGCGACCCTGGGCGCACGCAAGGAGAACCAGCCGTGACCGAGTACGCCACCCCCACCCCGGCCCCGTCGGCGTCCCCGTCGGCCGCGGCCCGGCCGGGCCCGCCCGGCGAGCCCGGCCCCGGCCGGCTGGTCTACCGGATCGGCATGGTCGGCCCGTCCCGGGTCGGCAAGACCTCGCTCATCACCGCCCTGCTGCACGACGGGCAGCGGCTGCTGGAGGGCACCCCGATCTCGATGAAGGCGATCGGGACCGCCACCCAGAAGCGGCTGAGCCAGCACCGCCGCGAGCTGGACGGCTCGCTGCTGGCCGGGGAGTTCGACGCCGGCGCGCTGGGCGGCTCGCAGGACCAGTTCACCTTCCACCTGCTGCTCGACACCGGGGTCCCGGACACCGGCATCGAGCTGCAACTGCTGGACTACCCCGGTGGCTGGCTCGACCCGCACACCCGCCCGGCCGGGGTGGAGGCGCAGTGGGAGGAGTGCGAGCGGTTCCTCGAGCAGTGCTCGGTGCTGATCCTGCCGATCGACGCCGCGGTGCTGATGGAGGCGACCACCGCCGCCCACCTGCGCGCAGTGCCGAGCGTGCTGGGCACCCCGCAGGTCACCGACGTGGTGCGGACCTGGCTCAAGCGGCGCAACGAGCGCCCCGACGAGCCGGCGCTGCTGCTGCTCTGCCCGGTCAAGTGCGAGTCCTACTTCGACGACAACGGCGGGCGCCGCGACCTGTCGGCGAGCCTGCTGCAGTGGGTGCGCCGGGTCTACCGGGCGGTCATCGAGCTGGTCCCCAACGAGGCCCCGGACGTGCGCAACATGCGCGCGGTCTACGCCCCGGTGGACACCATCGGCTGCGTGGAGATCCTGCGCGCGGACTGGCTGCCCGAGCCCGACGAGCCCGGCGCGCTGACCTTCATGGCCCACTACGGGGTGCGCCCGCCCGGCGAGCGGTCGGTCAAGGGCACCGAGGACATCATGATCGCGCTGTGCCGGCAGCTGGTGGCCGGCCGGCAGAAGGTCGAGGAGCGCGAGGCCGGGATGCGCCGCCAGACCGCCGACGCCGCGCAGACCTTCGCCGAGCGCGACGAGGGCTTCTTCCGCAACATCTGGTTCCTGGTCACCGGCGAGCGCCGGCTGCGCGCCGACGCCGCGCGGACCAGCCGCGAGGAGGCGATCCAGGCCGCCGACCGGGCCCGGGCGCTGACCGGGATCGTCGAGTCGCTGTCCCGGCGCGCGCACAGCGAGCGGGTGCACCAGTGGTGACCGCGACCGCCCCCGGACGACTCCGCGGATGACCCCGTGGTGACGTCAGTCCACCTGCAGACCCGGGGCCGTCCCCGGCACCGCGACTACGGCTTCCTCGGCGCCGCGCCGGGGCACCCGTGGTGGCGGGCCTACGCCGGGCACACCGCGTTCGAGCGGCCGACCGCGCTGGTCGAGTCGGACGGCGCCGGCTACCGGGTCTACCTCAGCGGCATCCCGTCGGCCCGCCGCGACGCCGTCGGCACGGTGATCCGCTACACCGTGGTGCTGGAGGAGTCCCCGGACGGCATGCCGGCGGTCCACCCGGCCGGGGTGACCGCGCTGGTCGCGGCCTGGCTGGCCGACCAGACACCGGACGGGACCGGCCGGCTGACCCGCGCCCTGGACGAGGCGTTCCCGGAGCCCGATGTGGAGCGGCTGCTGGCCGCCGCCGGCCCGGGCGCCCCGGCCGAGGTGCGCAGCGCGCTGGCCGGTGTGGTCGCGGCCCTGCCCGAGCCAGACCTCCCGGCCGCCGCGGTACCGGCGGGGGACTGGCTGGGCGACGCCGGGTCGGCGTCCGCCCGCGCAGCCTTCCTGGCGGGGGTGCGCGCACTGGTGGTCGAGGGCCGGCCCGGCCGGGCCCTGGTGCTGAACCTGGTCGGCTCGGCCGAGGACCTGGCCGCGCTGCGCGAGGACCCCCGCCCGCTCGCCGTGCTCGCCCCCGACCTCGACGCACCCGGGATCGTCGCGCTGGACGCGGCAGCGGATCCGGCCGTCGGGGGAGCGGGCGGCGCGGTGGGAAAAGCGCGGCCGTCCGCGGCGGTGCCCCCGCCCCGGACGGCCCCCTCCCGGACCGCGCCCCCGCCGCGACGACCGCCGTCGCGGATCCGGACGGTGCTCACCCCGCTGATCCTGGGCCTGGCCGCGGTGATCGTGATCCTGGTGCCGCTGCTGACGACCCGCTGAGCCCGCCACCGGGCGGCGGCTCGGTGACCGTCGTGCTGCGCGTCGAGCGCGACGGCTCGCCGACGCGCGACCTGCCGCTGGTCGGCCACTGGCAGCGCCCGGTGGACGGTCCGCTGCGGCTGGTCGTGGACGGCGAGGTGTTCGAGGGCGAGGTCCGGTTCCCGACCACCGGGTCGGTGCTGGTGTGGCCGCGGCGGGCGTTCGGCGGGGTCGTCGGGATGCACCGGATCACCCTGGACGTCTCGATCGGGCCGACCCGGCTGCTGCTCGACGGGGAGGTCGGCCCGCCCCCGTACTGGCGCGGGGTGGCGCTGCCCGGCCGGGTCGAGCAGGGCAGGCGCCGGTACGAGGTGCGGGTGTCCATCGACCCGCTGCGGTTGCTGGAGGTGTGGCTGGACCTGGCCGCCGCGCCCACCGTGGACGGCTGAGCGGCCGGACCGGAGGCGGGCCCCACCCGGGCTCGGGGGCGCACCGGCTGCCCGGCGCCTGCGCCGCGCCGCAGGCTCGACCCGTGACCGCGCAGACCCTGATCCCCGACCCCCCGCCCGCCGGCAGCGACTTCGCCCGGCTGTCGCGCCGGATCGCCGCCGCCGGCCTGCTCGACCGGCGCCCCGGCTACTACGTGCTGCGGTTCGCGCTGGTCGGGGCCTACCTCGCCGGCACCGCCACGGCCTTCGTCCGGCTCGGCGACTCGCCGTGGCAGCTGCTGGTGGCCGTGGCGGCGGCGGTCGGGTACGGCCAGGTCGCCCTGCTCGCCCACGACGTCGCCCACCGGCAGGTGTTCCGGACCCGGCGCCCGGCCGCGGTGGCCGGGCGGCTGCTGGGCAACCTCGGCATCGGGATGTCCTACGGCTGGTGGATGGACAAGCACACCCGCCACCACGCCAACCCCAACCACGAGGGCCTCGACCCCGACGTCGCGCCGGGCGCGCTGGTGTGGACCCCCGAGCAGGCCAGGGCCGGGCGGGGGCGGGTGACCCGGTGGGTGCACCGCCACCAGGCCGCGCTGTTCTTCCCGATGCTCACCCTGGCCGGGGTGGACCTGCGCCGGTCCGGCCTGCAGGCCCTGCTCGGCGAGGGCGGGCGGCGGTTCCCGCGGCGCGGGCTCGAGCTGGCGCTGATCGCCGCGCACGTCGTCGGCTACCTCGCCGCGTTGCTGCTCGTCCTGCCGCCGGGGCTCGCGCTGGCCTTCCTGGTGGTCCACCAGGCGGCCTTCGGGGTGTACCTGGGGTCGATCTTCGCGCCCAACCACAAGGGCATGGCGATGCCCTCGCGCCGGCTGGACTTCCTGCGCAAGCAGGTCCTGACCTCGCGCAATATCCGCGGCGGCCGGCTCACCGACGGGCTGCTGCACGTGCTGATGGGCGGGCTGAACCACCAGATCGAGCACCACCTGTTCCCGAGCATGCCGACGGCGAACCTGCGCGCGGCACGGGCCGTCGTCCGCGACTACTGCGCCGAGGTCGGCGTGCCCTACCACGAGACCGGCCTGGTCCGGTCCTGGGCGGAGTCGCTCGGCCAGCTGCGCACGGCCTCGGCGGGCGCCCGCTAGCCCGGTCCGCGTTGGGTCGACGCGGGGGGCGGGTACCCCCGGGGCGCCCGACCCGCGCCCCGACCTCGACGGATGTGCCGTGCAGACCTTCCTGCCCCACCCCGACTTCGCCCGCTCGGCCGCCGTGCTCGACCCGCGGCGGCTGGGCAAGCAGCGGGTGGAGACGCTGCAGGTGGTGCGCGGGCTGACCGTCCCCGACTACGGCTGGCGCAACCACCCGGCCGTGCTGATGTGGCGCGGGCACCTGGAGGCGCTGGGCCGCTACGGCCTGACCGTGGTCGAGGCGTGGCTCGCCCGGGGCTTCGGCGACACCTGCGCGCTGAGCATCGAGCGCGACCTCACCGCGGCCGGGTGCTGGCCGCCCCGGACCCAGGACGAGCTGGCCGCGGCCGGCGCCCTGCCGGCCTGGCTCGGTGACGAGGCGCTGCACCGCAGCCACCGCTCCGCCCTGGTCCGCAAGGACCCCGGCTGGTACCGACCGCACTTCCCGGACGTCCCCGACGACCTGCCCTACGTCTGGCCGGTCCGGTCGGAGAAGGCCGTCGCGGCCGAGCGCAGGCGTGCAGCGCGGGCCGCGGAGCGGGCCGCGGGGCCCGGCTGAGAAACCGGTCGTTCCCGGGGCGGCCCGGACCTACCGTCGGGACATGCCCGGCCGCTTCGACCCCGCGCACGTGGCGGCGTTCTTCGACGCCTACGGCGACCGCGAGTGGGACCGTCACGACACCCCGGCCGGGCGGGCGAGCCTGGCCGTCCACCTGGACATGATCACCGAGTTCGTCCGGGCCGGGGACCTGGTCCTGGACGCCGGGGCCGGGCCGGGGCGGTTCACCGTCGAGCTGGCCCGGCTGGGCGCCCGCGTGCACGTCGGTGACCTGTCGCCGGGGCAGCTGGCCGCGCACCGCCGCCGGGTCGCCGAGGCCGGCTGCGAGGACGCCGTGACCGCCCGCGAGGTGCTCGACATCTGCGACCTGTCGCACCTGCCCGACGGCCGCTTCGACGTCGTCGTCTGCCTCGGCGGGCCGCTGAGCTACGTGCGCGACCAGGCCGACCGGGCGCTGTCGGAACTGGTCCGGGTGACCCGGCCGGGCGGGTACGTGCTGGTCTCGGTGATGTCGACGGCCGGTGCGCTGCGGGCGTTCCTGCCGGGCGTGGTCGAGGAGCTGCGCCGGTACGGCCCGGAGCACGTCGAGGCCGTGCTGCGCACGGGGGAGCTGCACCGCGAGACCAACGGCGGCCACGAGATGCGCATGTACCGGTGGTCGGAGCTGGAGCGGCTGTGCACCCGCCACGGCGAGGTGGTGGCCGCGGCCGCGGCCAACTTCCTCACCGCGGACGCGGACCGGGCCGTACACGCCGACCTCACCCCCGACGAGCAGGTCCGGGTGCTGGCCTGGGAGCGCCGGCTGTGCCGGGAGCCGGGCCTGCTGGACGCCGGCACCCACATCCTGGCCGCCCTGCGCCGGCCCGGCTGAGTGCCGGTCCGCCCGGTCAGACCGGCTCGGCCAGCCCGGCGAGCTGGTCGGCGAAGGCGTCCAGCGCGGTCGCCGCGGCCGCGCTGTCCCGGTCGACCAGCCAGGCCACGGTGACCCCGTCGGTGACCACCACCAGCATCCGGGCCACCGCCTCGACCGGCAGCGTCCAGCGCACCCCGCACCCGTCCGCGATCTCGCGCACGGTGTCCGCGGCGGTGCGGTGGTAGGCCTCGTACTGGCGCTGGGCCACCCCGGCCAGCCCGGCGTCGCCCAGCGCGTGCTGGGTGAGCGCCACCAGCACCGACTCCCGGTTCGGGTCGGTCTCCACGGTGTCCCAGTAGCCGCGCAGGGTGGCCCGCAGCGACTCGGCGACCGTGCCGCGCACCACGACCCCGCCGGCCCGGGCCTCCTCCAGCTCGCGCATGGCCTGCTCGGTCAGCTCCACCAGCAGCTCCTGCTTGGAGGCGAAGCAGTAGTGGAACGCCGCCAGCGGCGCCCCCGCCTCGGCGCACACCCGGCGGGTGGTGGCCGCGGCGAACCCGTCCCGGCCGATCACCCGGAACGCCGCGTCCACCAGCTGGCGTCGCCGTTCGGTCGCCGGTACCCGGGCCATCGGTCCCCCCTCGCTGCACCACGCGGCAACAGTCCTGGGTCAAGTGTCCCAGACGATTGACAGACTGTGGTGGAGGTCGCACGATCACCTCCGTTCCTCGGGGCTCGGGAGGCAGCGGTGGCCGACATCGGCAGCACGGGGGTGGGCACCGGCACCGGCACCGGTGCCGACCCGGACCACGCCGAGGGCGCGGGCTTCGGCTACGCCCAGCAGTTCCCCCGGGTGCTGCGCCGGTTCGCGCTGTTCGCGGTGGCCTTCTCGATCGTGTCGATCACGACCGGGATCTTCGTCAACTACTCCTACGGGCTCACCCAGCTCGGCCCGGCCGCGGTGTGGCTGTGGCCGGTGGCCGCGGTCGGGCAGTTCCTGGTCGTGCTGGTGCTGGCCGAGCTGGCCGGGCACTTCCCGCTGGCCGGGGCCAACTACCAGTGGACCGCGCGGCTGGTGAACCCGAAGTTCGGCTACGTCGTCGGGTCGCTCGGGGTGCTCTACAGCGCCGTCGGGCTGCCCGGGATCGCGCTGGTCGGGCTGGCCCCGCTGACCGCCACCGTGCTCGGGCTGGACGCCGAGGACGGCCGGCTGCTGGTGTTCGTCGCGGTGCTCGCGCTGGTCGTCGCCTACCTGGTCAACATCATCCGGGTGCAGCTGGCCGCGCGGGTCAACAACGTCGCGGTGTTCGCCGAGATCATCGGCACGGTCGTGCTGAGCGTGGTGGTGTTCGTCGCCTGGGTGCGCGGCGGCGACAGCACCCCCGACGGCGGGCACGGGTACGACTTCCTGTTCACCACGGCCACCGACCAGCCGCTGGTCGCCGCGATCGTCGGCGCCTCGCTGGTCGGGATCTTCACCCTGGTCGGCTTCGAGGCCGCCGCCGACCTGGCGGAGGAGGCCGTGGACCCCCGGCGCACCGTGCCCCGGGCAATGATCCTGTCGGTGGTGGTGTCGGCCGTGCTGGGCATGGCCGCGCTGGTCGGGTTCACCCTGGCCATCCCGGACGTGGCCGCGGTGCAGGCCTCGCCGGTGCCGCTGGCCGCGATCGCCCAGTACTGGTTGGGCGACACCGCCACCGGGCTCTTCCTGGTGGTCGTGGTGTTCTCGATGTTCGCGCTGACGGTGGTGGGCGCGGCGGCGAACTCGCGGCTGATCTTCGCCATGGCCCGCGACGAGCTGCTGCCGTTCTCCGCCGCGCTGCGCCGGGTCAACGGCCGCACCGGCACCCCGGTCCCGGCGCTGCTCACCTCGCTGGGCATCTGCCTGGTCCTGCTGGCCTACGGCACCCTGGACGGGGACGCGTTCGCGGTGCTCATCGGGGCCACCGCCCTGGTGCCCTACCTGATCTACCTGCTCACCCTGGGCGGCTACCTGGCCCGGCGGCGCCGGCTGGTGGAGTCCGGCGAGGGCGGGTTCCGGCTCGGCCCGTGGGCGATGCCGGTCGCCGTGCTGGCGATGCTGTGGCTGCTCGCCGTGGTCGCGTCGCTCACCCTGCCCGAGGCGTTCCGCTCCGCCGACTACGTCGTGCTCGGGGCGCTCGCGCTGACCGGGATCTGGTACGTCGCCGTCCTGCGCCGCCGGTTCGCCGACGGCACCGCCGGGGTCGGCGCGACCGGCCCCCGTGACCCCGAGGAGGCCCGGTGAAGGGCAGTTCGGTGAGGGGCAGTTCGGTGAGGGGCACTGCCACCTGGCAGAACTGGGCGGGCAACCAGCGCACCGACCCGGTCCGCACCGTCCGCGCCCGGGACGCCGGCGACGTCGCCGCGGCGGTCGCCGCGGCCGCCCGGGACGGGCTGCGGGTCAAGGCCGTGGGCAGCGGGCACTCGTTCACCGGCGTCGCGGTCGCCGACGGCGTCGCCGTGCTGGCTCCGGCCGATCCGGCCGGGCTGCGGGTGGACACCGCGACCGGACGCGCCGTGGTGCCCGCCGGGATGACCCTGCGGACGCTCAACGAGCTGCTGTGGCGGCACGGACGTGCGCTGCCCAACCTCGGCGACATCGACGCCCAGACCATCGCCGGGGCGATCTCCACCGGCACCCACGGCACCGGCGCCGGGCACCACGGGCTGGCCGCGCAGGTCGTCGGCTGCCGGATCGTGCTGGCCGACGGGTCGGTCGTGGACTGCTCGGCCGACCACGAGCCGGAGCTGTTCTCGGTGGCCCGGCTGGGGCTGGGCGCCTTCGGGGTGCTGGTCGAGGTGACCCTGCAGACCGTCCCGGCGTTCATGCTGCACGCCCGCGAGGCCGCGCTGCCGCTGCCGCGGGTGCTGGCCGAGCTGGACGCGCTGACCGCGGAGAACGAGCACTTCGAGTTCTACTGGTTCCCGCACACCGACGTGGCCGCGACCAAGCGCAACAACCGCAGCCACGCCGACGGCCCCACCCGCGGCAAGGTCGCCGAGTGGGTCGGCGACGACCTGCTCGGCAACGGGGCGTTCGGGGCGCTCTGCCGGGTCGGCCGCGCCGCGCCGCGGCTGGTGCCCCGGCTCAACCGGCTGCTGGCCGACCGGTTCGCCGCCGGCGAGTACGTCGACCGCAGCTACCGGGTGTTCACCAGCCCGCGCCGGGTGCGGTTCCTGGAGATGGAGTACGCGGTCCCGCGCGAGGCGCTCGGCGAGGCGTTCGCCGGGCTGCGGGCCGCGGTCGAGCGGCACGCGCGGGCGGTCATGTTCCCGGTCGAGGTGCGGGTGGCCGCGGCCGACGACGTGCCGCTGTCCACCGCGTCCGGCCGCGACTCGGCCTACCTGGCCGTGCACGTCCACCGCGGGCAGCCGCACGAGGCCTACTTCGGCGCCGTCGAGTCGGTCATGGTGGCCCTGGGCGGGCGCCCGCACTGGGGCAAGCTGCACACCCGCACCGCGGCCACCCTGCGCGACAGCTACCCCGGGTTCGACCGGGTGGTGGCGCTGCGCGACGAGCTCGACCCGGAACGCCGGTTCGGCAACGCCTACCTGGAGCGGGTGCTCGGATGACCGCTGGGACCGTGCACGACCTCACGACGCCGGCCCTGCTGGTCGAGGTCGACGCCTTCGAGGCCAACCTGGCCGACATGGCCGCCGCGCTGCCCGGCCCCCGGCTGCGCCCGCACGTCAAGGCGCACAAGACCACCGCGCTGGCCGCCCGCCAGGCCGCCGCCGGGCACCGCGGGTTCACCTGCGCCACGATCCGCGAGGTCGAGGGCATGGTCGCCGCCGGCCTGGGCGAGGACCTGCTGCTGGCCAACGAGGTCCTCGACGCCGGCCGACTGGGCCCGCTGGTCGAGGCGGGCGCGCGGATCACCGTCGCGGTGGACTCCGAGCCGACGCTGGCCGCGGCCGTCGCCGGGGGAGTGCGCGAGGTGCTGATCGACGTCAACGTCGGGCTGCCCCGCTGCGGCGTCGCCCCGGACCGGGCCGGGTGGCTGGCCGACCAAGCCCGCGCCGCCGGGCTCGGGGTGCGCGGGGTGATGGGCTACGAGGGCCACCTGATGATGCTGGCCGACCGGGCCGAGCGCGCCCGGCTGACCGAGGAGTGCATGGGCAGGTTGCTGGCCGCGCACGCCGACGTCGGCGGGGACGTGGTGTCGGGCGGCGGGACCGGGACCTACGCGGTGAACACCTGGGTCACCGAGGTGCAGGCCGGCTCCTACGCGCTGATGGACACCGCCTACACCGCGGCCGGGCTGCCGTTCCGGCAGGCGCTCACGGTGCTCGGGACGGTGGTCTCGGCGACCCCGCCGGCCGGGGAGATGCCGGGCTGGGCGGTGGCCGACATCGGGCTCAAGTCGCTGGGGATGGACCACGGGAACCCGACCGTGCCCGGTGGGCAGGTGTGGTTCTGCTCCGACGAGCACCTGACGTTCGGGGCGGCGGAGCTGCCCCGGGTCGGGGACCGGGTGCGGGTGCTGCCGGCGCACGTCGACCCGACGGTGGCGCTGCACGAGCGGATGCACCTCGTCCGGGGCGACGAGGTGCTCGACAGCTGGGACGTCGACCTGCGGGGCTGGTAGCGCGCCCGCTCGGCGGGCGAGCCACTCGCGGCCACCCCCCGGCCGAGCAGGACGGGTCCGCCCGGGCGCGTCGTGATCCGCAGAGGTGGTCTCGAACGGGGGTGTCGCGGTCGGCCAAGGTTCGGGCGGTCGCGTGCAGGTGCGGTCCTCGTGCGCTGCTCCGTGGCCCGGAACAGCACTGTTCATCGAGCAGGGCGGCGGGCGTCCTGGCTGTCCTGCGTCGCGGCTCCCGCACGAGCGGTATGGCGCCCGGCGAGGTCGTGGCCGGCCCTGCGGACGGTTGTTGAATAGTGGTTGCGTTGGCGGCCGTACCCCGGGCGCTGTACCCCGAGTTGTCCACAACCGGTTCATCTCGGCCCGGCGAAGACTTGCTTGTGGTCCAGTCCAGTTATCCACAGGCCTGAATTATCTCTCGACGTCGAACCTGTGTTCGACTAGAATTCGAGACATGACACCGGACCCGATCGCCGATGCGGAGGCCTCCTTACAGGAGGTCCTCGCGGTACTGCGCGGGCCGGGCCTTTCCGTCGACGAATTGATCGGAACCCTTCGGTCCACCCGGGAACTCGGGCGGCTGGTCGAGCAGATCCGGGTCGAGACGGTCGCGGTGCTCGATCGGGACGGGATATTCGCCGAACACGGCTACCGCCGCCCCGACTCCGCGGTGGCCAACCTGCTCACCCTCGAACGCCACGACGCCCGACGGGTCGCGCTCGCCGCCGAGCAGGTGTGCGCCCGGACCGACCTACAGGGCCAGGAGCTACCGCCCCGACTGCCGGCGATGGCGGCCGCGTTCTCCACGGGTGCCGCCTCGATCGAACACGTCGCGGTGGCGGCGAAGCTGCTGCACGGCCCGGCCGCCACCCGATTGGCGCCGGAGGTGTGGGCCGGGGCCGAGGTGCAACTGGCCGGGGTGGCCGATGAGTACACCCCCGGCGAGCTCGCCAGGTGGGGTGCCCGGCTGATCGAGGCGCTCGACCAGGACGGCGCCGAACCCGACGACTCCCCTCCTGTGCAGGTCAATGAGCTGCGGGTGCTCCGCCGTCGGGACGGGGGTGGGCGGATCGTGGGGCGGTTCGACGACGCCGCCCGGTTCGCCGTCATCACCGCCGTGCTCGACGCCAAGTCGGCCCCACTGACCGCCGAGGACACCCGGACGCTGGAAGAACGCCAAGCCGATGCGTGGGTGGAGGTGGTCGGGTTCGTCGCCGATCACGGCGACTCTCAGGTCCTGCCCTCAATCGGTGGGCAGCGCCCGCAGGTGACCCTGACCGCGGAGTTGGCCGATCTGGAGAACCGGGCCCGTGCCGCCTGCCTCGATCTCGGCGGCCACCTCACCCCGGCCGCGCTGCGGATGCTGTGCTGCGACGCCACCGTCATCCCGGTCGTCATGAACGGCGCCGGGCAACCCCTCGACGTCGGCCGGGCCACCCGCACCATTCCCGACGGGCTACGCCGCGCGGTCACCGCGCGGGACCGCGGATGCGCCCATCCGGGGTGCGACCGCCCGCCGACGTGGTGCGAGATCCACCACATCCGCGAATGGTTCCGCGGCGGGGAAACGCGACTCGACAACCTCGTGATGTTGTGCCGGGTCCATCACCGGGAGATTCATTCGACGAACTGGGCGGTGCGGATAGCGCCGGACGGGCTACCGGAATTCCGGCCGGCCGCGTTCATCGATCCGGAGCAGCGACCCCGGCGAAGTTCCCACGCTCGACCACCGAACCGCCCCGGTCGATCATCACCGGTCCGGCGTGCCATTGTGTCTCGAACTCGGGTGCTCCAATGATGCTCGCCGACACCCAACCCGACCCGATCCGGCCCTGCCCGCTTGTCCGTGGTGTCGTTCCTCCCGGCCTCCCGGCCTCCCGGCCTCCCGGCCTCCCGGCCTCCCGGCCTCCCGGCCTCCCGGCCTCCCGGCCTCCCGGCCTCCCGGCCTCCCGGCCTCCCGGCCTCCCGGCCTCCCGGCCTCCCGGCCTCCCGG
>JASLAP010000631.1 GCA_030147065.1 Pseudonocardia sp. | reverse complement strand
CACGGCGGCGACGACCACGACCGCCAGCACCACCCAGGCGCCGACCGCGGTCCCGGCGAGCGGGAAGGCCACGTTCATCCCCGCGAAGCCGGTGACCAGGGTCGGCACGGCGATGATCGCCGCCCAGGCCGTCAGCTTCTTCATGATCGCGTCGGTGCGGACGCCGGCCAGCGCGAGGCTGGTGTCGAACACCGACGCCAGCGCCTCGCGCAGCGCGTCGGTGGCCACCGCCACCCGGGTGTGCTGCTCGGCGATCATGCCCCAGCGCCGGACGACCCGGGTGCTCTTGCCGCCCTTGGTGCCCTTGGGCGCCGGCGGGGGGTTCTCGACCAGGTCGGTGGTCACCGCGCGCATC
Organism: Pseudonocardia sp.; assembly: GCA_030147065.1. Lineage (GTDB taxonomy): Bacteria > Actinomycetota > Actinomycetes > Mycobacteriales > Pseudonocardiaceae > Pseudonocardia. Next base: position 22,948 of record JASLAP010000631.1, on the reverse strand, counting down.
GGCTCGGTCACCCGCCGCAGCTGGCTCAGCGCCGTGCGCAGCCGGAACGCGTCCAGCTGCTCGGAGCGGCTCAGCGGGCGCTCCTCGAACAGCACGTCCGACAGGTCGTCGGCGGCGTCCTCGAGCCACTGGACCGCGCTCTCGTAGGTGCCGATCACCGCGGTGATCAGCAGCTGCAGGCCGACCTCCACCCCGCCCTCGGCCAGCAGCTCGGCCTCCTGCAGCAGGAGCCGGGCCGGCTGGAAGCCCTTGACGTCGCCCACCAGGCAGATCAGCACCCGGTCAGTGGCGATGATCGAGATCGGGTGCACGGCGAGGGCGCAGGACGCCGGGTCGTGGGTGACCAGGTTGGTGACCACCAGCCGCGCGGTGCCGAGGGCTTCGAACTTGGCCCGCCGGTCGGTGGCCAACAGGTCGCGGACGGCGAGGTCGTCCAGGTCGAGGGCGTGCGCGACGTCGCGCAGCTCCGCCGCCCCGTAGTCGGGGTCGCGCGGCAGCACCCACCACGCGGAAGCGTCGGTGTGCAGCTGCAGGACGTCGCTGAGGTCCTCGCCGGTGAGGTCCTCGGCCACGACGTCGCCCTTGGCCCAGACCCGGCTGAGGGGGACGGGCCCGGAGAGGGCGGTGGTGCTGCTCACCCCCCGAGCCTAGACCTGCGACGGCGCCGGACTCCTGTCCGGCGCCGTCGGTGGTGCGGGTGGTGCTCGTCGTGCGGTGCGCCCCGGGAGGCGCGTCGGCTCAGGCCTTGGAGCTCAGCGAGGTGCCGGTGCTGCGCAGGTCCTCGCAGGCGGTGACGACGCGCTGCGCCATCCCGGCCTCGGCGGCCTTGCCCCAGGCGCGCGGGTCGTAGGCCTTCTTGTTGCCCACCTCGCCGTCGACCTTGAGGACGCCGTCGTAGTGGGCGAACATGTGCGCCGCGGCGGGCCGGGTGAAGGCGTACTGGGTGTCGGTGTCGATGTTCATCTTGATCACGCCGTAGTCCACCGCCGCCCTCGCGGGTCCCGTCCCCCTCAGCCGGGTGTGGGCGAAGGGCACCGTCGTCGCCGAGGACCTGACCGGTGAGGACCTCAGCGACGTGCTGCAGCTGCACACCGACGCCTCCGCGTGGTGGGTGCTGCCGCGCGACCCGGACTACGGCGCGGCCGAGCTGCGCGGCGTCGCGCACGCCCTCGACCTCGACGACCTCGCGGTCCGCGACCTCCAGCCACTGCACGGCGCTCTCGTAGGTGCCGATCACCGCCGTGATCAGCAGCTGCAGGCCCACCTCGACCCCGCCCTCGGCCAGCAGCTCGGCCTTCTGCAGCAGGAGCCGGGCGGGCTGGAACCCGTCCACGTCGCCCACGAGGCAGATGAGCACCCGGTCGGTGGCGATGATCGAGATCGGGTGCACCGTCAGGTCGCACGATGTCGGGTCGTGGTGCACATAGTTGGTGATCACCAGCCGGGCGCCGCCGATGGCCTCGAACTTGGCCCGGCGGTCGGTGGCCAGCAGGTCGCGGATGGCCAGCTCGTCGAGGTCCAGCGCGTGCGCCACGTCGCGCAGCTCGGCCGCCCCGTAGTCGGGGTCGCGGGGCAGCACCCACCAGGCCGAGGCGTCGCCGTTGTGCTGCAGGACGTCGCTGAGGTCCTCACCGACCAGGTCCTCGGCGACGACCCGGCCCTTGGCCCAGACCCGGCTCAGCGGGACGGGGCCCGAGGCCACAGCGCTGGTCACGTGACGAGCCTAGACCTCAGCGCCTGGTCCGGCGGTCTGCCGGACCGGCGCCCGGTCGGTGAGGTCAGCTGCGTTCAGGCGCTCAGCGAGGTGCCGCTGCTGCGCAGGTTCTCGCAGGCCTCGACGACCCGCTTGGCCATGCCGGCCTCGGCGACCTTGCCCCAGGCGCGGGGGTCGTAGGCCTTCTTGTTGCCCACCTCGCCGTCGATCTTGAGGACGCCGTCGTAGTTGGTGAACATGTGCCCGACGATCGGCCGGGTGAACGCGTACTGGGTGTCGGTGTCGACGTTCATCTTGACCACGCCGTAGTCCAGCGCCTCGTGGATCTCCTCCAGCAGCGAGCCGGAGCCGCCGTGGAAGACCAGGTCGAACGGCTTGGACCCGGCCGGCAGGCCGAGCTTCTCGGTGGCCACCTCCTGGCCCTGCTTGAGGATCTCCGGGCGGAGCTTGACGTTGCCCGGCTTGTAGACCCCGTGCACGTTGCCGAACGTGGCGGCCAGCAGGTAGCGGCCCTTCTCGCCGCCGCCCAGCGCCTCGATCGTGTCGGCGTAGTCGCCCGGGGCGGTGTAGAGCTTGTCGTTGATGTCGTTGGCGACGCCGTCCTCCTCGCCGCCGACCACCCCGATCTCGACCTCCAGGATGATCCGCGCCTTGACCGCCCGGTCGAGCAGCTCGGCGGCGATCCGCAGGTTCTCGTGCAGCTCGGTGGCCGAGCCGTCCCACATGTGCGACTGGAACAGCGGGTTCTCCCCGCGGTCCACCCGCTCCTGGCTGATCGCGATCAGCGGCCGGACGAACCCGTCCAGCTTGTCCTTCGGGCAGTGGTCGGTGTGCAGCGCGACGCTCACCGGGTACTTGGCTGCCACCACGTGGGCGAACTCGGCCAGCCCCACGGCCCCGGTGACCATGTCCTTGACCCGGGTGCCGGAGAGGAACTCCGCCCCGCCGGTGGAGACCTGGATGATCCCGTCGCTCTGCGCCTCGGCGAACCCGCGCAGCGCGGCGTTGAGCGTCTCCGTGCTCGTCACGTTGATCGCCGGGTAGGCGAAGCCCCCGCTCTTCGCCTTGTCCAGCATCTCGTTGTAGACCTCGGGTGTGGCGATCGGCACGGTCTGGTCCCTCCTGTCCGCGGTTTCCGCCCGGAGTATCCCGCACTGCGACGGCGACGCGGCCGCAGGCGATCCGACCGGCGGCACTACTCTGACCGGCATGGACGGCGAGCGAGCTCAGAACGCCGTCGAGATGACGCTGTCCCGGCTGCGAAGCCAGGACGTCGGTCAGCCGGCGGCCCCCGCGGACGGTGCTCCGCGCACCCTGGCCGACCTGTACCGCGACCACCGCAAGCGGATGGAGCGGCTGGCGGTGCTGCTGGTCGACGATCCGGCCACCGCGGAGGACGTGGTGCAGGAGGCCTTCGCCGGGCTGCACCGGCACTGGACCGGGCTGCGCGACGAGGCCGCCGCGGTCGGCTACCTGCGCGCCGCGGTGGTCAACGGCTCGCGCTCGGTGCTGCGCCGGCGGCGCACCGCCCGCGACTACGTGCCGCCCCACCAGGTCAACGCCCGCTCCGCGGAGTCGCTGGCGATGCTGTCGGCCGAGCACCAGGCCGTGGTGGACGCGCTGTCCTCGCTGCCGCCGCGCCAGCGCGAGGTGCTGGTGCTGCGCTACTACGGCGGCATGTCCGAGGCCGAGATCGCCGACGCCACCGGGATCAGCCGGGGCACGGTGAAGTCCACGGCCAGCCGGGCCCTGGACGCGGTGGCCCGGGTGATGGGACCGCGCACCGGATGAGGCTGGCAGGATGATCCGGTGACCAGGAGGAACCCGTGAACCGCGGCGTCGAGCCCGAGCAGCGCATCGCCGAGGCGCTGCGGGCGCGGGCGTCCGGGGCCGGCCGGGTGCCCGGCGGGCGGGCCGCGCGGCGGGCCCCCACCCCGGCCGAGCTGTCCGCGCGGACGGCGCTGGTGCTGGTGCTGGCCGCCGGGGTCCTGGTGGGGGTCCTGCTGGCCCTGGTGTCGCTGCTGGCCCCCGGGGTGCTACCGCCGCTCGGGTGAAGCCGATCACCCGGTTCCGTCGGGCAGGAGAACATCGAGCTGATGCTCATCGCGATCGTGCTGCTCTCGATGCTGCCGATCGTCGTCGAGGTGCTGCGCGCACGCCGCGGCTCCCGGGGCGGGGCGCACGCCGCCTGAAGCCCGGGCACCCGCCGCCCGGCGATCGGCCCCCTGCCGGGGTCGGTCCCGATCCGCGGTCAGCCGCCGCGCTGCACCCGGGCCGCCGCCTCGACCAGCATCCACCCGCCCAGCTGCACCGACAGGTCCGCCTCCGGCAGCCCGGGCCGCGGGTGCGGGGCCGGGGTCCGCCAGTCCGCCGAGAACACCGGCTCGCCGTCGACCTCCAGCCGGCCGTCCCAGGCCGCGGTCGCGCTGGCCAGCACGAGCTCGGACGCGGCGTCGGCCAGCTCCGGGCGGCGCAGCGCGGCGTCGGCCAGGTACCGGGCGGTGATCCCGGCGAACAGCCCGCCGTCGCCGCCGCCGACGCCGGGCAGCACCCCGTCCGGGCCGGCCATCCGCAACCGCATCGCGTCGACCACGGCCACCGCCCGGTCGGTCCACCGCTGGTGCCCGTCGCGGTGGGCCAGCTCCACGCACGCCCCCAGGTGGACGCCCTGGCAGTAGCTGAAGATGCGGCGGTCGACCTCGGACACGTCGCCGTCCGGGCCGATCCGGACGCCGTCGTGCACCAGACCGGTCTCCGGGTCGACCAGCGTCTCGCTCATCCAGTCGGCGATCGCCACCGCGAACTCGACCTGGCCGGTGCGGGCCAGCAGGATCGCCGCCGGGCCGTTGGCCGGGGCGTTCTTGGAGTTGTCGCCGCGCCGCCACCAGATCCCGCCACCGCCGTGCTCGGTCCAGCCCCGGCCCAGCTGGGTGGTGATCGCGGCCAGCGCGGACGCGCCGGACCGGCCGGCCAGCGGCCCGGCCCGGTGCACGGCCAGCCCGAACCAGGCGATGTCGTCGTAGTAGCGGTTGATCCAGGTGCCCGCGTTGTGCAGCCGCACGCTGCGCGTCACCGCGGCGATCGTCCGGCCCCGCCGCTCGCCCGGGTCGCGCTGCTGGGCGTCGACCAGGCAGTCCAGCAGGTGCGCCTGCCACCAGTAGTGCCACGGGAACGGCGCGATCGGGGTGCGCCGCGGCCAGCGGATGCGACCGAGCCGGGTGCCGGGCAGCACGCCCGCGAGCCGGCGCAGGTGACGCCGGGTGATCGCCCGTTCTGCCTGGTGAGCCCGCACGGACCAGTCGATGTCGGCCACCCGGTCAGTCTGCCTGATGGCCGGATCCGTGGGGTACCCGTCGTTGACGCCACGATCCGGGCGGGCCACCGTGAGGGGGTGACCGCAGCGCCACCGGCCCACCGGGTGCTCATCCCCGTGTACGACGGCATCCAGCCGCTCGACGTCACCGGACCGCACGAGGTCCTGATGGGCGCGACGCACCGGCTCGGCCGGCTCGGCGCCGGGCCCGGCTACGCGGTGTCGGTGGTGGCCGAGCGGCCCGGCCCGGTGCGCAGCGACAGCGGGCTCGCCCTGGTCGCCGACGGGGCGCTGCCGGAGACCGGCGAGATCGGCACGCTGCTCGTGCCGGGTGGCTCCGGGGCCCGCAGGCTCGCCGCGGACAGCCCGTACGTCCGGTGGCTGGGGCGCGCGGCCGCCCGCTCGGCGCGGGTGATGTCGGTGTGCACCGGCGCGTTCCCGCTGGCCGCCGCCGGCCTGCTGGACGGGCTGGCCGTGACCACCCACTGGCGCTACGCGGGCGACCTGGCCGAGCGCCACCCCGCCGTCGACGTCCGGGCCGACCCGATCTACCTGCGGCAGGGCCGGGTCTGGACCTCGGCCGGGGTGACCGCGGGCATCGACCTGGCGCTGGCCGTGGTCGAGGCCGACCACGGGGTCGACCTCGCCCAGGAGATCGCCCGCGAGTTCGTGGTGTTCCTGCGCCGGCCGGGCGGGCAGAGCCAGTTCGCCGGTCCGGTCTGGACCGCCCCGGCCCGCCAGCCCGCGGTCCGCGCGGCCCAGGACATCATCCACGCCGACCCGGCCGCCGACCTGCGCGTCCCGGTGCTCGCCGGGCGGGTCGGGATGAGCGAGCGGCACTTCAGCCGGGAGTTCGCCCGCGCGGTGGGCAGCCCGCCCGCCGACTACGTCGAACAGGTCCGGGTCGACGCCGCGCGCCGGCTGCTGGAGGCCGAGCCGGTGCTGGTGTCGGTGGTCGCGGCCCGGGCCGGGTTCGGCACCGCCGAGACCATGCGCCGCGCGTTCCTGCGCCGGGTCGGGGTGCCGCCCGACCACTACCGCCGGCGGTTCGCCGCCGTCCCGTCCTGACCCCGTCCCGAGGAGCCACCGTGCAGGTCGCCATCCCGCTGTTCCCCCGACTGACCGCGCTGGACGCGATCGGCCCCTACGAGGTCCTCCAGCGCGTGCCCGCGCTGGAGCCGGTGTTCGTCGGCGCGCGGCGCGGCGAGGTCCGCACCGAGAACGGCTTCCTCGGACTCACCGCCGACGCGGCGTTCGACGAGGTCCCGGCCCCGGACGTGGTCGTCGTGCCGGGCGGCGTCGGCACCCGGGAGATGCTGGCCGAGGGCCCGTACCTGGACTGGATCCGCGCGGTGCACCCGGGCACCCGGTTCACCACCTCGGTGTGCAGCGGTTCGCTGCTGCTGGCCGCGGCCGGCCTGCTCACGGGGTTGACCGCGACCTCGCACTGGAGCGTGCTGGACCTGCTCGAGAAGCTCGGCGCGGTGCCGGTCACCCAGCGGGTGGTCGAGCACCTGGACCGGCGCCTGATCACCGCCGCGGGCGTGTCGGCGGGCATCGACATGGCCATCCGGCTGGTCGAACTGCTGGTCGACGACGTGGCCGCGCAGGCCGCCCAGGTGTTCATCGAGTACGACCCGCAGCCGCCGTTCGACGCCGGGCACCCCAGCCGGGTGGGCGCTGAGGTGATGGCCCGGATCGAGGAGTACCGGGCGGTGCGGGCCTGACCGACCCCGAAGGGGAACATCAGTTCGAACAATGTCGGTGCCCGGGCCTACCCTGGCGGACATGGACACCCCCGACCGAACCCCGCGGTCCACCTCGTGGGCCGACCAGCACGACGCCTGGCAGCGCGAGACGATCCGCCGCCACGGCTGGGCCCTGCAGGCGGTGCTCGGCGACGAGGACGGCCCGCCGTTCGTCTACACCGTCGGGCTGTCCGGCTTCGGCCACCCGGAGCTGATCCTGTTCGCCACCGGGCAGGCCACCGCGGCCGCCGTGCTCAACCAGCTCGGCGAGCTGGTCCGGGCCGGGCACCGGCTCGGCGCGGGCGAGCGGGTCGGCGTGCCGGCCGGCGACGTGCACCTGCTGAGCTTCCCGGAGGCCGAGCACTGGCTGTTCGCCGCGGACGACCTGTACCGGGTGCCCGGCGGCCCGCCGGTGCGCGCGCTGCTGGTGGTGCCGGCCGACGAGCTGGTGCCGGTGCCCGGGGGCGACCGGCCCTGCGACTGCTGCGGCGCGGACCGCGCCCGGTCCTAGGATCGGCCGGTGGTCGAACGGGTCCGGGGCGCCGACGCCGCAGGCGCCGGGGAGCCGGGCGCCGGCAGCCGACCCGCCGACGACCCGGCACCGGCCGGCGGCCACGGGCCGACCGAGTGGGGCGAGTCCGTCGGGGTCGGCCCGTGGCCCGGCGACCGGCCCGACGACCCCCGCTACGACCCCGAACTGCTCGCCGCCGGCGACCGGCGCAACGTCGTCGACCGCTACCGGTACTGGCGGCGCGAGGCGATCGTCGCCGACCTCGACGCCCGGCGGCACCCGTTCCACGTGGCCATCGAGAACTTCGGCCACGACCACAACATCGGCACCGTGGTGCGCACCGCGAACGCCTTCGGCGCGGCCGAGGTGCACATCGTCGGCCGCCGCCGGTGGAACCGCCGCGGCGCCATGGTCACCGACCGCTACCAGCACCTGCGCCACCACCCCGACGTGCCGGCGCTGCTGGAGCACGCCCGGGCGGGCGGGTTGGCCGTGGTCGCGGTGGACAACGGGCCCGGCGCGCAGCGGATCGAGACCGCCGAGCTGCCCCGCCGCTGCCTGCTGCTGTTCGGCGCGGAGGGCCCCGGGCTGTCCGCCGAGGCGCGCGCCGGAGCCGCGCTGGCGGTGTCCATCGCGCAGTTCGGGTCCACCCGGTCGATCAACGCCGGGGTGGCCGCCGGGATCGCGATGCACGCCTGGATCCGCCGGCACGCCGACCTGTCCGCCGCCTGGTGAGCCGGCCCGGCCCGGCGGGGCCGCGCCAGGGTTGCCCGCAGGCCGGGCTGGGTAGTGTCGCCCCGTGCCCACCGTACTGATCACGGGAGCCACCGCGGGCATCGGCGCCGCGTTCGCCTCCCGACTGGCCCGCGACGGCCGCGACCTCGTCCTGGTGGCCCGCGACCGGGCGCGACTGGACGAGGCGGCGGCCGGATACCGCGACCGCGGGGTGTCGGTGCAGGTGCTGCCGGCGGACCTGACGACCGAGGACGGCCGCGAGCGGGTGGCCGCGCGGCTGTCCGACCCGGACGTGGCCCCGGTCGACCTGCTGGTCAACAACGCCGGGATGGCCACGGCCACGGATTTCCTGGACACCGACATGCCCACCGTGCAGCGCCAGCTCGACCTCAACGTCACCGCCGTGCTGCGGCTGACCCGGGCGGTGCTGCCCGGCATGGTCGACCGCGGCCGCGGCGGGGTCGTCAACGTGTCCAGCGTGGCCGGCTTCCTGGCCGGCGGCAGCCCGACCTACGGCGCCGAGAAGGCCTGGGTGACCTCGTTCACCGAAGGGGTGGCCGCCACCCTGGCCGGGACCGGGGTGCGGGCGATCGCGCTGTGCCCGGGCTTCGTGCGCACGGAGTTCCACCAGCGCGCCGGCATCGACGCGGGCGCCCGCCGCGGGCCGTTCTGGCTGGCCGCCGAGCGGGTGGTCGACGACTGCCTGGCCGACCTGGCGAAGGGGAAGGTGGTGTCGGTGCCGAGCGTGCAGTACAAGGCGGTCGTGGCGGTGCTCGACCTGCTGCCGCGTCCGCTGGTGCGCCGGCTGGTGGCCGGGCGGGCCGGCCGGTGACCGCCGCCGACGTCGAGCGGGAGCAGCTGGCCGCGCTGGTCGGCGAGCTGGCCGTGGTGCACGGGACGATCACCCTGTCGTCCGGCATGCAGGCCGACTACTACGTCGACCTGCGCCGGGTGACCCTGGAGCACCGGGCCGCGCCGCTGATCGGCCGGCTGCTGCTGGCGCTGACCGCGGACTGGTCCTACGCCGCGGTGGGCGGGCTGACCCTGGGCGCCGACCCGGTGGCCACCGCGATGCTGCACGCCGCGGCGGCCGAGCGGGTGGCCCGGCCGGACCTCCCGCCGCTGGACGCGTTCGTGGTCCGCAAGGAGGCCAAGCAGCACGGCCTGCAGCGCCGGGTCGAGGGCCCGGACATCGCCGGCCGGCCGGTGCTGGTCGTGGAGGACACCTCGACCACCGGCAGTTCGGTGCTCACCGCCGTGCGGGCGGTGCGCGAGGCCGGGGCGACCGTGGTCGGCGTGGTCACCGTGGTGGACCGCGACACCGGGGCCCGGGAGGCGATCGAGGCCGAGGGCGTGCCGTACCGGGCGCTGCTCGGGCTGGCCGACATCGGCCTGGCCGGCTGACCCCCGCCGCACCGCACCCCGCCGTCACCGCGGGCCGGGCGACCGGTCCCCGGACGAGCGGTCCGGACGAGCGCAGCGGGCCCGGCGGACTGCTCCGCCGGGCCCGGACGGGACCGCAGCGGTGCCGGGCCGCCACCGGGCCCGGCACCGCTGTCCCCGCTTCAGTGATCAGTGATCAGGAACGGGTCCCGATCGTGGAGCGTCGGCCCCGGTCAGTTGCCGGCGTCGTCAGCAGCCTCGTCCGCAGCACCGTCAGCGGCACCACCGTCGGCGGCGTCGCCCTCGGCAGCCTCGTCGGCAGCACCGTCGGCGGCACCACCGTCGGCGGCACCACCGTCGGCGGCAGCACCGTCACCGGCGCCGTCCTCCGCGGCCTCCTCCTCGGCGGGCGCCTCCTCCTCGGCGGCCCCGCCGACGTCGATCCGCACCGAGTCGACGGCCGGGGTCTGGTTGGCCCGCGACATCATCGGGGTGCGGTGCGAACCGTCACCGGCCCACGAGGTGCACTGCAGGGTGCCGGCCTGGTCGATGCCCGGGACGTTGATGGTCACGGTGTCGGAACCGGCGCCACCGCCGTTGTCCTGGGTCGCCAGGAAGAACTCCGGGGCGCCCGAGGAGTCGGGGGCCTCGTTCGTGCTCGGCAGGATGCGGCAGGCGGTGTGGAAGTGGCCGCGCTGGAGCAGGTCGCCGTTGAGGAACGAGCTCTCCAGGTAGTAGCCGCCGGCGGCGGCACCCAGGAACCGGTCGCGCACCAGGTTGCGGGTGCTGACCTGCAGCTGGAAGTCCTCACCGACGCCGACCGCGTCCGGCGCCTCGGTGATCAGCAGCGACGGGAGCTGGTTCTCCGGGGCGACCTCACCGTGCGAGCTGTTCACGCACTGGGCCTCGGGCGACTGGAAACCGGTGTGCGGGGGCAGGTTGGAGTCGGCGCAGCTGGTGCCGAGCACGTCCAGGCCGTTGTTGTTCGGCGGGGGCTGCTCGCCCTCACCTTCGCCGGGCTGCTCACCCTCACCGTCACCGGGCTGCTCACCCTCACCGTCGCCGGGCTGCTCACCCTCCGCCGGCTCCTCGCCACCGGGCTGCTCACCCTCGGCGGGCTGCTCACCCTCCGCCGGCTCCTCGCCACCGGGCTGCTCGCCCTCGGCGGGCTGCTCACCCTCACCGTCGCCGGGCTGCTCACCCTCGGCCGGCTGCTCGCCACCGGGCTGCTCGCCCTCGGCGGGCTCCTCGCCCTCGCCGCCGCCGGGCTGCTCACCCTGGTCGCCGCCGCCCTGGCCGCCGCCATAGCCGGGCTTGGAGTTGCCGACCGGAACGATCACCTCGGTGCCGTCGCCGCCGGGGTCGGCCGGGGCGCCGTAGCCGCCGCCGTCACCACCGTTGCCGCCGGCGGGGACTCCGCCGAAGTCGCAGGCGGTGGGCAGCAGGCACAGCGCTAACGCGGCCGCGGAGACGACCAGGTTGCGGCCGGCCCTCCGGTGTCGGGCGGTGCTGGTCGGTGACATGGTTGGAGCTCCAATTCGGGGTTGGGGAGCGGAGTGCCGGGGAGCGGGAGGCCCCGCGGCGGGGACGGCGTCGGAAGCGGGGAGCTAACGCCGGGTGGAGTGACGTGGGCCGGAGTGGGCCCGGTGGGATCCGGTGTCCGAGGCCGACCGGCGGCTCCCGGTGTCCTCGGGCCGGTGCGAGCCGGTCTCGGAGACGGTGCGGTAGCGGCCGGTGGAGGACGGGAACCCGCCCGGGTCGTAGCCGGTCTGGTAGCCGCCTGCCTCGTAGTTCTGCTGGCGGAACATCGTGGTGTTCTCCTGCGCGGCCGGGTATCCGCCGCTGCCACCGGGACCCGCGGCGTAGCCGCCGCCCGGGTAGCCGCCGGCGTAGCCGTCGACCGGGGCAGCGCCGGAGTTGATCCGGTAGGCGCCGGAGTCCGACACCGGGGCGTACGGGCCGGCCGCGTCGATGGTCGGGTGCGGCCCGGTGTCGCGCAGGCCCGGTCCGCCCATCGTCCACTGCACCGACGGCTCGCCGCCGGCGCGCGGGCTCGGGATGCCCGAGGTCGCGCCGACCCGGCTGTCGGCCCCGGCGAAGGCACCGACCGGGATCGGCGCCTCGGCCGGGTAGCCGGTGTCCATCGGGTAGCTCGGGGCCCGGTCGGCCGAGCGGCCGGAGCCGCTGCCGGCGGTCAGCGCGGCCACCGGGGTGAGCGCTGGGATCGAGGCCGCGGCGGCGGTCATGGTCGGCGCCACCGGCGGGGTCTTGGTGACCGTGACCCGCTCCGACTGCTGGGCCTTCTTCTTGCGCAGCGAGGCCAGCATGGCGACGACCCCGAGCAGCACCGCGACGAACACCACGATGGGCAGGATCAGGCCCCCCGGACCGGTCCCGTTGCTCAGCAGGGTCATCGCGGAGACCTGGGTGACCGGCAGCCGGCTGTAGTCGACCATCCCGGTGCTCTCCAGGTACTGGCAGTGCCGGGTGACGAACGCGTCGGAGGTCTCGGCGAACTGGCGGATCAGGTCGTTGCGGGTGGAGACCCGCACGTCGTTGATGATCGGCAGCACCGTGCCGTGCGCCTCGCGGACGATTTGCACGTAGGTGCGGTCGTAGTCGGCCCCGGTCTGCGCGGCGATCTGGTTCATCCAGGCCTGCTGCGTGGTGCTGGCCGCGGCCGGGATGATCACCCCGAGCTGGTCGGCGACCCGGCGGACCTCGGCGTCGAGCTCGGCGTGCTCGGCGGCCAGCTTGCCGCCGACCTCCTTGACCTCCGCGCTGCTGGCCATCTGCTGGGCCTGCTCGCTGACCGGCCCTTCCCACAGCCCGGCCTGCCGGACCGCGATCAGCAGGTTCCGGTCCTGGACGGTCAGCGGGCCGAACGCGGTCTGGGTGGTCCCGAGTCCGGCGTTACCCGTCGTCCAGGTCTGGTAGACCGACGCCGAGACGGCGAGCAGCACCGCGACCACGATGGATACGCGGAGCAATCGGGGGATTCGGCGGAGCATGGGGGCCTTCCTGATCATGTGGCGGGGGAGTCACACGAGGTCGAGCGGTTCGGTCGGGTGGCTGGGGATCACACGAAGTCGAACTGCTCGGTATGAACACGGTCGGCGGGTATCGCCAGTTCATCCAGCACGTTCATCGCATCGACGACCATCCCGGGGGGGCCGCAGATGAAGTAGTCGAGGTCCTGCGGGGTGCCGAGGTCGTGCACGACCAGCGCCATCAGCTCGGCGTTGATCCCACCGATCGGCCCGGACCAGTCCGGGCGCGGCCGGCGCAGCACCTCGGTCACCTCGAGGTCGATGTAGCGGCGCAGGTTGGCGAGCTCCTCGCGGAAGAACAGGTCCTCCGGGGCGCTCGCGACGACCACCAGGCGGTACGGCCGGGGGTCGCCCCGGTGCGCCGCTGTGCGCACCATGCTGAGCATCGGGGTGATGCCGACGCCGCCCGCCATCAGGACGAACCCGGCGGAGGCGTTGGTCAGGTCGCTGGTGAACGCGCCGTGCGGGCCGTCCACCCAGACCGGCTGGCCGGGCTGCAGCCGGCGGATGCGCCGGGTGAAGTCACCGGCGCCGCGGATCGTGAACTGGGTGAGGTCGTCGTGCGCGCTGGAGGAGATGGTGAACGGGTGCTCCTCGCCGGTCGCCGAGCGGTCCAGCCGGATCCAGGCGAACTGGCCGGGGGCGAAGGCCCAGCTGCTGCCGGAACCGTCGATGCGCCGGGTGCGCGGCTCCAGCACCAGGGTGGCCACCGTGGCGTTCTCCAGGCGGACCTCGCGGACCAGGAACTCGGTGGACTGGTCGTACATGTTGCGCCAGATCCAGCGGTAGCCGAACACCAGCACGACGGTCAGCGCCAGCGCGTAGAACACCAGGGTGAACGCGGTGTCGGTCATCAGCTGGTTGAGCAGCACGACGTGCCCGGCCGAGGTGATCAGGATGAGCACGGCCAGGGCGATGTGCGAGGTGCGCCAGAACTCGTAGGACAGGTCGAACTTCTTGCGGCAGATCGCCAGGGTGACGATCGCGACCAGGCCGATGGTGGCGATCGTGGCGTTCTGCGCCCGGCCCGGCGCGTTGGCGAAGTCCAGCAGCGCGGTGTTCGTGGGGTCGGCGGCGACCACGCAGGCCAGGTGCACCAGGACCAGCGCGGCGGTGATGATGCCCAGGAAGCGGTGCAGGTCGATGACGTTCTCGATGCCGAACGCGCGGTTGAGCGAGCGGATCCGGGAGGGCAGCACGACCACGCACACCATGGCCGAGGTGGCCAGCAGGCCGGTCACCACCGACAGGTTGCTCCACAGCGAGTTCAGCCGGACCCCGTTGCCGGTGGTCTCGGGCGTGGCCACGAACCACAGCAACGAAGGCGCGATGACGACGACGGCGAAGCCGGTCAGCCATACGGCGCGCAACGAACGCTGGTCCATGGGCAGGGACCGTAGGAGACGGCCTCGGCCTCGGGTTGCGAAACTGAGAGGGCAGTGGGCTCGGAGTGGAGGCAGGCGCGACGAGTGGTTACAGGTTGCTCCGTTTGCCTCATTCTTTGGGCTGAACGCCCGGTAACACCTTCAGGGTGTGACCACTTCGGTATCCCGACCGAGGCAACCTGCCGCTCGCCGATGCGTCGCGACCACCTGGGCCCGGTCGGCCCGCGGGGGCTGCCGCCCACCGGTCCGCTCACCGTACAGCGCGAGTCGCGGATGCGGCACCCGGAACGAGCTCGCCACTGTCGCGGCACCTGCGCGGGCCGGCCTGCGGCGCGCACTACTGAACATCACCGGAAGGCCGTGGCGGGGAGGGCGCGTGGCGGTCCGTGCTGGTCCCAGGCTCGTCGGCAACCCCGGCGGTTGCCGGCCGGCGCGGACACCGCGACCGCGACCCCGCACGAGCCGGTCTGACGCGCCACCGAACGGCGAACGGCCCGTCCGCTCGTCGCGGACGGGCCGTCGGCCGGTGGGCGGGGCCGGGTCGGGGTCAGCGGTCCCGGCGGCTCGGCGAGCCTTGCGGCTCGGCCTCCGGTTCGGCGGGGGCCTTGGACAGGTTCGGCACCGACCGGTCGTCGCGAGCGGCCGGGACCGGCCCGGCGGCGTCGATCCGGGTGCTGCCGGTGCTGCCGGTGCTGGCGGTGCTGGCGGTGCTGCCAGCGCTTCCGGTGGAGCCGGTCCGCCGCTGATCGGCGGCGCCCTGGCTCAGCTCCAGCACCGCGGCCACCTCGGCGAGGTCGGCCAGCAGGTCCTGCAGGCGGTCGGTGCTGGACTCCAGCGGCGCGGTGGCCAGCACCCAGGACTCCTCGGCCCAGACCAGCTCGATGTCGTCGCCCAGCGCGTCGGCCGCGGCGGCCAGCCGGGGGGTGAGCAGCGGGCGGGCCGCGTCGGCGTCGGCGACGAAGGCGTACCGGGCGCCGACGGGCTCCAGCAGGTCGAGCCCGGCGTCGTCGGGCAGCGGGGCGGACGGCAGCCGCAGCTCCACCGCGGCCGGCAACTGCTCGCCCACGTGCACCGCGACCAGCACCGACGTCGGCCGACCGGCCTGCTCGTGATCGAAGACGTAGGCCTGCCGGCCGCCGTCCGGGGTGGGGATCTCGCCGGACATCAGCCGGCGGGCCACCCCCGGGCCGCCCTGGCTGATCGTCCCGTAGCGCCACCGGCTGGGCAGCACCGGATCGCTGTCCAGGTACTCCCAGCCGCGCATCGCGGCCCACCGCTTGCGGTCCTTCGCGCCCGGCCCGGAGCCGGCGCGGCGGTCGCCGAGCAGCAACGCCGCACCGGCCAGCAGCGCGACCACCGCGATGACGAACCACACCGTCGACGAGAGACCCACGCCAGGAGGGTAGACCCGGCACCCGGCCGGGGCCGGGACCGCCACGGGTGAGGCGCGGCGTCTACCGCGCGGCGACCGGCAGGCCCCGGCCGACCACCAGTTCCCCGGTGCCGCCGCCGGCCGACGGGTCCAGGTCGACCCGGACGGTGTCGCCCTCGCGGACCCCGCCGGAGAGCAGCTCGCGGGCCAGCTGGTCACCGATGGCCGACTGCACCAGCCGGCGCAGCGGGCGGGCGCCGTAGACCGGGTCGAAGCCGTTCATCGCCAGCCACTCCCGCGCGGCGTCGGACACCTGCAGGGTCAGCCGGCGCTTGCCCAACCGCTTGCGCAGCACGTCGAGCTGGATGTCGACGATGTGGGTGAGCTCCTCGGTGGACAGCGCGTGGAACACCACGACGTCGTCGAGCCGGTTGAGGAACTCCGGCTTGAAGTGCCGTCGCACGACGTCCATCACCGCGTCCCGGCGGCCCCGGTCGTCGAGGCCCGGGTCGGCGATGGCCTGCGAACCCAGGTTCGAGGTCAGCACCAGGATGGTGTTGCGGAAGTCCACGGTGCGGCCCTGGCCGTCGGTCAGCCGGCCGTCGTCGAGGACCTGCAGCAGCGTGTCGAACACGTCCTGGTGGGCCTTCTCCACCTCGTCGAACAGCACCACGGTGTAGGGCCGGCGGCGGACCGCCTCGGTGAGCTGGCCGCCCTGGTCGTAGCCGACGTACCCGGGCGGGGCGCCGACCAGCCGGGCCACGCTGTGCTTCTCGGAGTACTCGCTCATGTCGATGCGGACCATCGCCCGCTCGTCGTCGAACAGGAACTCGGCCAGCGCCTTGGCCAGCTCGGTCTTGCCCACCCCGGTCGGGCCGAGGAACAGGAACGACCCGGTGGGCCGGTTCTCGTCGGCGATCCCGGCCCGGGCCCGGCGCACCGCGTCGGACACCGCGCGGACCGCCTCGGCCTGGCCGACCACCCGGCGGCCGAGCTCGTCCTCCATGCGCAGCAGCTTGGCGGTCTCGCCCTCCAGCATCCGCCCGGCCGGGATGCCGGTCCAGGCCGACACCACGTCGGCCACGTCGTCCGGGCCGACCTCCTCCTTGAGCATCAGGTCCGCGCCGGGCGCGGTCACCGCGGTGGCCTCGGCCAGCTTCTTCTCCAGCGCCGGGATCCGGCCGTAGCGCAGCTCCGCCGCGCGGCCGAGGTCGCTGTCGCGCTCGGCCCGCTCCGACTCCCCGCGCAGCGCCTCCAGCTGCTCCTTCAGCTCGCGCACGCCCTCGATCGCGCCGCGCTCGTTCTGCCAGCGGGCGGTCAGCGCGGACAGCTCCTCGCGCTTCTCGGCCAGCTCGGCGCGCAGCGCGGCCAGCCGCTCCACCGAGGGCGCGTCGGACTCCTTGGCCAGCGCCATCTCCTCGATCTCCAGCCGGCGCACCGCGCGCTCCACGGTGTCGATCTCCACCGGGCGCGAGTCGATCTCCATGCGGAGCCGGGAGGCGGCCTCGTCGACCAGGTCGATGGCCTTGTCCGGGAGGAACCGGGCGGTGATGTAGCGGTCGGACAGGGTGGCCGCGGCGACCAGCGCGGCGTCGGTGATCCGCACCCCGTGGTGCACCTCGTAGCGCTCCTTGAGCCCGCGCAGGATGCCCACGGTGTCCTCGACCGAGGGCTCGCCCACGTAGACCTGCTGGAAACGGCGCTCCAGGGCCGGGTCCTTCTCGATGCGCTGGCGGTACTCGTCCAGCGTGGTCGCGCCGACCAGCCGCAGCTCGCCGCGGGCCAGCATCGGCTTGATCATGTTGCCGGCGTCCATCGCGCCCTCGCCGGTGGCCCCGGCGCCGACGATGGTGTGCAGCTCGTCGATGAACGTGATGATCTGGCCGGCCGAGTCGGTGATCTCCTTGAGCACCGCCTTGAGCCGCTCCTCGAACTCGCCGCGGTACTTCGCGCCGGCGACCATCGAGCCCAGGTCCAGGGAGACGACCCGCTTGCCGCGCAGCGACTCCGGGACGTCCCCGGCGACCACCCGCTGGGCCAGGCCCTCGACGATGGCGGTCTTGCCGACGCCCGGCTCGCCGATCAGCACCGGGTTGTTCTTGGTGCGCCGGGACAGCACCTGCACCACCCGGCGGATCTCGGTGTCCCGGCCGATCACCGGGTCGAGCACGCCCTCGCGGGCGCGGGCGGTCAGGTCGACGCCGTACTTCTCCAGCGCCTGGTAGGTGCCCTCGGGGTCCGGGCTGGTCACCCGCGAGCTGCCGCGCACCTTGGCGAACGCCTCGCGCAGCGCCTCCGCGGTGGCACCGTGGCGGCGCAGCAGGGCGGCGACCGGGCTGCCGGTCGAGGCCAGCCCGACCAGCAGGTGCTCGGTCGAGACGTACTCGTCACCCATCTCGGTGGCCAGCTGCTGGGCGGCGGTGATCGCGGCCAGGGCGTCCCGGGAGAGCTGGGGAGCCGCGACCGTGGCCCCGGCCGCGGACGGCAGCCGGTTGCCCAGCTGGGCGAGCTCGGCGCGCACGGCCCCGGCGTCGGCGCCGACGGCGGCCAGCAGCGGGGCGGCGATGCCCTCGCCCTGGGCGAGCAGCGCGCCGAGCAGGTGGGTCGGGCCGACGTCGGGGTTCCCGGCCAGGGACGCGGCCTGCACGGCGGCGGAGATGGCCTGCTGGGTCTTGGTGGTCGGGTTGAAGGAGTCCATCCCTCACGTCCTCCTGCGGTGGTTCCCGGGCACCGGTGTGCCCGTCTGCTGCAACAACGTCGACAAAGTTGAGTCTGTTCCGCTCAGGTTCGCAACGCGGTCGGCCGGGAGTAACGCGGAGCGCACGACCGACGACCCGTCCCCCGTGAGTGCCGTCTTGTCGGGGGCAGGCGTGTGCCCCGATCCGGTGGCGCTGCGCGATCGTGGAGTCACGAAGAGTTCGCACCGGAGGTAGGGTGCCGCGCCAGGACCCCAGCGCGACCGACGATAGGGAGCCGGCTGATGACCGCTGAACAGTTGTTGACCGCGGACCTCCCCTCGGTCGCCGAACCCCGCACCGGGCAGTCCGGCAAGGTGGCGACCATCCGGGCCAGCTTCGCGCAGCTCGAGCCTCGGACCGAGGAGCTGAGCCGGATCTTCTACTCCACGCTGTTCGCCCGGGCGCCGGAGACCCGGGCGCTGTTCCCGGTGAACATGGAGGTCCAGCGCAGCCGGCTGCTGCGGGCGCTGGTGCACGTCGTGCAGATGGTCGACCAGCCCGACGAGCTGCTGCCCTTCCTCGAGCAGCTCGGCCGCGACCACCGCAAGTTCGGCGTGCTGGCCGCGCACTACGACGCGGTCGGGGCGGCCCTGCTCGGCGCGGTGGCCACCGTCGCCGGACCGGCCTGGACCCCGGAGGTGCGCGCGGCCTGGACCGACGCCTACGGCATGGCCGCCGCGGCGATGCGGTCGGCGGCCGAGGCCGACACCGGTCCGGCGTCCTGGCTGGGCCAGGTCGTCGAGCACCGCCGGATCGGCTGGGACCTGGCGATCGTCACCGTCCGGGCCGAGCAGCCCATCCCCTACCGCGCCGGGCAGTACCTGAGCGTGGAGACCCCGCAGCGGCCGCGGCTGTGGCGCTACCTGTCCCCCGCCAACGCGCCGCGCCCGGACGGGACCCTGGAGTTCCACGTGCGCGCGGTGAACGGCGGCTGGGTGAGCCGGTCGGTGGTCGCCCACACCCGGGTGGGCGACATCTGGCGGATCGGCCCGCCGATGGGCCGGATGCGGATCGAGGCCGGCACCGTGCGCAACCTGCTGATGGTGGCCGGCGGCACCGGGGTCGCCCCGATCAAGGCGCTGATCGACGACCTGGCCCGGCGGCCGCACCGGCCCGCCACCCAGGTCTTCGTCGGCGGCCGCAGCTGGGAGGACCTCTACGACCTGGGCGCGCTGCGCGAGCTGTCCTACCGGCACCCCTGGCTGGACGTGGTCCCGGTGGTCGAGGTGGACACCGGGCGCGACCCGGCCGACGCCGACGCGCCCGGCGCCGAGCTGGGTACGCTGGCCGACGTGATCACCCGGTACGGCGCCTGGGCCGACCACGACGTGCTGGTCTGCGGCTCGCCGTCGATGATCCGGTCCACGGTGTCGCGGATGCTGGTGGCCGGCACCCCGCTGGACCGCATCCGGTACGACCCGTTCACGGTGGACTGAGCCCGGCCGCGGGCCGGGAGCCGTCAGCTCCGGGGTCGTGGCCGCCACACCACCAGCGCCTGCCTGCGGTCCACCGGCACCAGGTCGCGCCGGTAGGACGCGTGCACGCTGGCCGCGGTCGCCTCGGCCGCCGCGTGCGCGGCCAGCAACTGCTCGGCCAGCTCGTCGAGCCGCGACCGCAGCTCGTCGACCAGCTGCTCCAGCTCGATGATCCGCTTGATGCCGGCCAGGTTGACCCCCTCGACCTGGCTCAGCCGCTGCACCTCGCGCAGCAGGGCGATGTCGCGGGCCGAGTAGCGCCGCCCGCCGCCCGGCGACCGGCCGGGGCTGACCAGCCCCAGCCGGTCGTAGCTGCGCAGGGTCTGGGCGTGCAGGCCGGCCAGCTCGGCGGCCACCGAGATGACGAACACCGGCGTCTCCGGGGTCGCCCCCGGCGGCAGCGCGCCGCCGGCAGCACCCGTCCCGGCCCCGGCCGAGCCGGTGCCGGGACGGCCGGTGCTGGTCATCGCGCACCACCGAGCAGTTCGGCCCGCGGGTCGAACGCCTTGGTGGCCTCGGCGTAGGACTGCAGCGCCGCGGTGGCCGCCTCGTCCAGCCGGCTGGGCACCGCGACCTCGACGGTGACCAGCAGGTCGCCGGTCTTCCCGGAACGCCGCTGCACGCCCCGGCCGCGGACCCGGAAGGTCCGCCCGCTGGTGGTGCCCGGCGGGATCCGCAACGACACCGTCGAGTCCAGCGTGGGGACCGTGAGCGTGCTGCCCAGCACCAGCTCCGGGTAGGTGACCGGCACGGTCAGCGTCAGGTCGTCCGGATTGCGCTCGGAGCGGCCGAACAGCCGGTGCGGCCGCACGTGCACCCGCACGTACAGGTCGCCGGCCGGGGCGCCGCCGCGGCCGGGCTCGCCCTGGCCCTTGAGCCGGATCTGCTGGCCGTCGGCGACCCCGGCCGGCACCCGCACGGTGAGCGTGCGGGTGCGGGTGGTGACGCCCTCGCCGGCGCACTCCGGGCACGGGTCGTCGATCAGCCGGCCGGTGCCGCGGCAGTCGCGGCACGGCTCGGAGAACGCGAACGCACCCTGGCTGCGGCTGACCAGACCCACTCCGTCGCAGGTCGGACAGGTCCGCGGGACGCTGCCCGGCCGGGCACCGGTGCCCGCGCAGCGCTCGCAGCGGCCCGGCGCGGACAGCCGCAACCCGACCTCGGCGCCGCGCACCGCGTCGGCGAACTCGATCCGCAGCTCGGTTTCCACGTCCGCGCCGCGCTGCGTCGACCGGGCCCCGGCGGCCGTGCCGCGACCCGGCTGGGCCGCGCCGCCACCGAACAGGTTGCCGAACAGGTCGCCCAGTCCGGCACCGCCGGGCGCACCCGCGCCGGCACCGGCCTGCCCGAACAGGTCGTTCAGGTCGAACGCCTGGCCGCCTGCCCCGCCGCCGAAGCCGCCGGGGAAGCCCTGGCCGCCACCGCCGAAGCCGCCACCGCCGCGGAACATCGCCCGCGTCTCGTCGTACTCGCGACGCTTCTTGTCGTCGGAGAGCACGCCGTAGGCCTCGGACACCGACTTGAACCGCGACTCGGCGGCGGCGTCGCCGGGGTTGGCGTCCGGGTGCAGCTCGCGGGCGAGCTTCCGGTACGCCTTCTTGATCTCGTCAGCCGACGCGCTCGAAGCGACGCCCAGCTCGCGGTAGAAGTCCTTCTCGATCCAGTCGCGCTGGGTCACTCCGCCTCCTCACGTCCTCTCGGCGCACGTCGGGCCGGACACCGGGTCCGGGGTCCGGGGTGTCACTCGGCCCGGTGCTTGGCCTGCGACCCCTCGCCCGGCTCGCCCGGCTCGCCCACCGTCCCGTCGTCGGGGCGGTCGGCGACGGTCACCATGGCCGGGCGGAGCACCCGGTCGGCGATCCGGTAGCCGGGCCGCAGCACCGACGACACGACGGTCACCGTCGGGCCGGGCACCGGGCTGGCCTCGTGCTGCACGGCCTCGTGCACGGACGGCTCGAAGGGCTCGCCCTCCAGGCCGAACGACTCCAGGCCCAGCTTCTGCACGACGGCGGTCAACTTGTCGGCCACCGCCTTGAACGGGCCGGTCAGGTCGCCGTGCACCTCGGCCCGGTCCAGGTCGTCGAGCACGGTGAGCAGCTCGCCGACGAACTGGACCCGGGCCCCGACCAGCACCGTCTCCCGGTCGCGGTCGACCCGGCGGCGGTAGTTGGCGTACTCGGCGCTGAGCCGCTGCAGGTCGGCGGTGCGCTCCTCGAGCTGGGTGGTGAGCTCGGCGACGGCGGGGTCGCCGCCGTCGCCGGGGCCCTGCTCGGCCGCGGGGTCCGGGGCGGGCGCGTCGGCGGGCGCGCGCACCTCACCGGTCGTCGGGTCGATCCGTCGCCGGTCCGTCACCACGACCCGCTCGCCGTCGGCACCGTTGTCAGCGCGTTCGTTGCGATCGGCGTGGGTCACTTGCGGTCCTTCTCCTCGTCCACGATCTCGGCGTCGACCACGTCGTCGGCCTGGTCCTGGGACTGCTGGCCGGCGTCGGCGTCCGGGCCGGCACCCTCGGCGCCGGGCTGCTGGTACATCGCCGAACCCATCTTCTGGGACTCGGTGGCCAGCCGCTCCATCGCCGACTTGACGGCCCCGGTGTCGGTGCCCTTCAGCGCCTCCTGGGCGTCGGTCAGCGCGCTCTGCACGTCGGACTTGACGTCCGCGGGCAGCTTCTCGTCGTTGTCCTTGAGGAACTTCTCGGTCTGGTAGACCAGCGACTCGGCCTGGTTGCGGACCTCGGCCTCCTCGCGGCGCTTGCGGTCCTCCTCGGCGTGCTGCTCGGCCTCGCGCATCATCCGGTCGATCTCGTCCTTGCCCAGGGCGGAGCCACCGGTGATGGTCATGGCCTGGCTCTTGCCGGTGCCCAGGTCCTTGGCCGAGACGTTGACGATGCCGTTGGCGTCGATGTCGAAGGAGACCTCGATCTGCGGCACGCCCCGCGGCGCCGGCGGCAGCCCGGTCAGCTCGAACATGCCGAGCTTCTTGTTGTAGGCGGCCATCTCCCGCTCGCCCTGGAAGACCTGGATCTGCACCGACGGCTGGTTGTCGTCGGCGGTCGTGAAGACCTCGGACCGCTTGGTCGGGATGGTGGTGTTGCGCTCGATGAGCTTGGTCATGATGCCGCCCTTGGTCTCGATGCCCAGGGACAGCGGCGTGACGTCCAGCAGCAGGACGTCCTTGACCTCGCCCTTCAGGACACCGGCCTGCAGCGCGGCGCCCATGGCCACGACCTCGTCCGGGTTGACGCCACGGTTCGGCTCCTTGCCCCCGGTGAGCTCCTTGACGGCGTCCACGACGGCCGGCATGCGGGTGGAGCCGCCGACGAGCACGACGTGGTCGATCTCGGAGACGGAGATCCCGGCGTCCTTGACCGCCTGCTGGAAGGGACCCTTGGTCCGGTCGAGGAGGTCCTGCGTGAGCCGCTGGAACTCCGCCCGCGTGATCGTGACGTCGAGGTGCAGCGGGCCGTCGGAGCTCGCGGTGATGTAGGGCAGGTTGACCGTCGTCGACTGGCTGGCCGACAGCTC
>JASLAP010000612.1 GCA_030147065.1 Pseudonocardia sp. | reverse complement strand
GCTGCTGGGCCTCTACCGCTCCGGCGACCTCAAGCTCGACGAGCTGATCACCCGCCGGTACCGGCTCGACCAGGTCATCGCCGACGCGCTGCAGGTCGTCGGCAAGACCGGCCAGGTCACGGTGACCGCCGTCGGCAACGGCTGGATCAACGAGCACCCCGGCGTGTTCATCGGCTACCAGCGGCGCATCCAGGGCGCGATCTTCGGCGCCTGCAACCCGCTGTACGACGTCCCGCGGCTGCTGGGCCTCTACCGCTCCGGCGACCTCAAGCTCGACGAGCTGATCACCCGCCGGTACCGGCTCGACGAGGTCAACCAGGGCTACACCGACATGCTCGACGGCCGCAACATCCGCGGCGTGATCGTCCATGAGCACTGAGCACCGAGGAGCGGACATGACGATCGCCCCGCCCGGCGCGCAGTCCGGGCTGCTGGTGCACGACGCCCACCTGATCGGTGACGCCTGGGTCCCGGCCGCGGACGGGCGGACCCTCGACGTCCTGGACCCGGCGACCGGCGAGGTGCTGGCCGCGGTGCCCCGCGGTGGTGCCGCGGACGTCGACGCGGCGGTGGCCGCCGCCGAGGCCGCCTTCCCGGCCTGGCGTGACACCAGCACCACCGTCCGCGGCGGGCTGCTGGCCGCGTGGGCCCGGCTGGTCGACGAGCACGCCGACGAGCTGGACCGGCTGGAGTCGCGGGAGGTGGGCCGCCCGCACTGGGGGCCGCCGCCGATGGCCCGGATCCTCACCTTCCTGGCCGGCCAGGCCGACAAGGTGCAGGGCGTCTCGCTGCCCACGCACACCCCCGACGTCCTCGGGTTCACCCTGCGCGAGCCCTACGGCGTGGTCGGCAGCGTCATCCCGTGGAACGCCCCGGGCCCGATGTTCGTCAACGACGTCGGCGCGGCGATCGCCGCCGGGAACACCATCGTCGTCAAGCCGGCCGAGGACGCCCCGCTCACCGCGCTGGCCCTGGCCCGACTGGCGCTGGCGGCCGGCATCCCGCCGGGCGTGCTCAACGTCGTCACCGGCTACGGCCCCGAGGCCGGCGCGGCGATCCCGGCCCACCCCGGGGTGCGGCGGATGAGCTTCACCGGCTCGCCGGCCACCGGCGCTGCGGTCATGGCGGCCTGCGCGCAGCGGCTGGTGCCACTGCACCTGGAGCTGGGCGGCAAGTCGCCGCAGGTGGTCTTCGCCGACGCCGACCTCGACGCCGCGATCCCGGCCATGGTCGCCGGGATCACCCTGAACACCGGGCAGATCTGCGCGGCCGGGTCGCGGGTGGTGGTGCAGCGCGAGGTGCACGCCGAGGTGGTCGCCCGGCTGGTCGAGCACATGCGCGGGGTCAGCGTCGGGCCGTGGCACCGGCCGGTGCGGATGGGGCCGCTGATCAGCGCCCGGCAGCGCGACCGGGTGCTGGACTACGTCCGGTCCGGCCAGGAGGAGGGCGCCGAGCTGGTCACCGGCGGTGGCGTCCCGGACGGCCCGGACCTCGACCGCGGGTTCTTCGTCGAGCCCACGCTGTTCGACCGGGTGCGCCCCGAGATGCGCATCGCCCGCGAGGAGATCTTCGGCCCGGTGCTGTCGGTGATCCCGGTCGACTCCGAGGCCCAGGCCCTGGAGGTGGCCAACGGCACCGACTACGGCCTGGTCGCCTCGGTGTGGACGCGCGACCTCGGGCGCGCGGTCCGGCTGTCGCGCGGGCTGGCCGCCGGGCAGGTGGCCGTCAACGCCGCGCTCGGCGCCGGGGTGATCGGCGGGCCCTTCGGCGGCTACAAGGCCAGCGGGTTCGGCCGCACCATGGGCGCGGACGCGGTGCTGGAGCACACCCAGGTGAAGACGGTGTCGCTGCGTGGCTGAGCCGGCCGGGGTGCGGCTGAGGGTCCTCATGGAACCCCGCCACGGCGCCCGCTACGAGCAGATCCTGGCCCTGGCGCTGGCCACCGAGCAGGCCGGCTTCGACGCGTTCCTCCGGTCCGACCACCTGATGGGGGTGGACCCGGCCGACCCGCGGTACCGGCCGACCGACTGCTGGACGACGCTGGCCGGGCTGGCCAGGGAGACCAGCCGGGTGCGGTTGGGCGCCCTGGTCGGCGCGGCCACGTTCCGCCAGCCCGGGCTGCTGGCCACCATCGTCGCCTCGGTCGACGAGATGAGCGGCGGGCGGGTCGAGCTCGGCCTGGGCACCGGCTGGTACGCCCGCGAGCACGCCGCGTTCGGGATCCCGTTCCCGCCGACCGGGGAGCGGTTCGACCGGTTCGAGGAGCAACTGCAGATCATCACCGGGCTGTGGGGCGTCCCGCCCGGCGACCCCGACGGGTTCTCCTTCAGCGGCGCCCACTACACCGTCGAGGCCAACCGCGCCCCGCCGCGCCCCGCCCAGCGCCCGCACCCGCCGGTGATCATCGGCGGGACCGGGCCGAAGCGCACGCCGGCGCTGGCCGCCCGGTTCGCCGACGAGTTCAACGGCGCGCTGGCGATGGGCGACGGCGACGGCAACGCCGGGCTGCGCGAGCGGTTCGCGGTGTTCGCCGCGGCCTGCGAGGCGATCGGCCGCGACCCGGCCGCCGCCCGGCGCTCGGCGGTGCTGCCGGTGGCCTGCGGGGCCACCCCGGCCGAGGTCGAGCGGCGGGGCGCGGTGATCGGCTCGCCGCTGATGCGGGCCACCGCCGCGATCGGGTCCCCGGCCGCGGTGACCGACCGGATCGCCGCGCTGGCCGGCGCCGGCGCCGACACCGTCTACCTGCACGTCTACGACATCACCGACCTCGACCACATCGCCCTGCTCGGCGCCGAGGTCCTCCCGCACGTGTCCGCTGCCTTGGAGAGGACGGCCCCATGAGCGAGCTTGCGAGCGAATCATCGACACAGCTCGAGCTGCTGAGCGAGCCGGCGGTCGGGGCCACCGCCCCCGGCCCGATCACCGTGCGGGCCGCCATCGCCCGCGGCCCGCACCGGGGATGGGAGCAGGCCGACCTGGTGGTGGACCCGCCGAAGGAGCACGAGGTGCGGGTGCGGTTCGCCGCGGCCGGGCTGTGCCACTCCGACGACCACATCACCCGGGGCGACGCGCCGGTGCGGTTCCCGATCGTGGGCGGGCACGAGGGCGCCGGGGTGGTGGAGGCGATCGGTCCGCACGTGCGCCGGGTGCAGGTGGGCGACCGGATCGTCTGCTCCTACATCCCGGCCTGCGGGGCCTGCCGGCCGTGCTCGACGGGCAACCAGAACATGTGCGTCAAGGGCCTCAACGCCAGCACCGGGATGTTCCTGGACGGCACGTTCCGCTTCCATTCCGGGGACGGTGCCGACGCGGAGGACCTGGGCGGGTTCTGCACCGTCGGGTCGTTCGCGCAGGCCGCGGTGGTGTCGGAGTGGGCCTGCATCACGCTCCCCGACGACATCCCGTTCGAGGTCGGCGCGCTGGTCGGCTGCGGGGTACCGACCGGATGGGGTTCCGCGGTCTACGCGGCCGGGGTGCGCGCCGGGGACACCGTGGTGATCTACGGGGCCGGCGGGGTGGGCAGCAACGCGGTGCAGGGCGCCCGGTTCGCCGGGGCGAAGAACGTGGTGGTGGTCGACCCGGTCGTGTTCAAGCGCGAGATGGCCGCGTCGGTCTTCGGGGCAACCCACACCTTCGCCGACGCCCGCGAGGCGCACGACTTCGTCGTCGCCGAGACCCGGGGCCAGCTCGCCGACCACGCCATCTGCACCCCCGGCGTGCTCACCGAGGACGTCGTGCAGGCCGCGGTGCAGGTGGTCGGCAAGGGCGGCAAGGTCACCATCACCGCCGTCGGCCGGCTCACCGAGCAGGCGGTCACCGTCCACCTGGGCGCCATGATCCTCTACCAGCGCCAGGTCCGCGGGGCGCTGTTCGGCGACTGCAACCCGCTCCACGACGTGCCCCGGCTGCTGGGGCTGTACCGCTCCGGGCACCTCAAGCTCGACGAGCTGGTCACCCGCCGCTACCCGCTGGAACAGATCAACGACGGCTACCGGGACATGACCGAGGGCCGCACCATCCGCGGCGTCGTCGTGCACGAGCCCTGACGGCAGCCCGCACCCCGAACACCCCATCCGGAGAGGACCGTCGTGGTCGCACCGAGCTTTGTCGCGCCCGAGGACCGGGACGCGGTCACCGAGCTGCTCCGCGCGCAGCTCGAGGCGCTGCCCGTCCGGTCGCCGTTCTACGCCGACCTGTTCAGCGAGCACGGCGTCGCGGCGTCGGCCCTGGGCACCCTGCCCGGCCTGGACGACCTGGCCGGGCTGCCGTTCACCACCAAGCAGATGCTGCGCGAGTCGCAGGTCGCCGCGCCGCCGCTGGGCCGCCACGCCGGTGCGGCGATGACCGACGTGGTCCGGGTGCACGCCTCCACCGGCACGACCGGGCGGCCGAGCTGGGTCGGGGTGACCCGGCGCGACGCCGCGGCCTGGACCGACATGGTCGCCACCGCGTTCGCCACCATGGGCGCCACCCGCGAGGACGTCGTGCTGCACGCGGCCGGGCTGACCCTGTTCGTCGGCGGCCTGCCCATCCGCGACGCCCTGGAGCGGATCGGGGCAACCGTCGTCCCGATCGGCACCGGGGCCTCGGAGAAGGCGCTGCTCGCCCTGGAGAGCCTGGGCGTCACCGCGCTGCACTCCACCCCGTCCTACGCCCGCTACCTGGCCGAGCACCTGCGCGGGCTGGGCCGCGACCCGGCCGGGTTCGGGCTGAAGAAGATCTTCGTCGGAGGCGAGCCGGGGGGTGGGGAGGAGGCGTTCCGGGCCCACGTCGAGCGGGAGTGGGGAGCCCCGGTGACCGAGGGGCTGGGCAACGCCGACATGGCCCCGGTGCTGTTCGGCGAGGCCCCGGGCAGCGGCGGGATGCGGTTCACCGGCGGCCGGCACGTGGTCGTCGAGCTGGTGGACCCGGACACCGGCACCGCGGTGCTGCCCGAGCCCGGCGCCACCGGCGAGCTGGTCTACACCGCCGTCGACCGGGAGTGCTGCCCGCTGGTGCGCTTCCGCACCCGCGACCGGGTGGTGGTCACCGCCCTGGACGGCGCGACGCCGCTGATCCGCTGCATCGGGCGCACCGACGACATGCTGATCGTGCTGGGCGTGAACGTGTTCCCGTCCGCGGTGCGCGACCTGGTGCAGACCCTGCACCCGCGGACCAGCGGGGCGGTCCAGATCGTGCTGCCCGACGGTGGACCGCGGGTCGAGCCGCCGCTGCGGGTGGACGCCGAGTGGGGTGAGCAGCCCGGCGACCGCGACCAGCTGGGCCGGGAGATCGAGGGGTTGATCCGGTCCCGGCTGTCGGTGCGGGCCGCGGTGAACCTGGTCCCGCCCGGCTCGATCGAACGCTCGGAGATGAAGACGCGGCTGACCCGCACGGCGGGCTGAGGAGGCGACGGCGATGAGCGAGCTTGCGAGCGAATCATTCACTACAGCGCCTTCGCGCGAAGCGCCGAGCTCGCGCAGCGAGGGAGAGCGATGAGCGACGTGGTGCGGGCCGCGGTGCAGGTCGGGCCGGGGCGGATCGAGATCCAGGAGTTCGCGCGCCCGCGGATCGGGCCGGACGACGGGCTGCTGCGCGTGGAGGCCAACGGCATCTGCGGCAGCGACGTCGAGAGCTACCGCGGGCACCTGACGATGGGCGGCGGCGGGCCGTTCGTCCCGGGACACGAGCCGATGGGCATCGTCGAGGAGGTCGGCGAGCGGGCCGCGCAGCGCTGGGGTGTGCAGCCCGGCGACCGGGTCGCCCTGGAGGTGATCGTGCCCTGCCGGTCCTGCCACGACTGCCTGACCGGGCGCTACCAGGCCTGCCGGAACCGCCGCTTCGGGCACGGCGTCACCGGCGTGGACGTGGCCCCGTCCCTGTGGGGCGGGATGGCCGAGCACCTCTACCTGACCCCGGGCGCGGTGCTGCACAAGGTCGACCGGACGCTGCCCGCCGAGCTGGCGGTCATGTTCAACCCGCTGGGCGCCGGTGTGCGGTGGGCGGTGCACCTGGGCGGGGCCGGGCTGGGCGACACGGTGCTGGTGCTGGGGGCCGGGCAGCGCGGGATCGCCGCGGTGATCGCGGCCAAGGCGGCCGGCGCCGGGACCGTGATCATCACCGGGTTGCGGGCCGACGAGCACAAGCTCGCCCTGGCCCGCGAGTTCGGCGCCGACCACACCCTGGTGGTCGACGGCGACGACGCCCAGGATCCGGTGGAGCGGGTCCGCGAGCTCACCGACGGGGCGATGGCCGACGTCGTCCTGGAGCTGACCCCGATGGCCGCCGAGCCGGTGACCCAGGCCCTGCTGGCGGCCAAGCACGGCGGCCGGGTGGTGCTCGCCGGGCTCAAGGGCGGTACCGAGATCCCGGTGCGCACCGACCTGATCATCAACCGGGCGCTGAACGTGGTCGGCGCCTACGGGGTGGACGCCCGCGGCTACGCCGACGCGATCGCGATCATCGAGTCCCGCCGGTTCCCGCTGGAGAAGCTGCACACCCACACCTTCGGCCTGGCCGACACCGACCTGGCGATGCGGACCCTGGCCGGGGACGTGCCCGGCGAGGCCGCCGTGCACGTCTCGGTACACCCCCACCTGTAGCCCCGACCGGAGGTCACCAGCGTGCTCGTCGACGCCCACGCCCACCTGCTGCCGCGCGACTACCCCGCCGACGCCCCCGAGTGCTTCCCGCGGATGGAACCGGTCGACGGCGACACCGCCCGCACGCTGCTGTTCGGCAAGGTCACCTTCCGCGCCCGGGACGTGTTCTTCGACGCCGAGCGGCGGGTCGAGGCGCAGGACGCCGCCGGGGTGGACGTCGAGGTGCTCAGCCCGATGCCGCCGCTGCTGCGCTACGACCTGCCGGCCGCGGACGGGCTCGCGCTGGCCCGGCACGTCAACGAGTTCACCGCGACGCTGTGCGCGGCCGCGCCGGAGCGGCTGCTCGGGCTGGGCATGGTGCCGATGCAGGACCCGGACGCGGC
This sequence comes from Pseudonocardia sp., assembly GCA_030147065.1. GTDB lineage: Bacteria > Actinomycetota > Actinomycetes > Mycobacteriales > Pseudonocardiaceae > Pseudonocardia. The sequence continues at coordinate 22,525 of JASLAP010000612.1, read as the reverse complement.
CGCCACCGAGCTGGCCGCGGTGCGCGAGCAGGGCCTGCACGGGGTGGAGATCGGCTCCGGGGTGCTCGGCCGCTCGATCGGCGACGAGCGGTTCCAGCCGTTCTTCGCCGAGGTGCAGCGGCTGGACCTGGCGGTGTTCGTGCACGCCATGCCCACCCCGACCGACCGGCTGCCGGCCTCGACCATGGGCACCTACGTGGTCGGTGTGGAGGGCGCCTTCGCGGCCGCGTCCATGATCGCCGGGGGGACCGCGGCGAAGTGCCCGGACCTGCGGATCTCGTTCAGCCACGCGGCCGGCGGGTTCCCGCTGATGCTGCCCAGGGCGCACTACTTCTGGGGCGGCACCTGGAACGAGGAGCCGGCCGTCCCGGAGCGGGCCATCGCCCACGACGGCGGCCCCTCGCCGTTCGAGTACGCCCGCCGGTTCTACTACGACTCGATGGTCTTCGACCGCCGGGCGCTGCGGTTCCTGATCGACCTGCTGGGCCACGACCGGCTGCTGGCCGGGTCGGACTTCCCGGCCATGCCCCGGGAGGAGCCGGCCGCGGCCACCCTGCGCTCGCTGGACCTGCCCGCCGAGGTGCTGGCGGACATCACCTCCCGCAACGCCTTCCGCTGGCTCGGCATCGACGCACCGGCGTGAGCCGGGGGTGGCACGTCGAGGCCATCGGGAGCAGCGCGGACGGGGCCGTCCGGCCGCCGCCCCGGCGGTTCGCCGCCCGGCCCGGCGCCGTCGTTCTCCTGGCCCCGGCCGGGTCCCCGTCGCCTGCGCAGTTCTTGCTGGTAGGGGCGCCATAATCCGGTCATGGAGCCGTTGACCCCCGCGCCGCCGCACCGGGTGGTGATCCTGGTCAGGCCGGGAGTGCTTCCCCTGGAGCTCGGTCTGGTGCACCAGATCTTCGGGCAGGCGGTGTCCGGCGAGGGCCGTGCCCTCTACGAGGTGGTCACCTGCGCGCTGGCGCCGGGGCTGGTGGGAACGGACGGCGACTTCTCGGTTCTCGTCAACCAGGGCCCGGACGCTCTGGCGACGGCGGGGACCGTGGTGGTGCCCGCGTCGCACGAGACCGATGAGCACCCGGGTGTGCTCGACGAGCCGCTGCGGCGGGCGTTGCACTCGATCCCCGACGGCGCCCGGATCGCCTCGATCTGCACGGGGGCGTTCGTGCTGGCGGCCGCCGGGATGCTCGACGGGCGGCGGGCCACCACGCACTGGAAGTCCGCGGATCTGTTCCGCCGGACGTACCCGCGGGTGCGGCTCGATCCCGACGTGCTCTACGTCGACGAGGGACGTGTGCTGACCTCGGCGGGCGAGGCGTCGGGCATCGATCTGTGCCTGCACATGGTGCGCTGCGATCACGGGGTCGCCGTCGCGAACGACGTCGCCCGTCGGACCGTGGTGTCGCCGCACCGCGAGGGGGGACAGGCCCAGTTCATCCCGCGGCCCGTGCCGTCCCCGCAGGCGGGAGCGGCGACCGGTCCGACCCGGGCGTGGGCGCTCGCGCGGCTCGACCGTCCGCTGACCCTGGGGGACCTGGCCGGGCACGCCGCCATGAGCCCCCGGACCTTCACCCGCAGGTTCCGCGACGAGGCCGGGCACTCGCCGATGGCCTGGCTGACCCGGCAGCGGCTGGATCTGGCCCGGGAGCTGCTGGAGGAAACCGACCTGGGCGTGGAACAGGTGGCCGCCCGCGCCGGTTTCGGCACCGCGGCCGGCATGCGCCAGCACTTCACCGCCGTCCTCGGTGTCTCGCCACGCGCCTATCGCGTGACGTTCCGCGGGAGGGACGGCCAGCCGGAGCGGTAGCGGGCCGGGACCTCATCGCGATGCCGACGCCGCTCTGCGACGGCTGATGAGCGGTGCGAGGCCCGCGGCGGCGAAGCACAGCCCGCCGGCCAGGAACCACATCGGGTCGTAGGTGCCGGTCTCGTCGTGGATCACGCCGCCGAGGACGGCGACCGCGGCGGCGCCGATCTGGTGAGCGGCGTTGACCCAGCCGAAGACGATCGCCCCCGCCGCACCGTGGATCTCCCGGCACAACGTGATCGTCGGGGGCACGGTCGCCAGGTCGAGGACGCCGAAGAAGATCGCGAAGCCGATCAGTCCCGGGCCGGGGTGCGGGCCGAACAGACCGGGCAGGACCAGCAGCGAGGCCCCCCGCAGCACGTAGTACCCGGTCAGGAGCAGCCGGGGGTCGAGCCGGTCGGTCAGCCAGCCGGACCCGACCGTGCCCACGACGGTGAACAGCCCGACCAGGGTCAGCATCGAGGCCGCGACGGGGACGGTCATGCCGTGGGCGTGCGCGGCCGGCACGAAGTGCGTCCACATCACCCCGTTGGTCGACGCGCCGCAGATGGCGAACGTCGTCGCGAGCAGCCAGAACGGCCACGTCCGCGCCGCCCGACCCAGGACGTGCACGGTGCGCCGGGCGGCTGCCCGGACCGGCTTGGGCGCAGCCACCGGTTCCGCGGCGCCGTAGGGCGCGGTGCCGACGTCGGCGGGGTGATCGCGCAGCAGGAGGTGGACCAGCGGCGCCGCGACGGCCGCCGCCACCACGAGCGTCGCCAGCGAGGGCCGCCAGCCGGAGGTGACCACGATCCAACCCAGGACCGGCAGGAACAGGAATTGCCCCAGCACGCTCGCCGAGGTGAGGATGCCGACCGCCAGCCCCTGACGGCGGGCGAACCACCGGCCGGTCACCGTGGCGGCGAAGGTCAGCGCCAGCGAGCCGGTCCCCATCCCGATGAGCAGTCCCCAGTACACCGTGAACTGCCAGACCTGCGTCATGGTGGTGGTCAGCACCGCGCCCACCGCGAGCACGGCCAGCGCGCCGGTGACGACCCGGCGCATCCCGAGCCGGTCCATCATCGCCGCCGCGAACGGCGCGGTGAGCCCGTAGAGCACCATGTTGATCGCGGTAGCGACGCCGATGGCCCCGCGCGACCAGCCGAACTCGGCGGTGATCGGGTCGACCAGCAGCCCCGCCATCGTGGAGAACGCGCCCGCGGCCACGATCGCGCAGAACGCGCCCGCCACGACCCACCAGGCCCGGTGCGGACCTCGACGGGTCGAGGTGTGGGGACCAGCGACAACGTTGCGCGACACGGATCGACCTCCAACCGCAGCCAGGCCCGGCACGAACTGCTTCACCCGAGCATCGCGACCGGTTCCGGCCACTGCCGTTGGCCCAGAGACAGGTCTCGAAAGGATCGGGCCATCCGTCCGTGCTGGAACGGCCGCGGCCCGGGCGGATCGGGATACCGTCGGCCGGTGCGGGAGCTGGCGGATCTGCTGCGGCCGGGGATGCGGGTCGCGGTCGGCGACGGGTGCGGGGCCCCCCGGGCGCTGTTCCCGGCGCTGCGCCAGGCCGCCGAGCGGCACCGGGACCTGTCGGTGGTGCTCGGCTGGGCCCCGCTGCCCGAGCCGGAGCTGGAGACCGGCGCCTTCCGCGATGCGGTGACCGTGCTCGGCGGGGGCGGGCTGCGGGCCGGGATCGACGCCGGCTCGGTGCGCCGGATCCCGTGCCGGCTGTCCGCGGTGCCGGCCCTGCTGGCCGGCCCACTGCGCCCGGACCTGCTGGTCGCGACGCTGGTCCGCGGCCAGGACGGCGGGTTGCGGTTCGGCGCCGAGGTGAGCTGGATGCGCGGGCTGGTCGAGGCCGGCGTCCCGGTCGCGGCCGTGGCCTCCCGGTCGGCGCCGTGCGCGGACGCGGGCGGGCCGCTGCCCGAGGACGCGGTGACCGTGCTGGCCGAGGTCGACGGGGAGGCCGGGGTGCCGGCCTCGCTGGCCACGCCCGCCCCGACCCCGGCCGACGAGGCGATCGCCCGGCACGTCGCCCGCCTGGTGCCCGAGGGCGCCCGGGTGCAGGTCGGGCCGGGCCGGCTGGCCGCGGCGATGGTCGCCGCGCTGCGGGTCCCGGTGCGGCTGGACTCGGGGATGCTGCCCGACCCGGTCGTCGACCTGGACCGCCGCGGCCTGCTGCTCGGCGACCCGGTCGCCACCTACCTGGTCGGCACCCCGCGGCTCTACGACTGGGCCGACGGCCGCCCGCTGCTGCACCCGGTGGAGACCGTGCACGACATCGGCCGGCTGTCCGCGGCCGGCGCGCCGCCGCTGATCGCGCTGAACACCGCCCTGGAGATCGACCTGGACGGCCAGGTCAACGTGGAGGGCACCGGCGGGCGGGCCACCGGGCTGATCGGCGGGCACCCCGACTTCGCCGCGGCCGGCGTCCGCAGCCGCGACGGGCTGAGCGTCGTCGCCGTCGCCTCCCGGCACCGCGGCGGCCCCACCCTGGTCGACCGCCTCTCCGGCCCGGTCACCACCGCCTCGCACGACGTCGACGTCGTGGTCACCGAACGCGGCTCGGTCGACCTGCGCGGCCTGGACCGCCCCGCCCGCCGCACCGCCCTGCGCCACCTCGGGGGTCGTGCGTGTGTTTCTGGGCCATCGCCACTAAACTCACGCACGACCTACAGGCCCAGGGCGTCGGTGATGACCTCGTGGACGAAGGTGTTGGGGTGCTCGCCGGTGAACCGGGCGGCGCCGGGGCCCTCGGCGGTCACCGGCACCGCGGCGCCGGTGTGCTCGCGGGTGGTCCAGTCCAGGACGAACTCCAGCTCGGTGCCGGCCACCGGGAACGGGCCGTCCTCGGCGGACTCCTGGTCGGTGGAGCCGCTGCCGGACTCGTCGTCGGTGACCCCGGCGTCCTCCACGGCCAGCCCGCCGGTCTCGTGGTCGCCGGTGACGATGAGCAGCGTGTCCGGGTGCTCGGCGACGTACTCGCGGGCCACCGCCACCGCCGCGTCCAGCTGCCGCATCGCCTCCAGCATCTGCCCGCCGTTGTTGTCGTGCCCGAACTCGTCGATGCCCTCCTCCTCGACCAGCAGGAAGAAGCCGTCCTCGGCCTCGCCGAGGGTGTCGAGCGCGGCGCGCGTCATGGTGGCCAGGTCGACGGCCGGGTCGTAGGCGTCGCCGTCGCCCTCGCGGTTCGCCTCGAACATCTCCTCGTCGGCGAACAGCCCCAGCAGCTTGGGCCCGTCGGCCGCGGCGAGTTCCTCGGCGGTGCCGACCACGGTGTAGCCGTCGTCCTGCGCCGCGGCCACCAGGTCGTCCCCGCCCTCGGGGGTCCACCGGCTCCGGCCGCCGCCGAGGACGACGTCGGGCTCGCTCTCGTCGAGGTACTGCCGGGCGATGTCGTCCTGCTGGTCGCGGTCGGGGGTGCGGGCGAAGAACGCGGCCGGGCTGGCGTCGGTGACCTGCGCGGTGGTCACCAGCCCGGTCGCCAGGCCGGCCTGTTTGGCCTGCTGGCCCAGGACCGGCAGCGGGTTGCCGTCCACGTCGACCGAGACGGCGCCGTTGAAGGTCCGCTCGCCGGTCGCCCAGGCCGAGGCGCCGGCCGCGGAGTCGGTGACCGCGCCGCCCGGGTCCCGGGGGTCGGTGGCCAGCCAGCCGCCCTCGGCCAGCTGGTCCATCTCCAGCGCTCCCTCCTGGCCGATCAGGTGCAGCCGGGCCGCGGCCCGCTGCGCGGCGCCCATGCCGTCGCCGTTGACCAGGATGACGCTGCGCGCCGCGGTCGGGCCCTGGTCGCCGCGCGGCGCCGACGCTCCCTCCGGTGCACCGGCCGAGGTGGCCGCGACGACGACCGCCGCGGTCAGCGCGATGCCCACGCCGACGGCGAGGATCCGGACGATCGTGCGGTGCTGCATGGCGCTCCTCGGTACCGGGACGGCCGGGATGCTACGCAGGTCCGCGGGCGCACCGGTCCGGGCGGTCGACCGCTGCCGACGTCCCGTCCGACGCCTCCGGACGAGCCCGTCCGCCGGTCGTGGCCGTTCCGCACGCCCGTCCCCCGCCGGCCCGGTTGACGGGCCAGGATTGGCCGGGTGGACAGGCGGGCACCCGAGCCGGTGACGAGCGAGACCGCGACCGACGTGCGGGCGACGACAGGTGTGCGCGAGGTGTCGGGTGCGGTGCTGCGCGGGCTGGGCCGCTCGTTCCCGGGCAGCGACTTCGCGCTGTGGGCGGCCGGGGCCACCTTCTTCGGCGTGATCGGCATCGTGCCGATCGTGCTGGTGTCGCTGTGGGCGGCCGCGGCGCTGGCCGGCGCGGACGCGGTGACCGGCAGCGTCGCCATCGCCGTCACCGGCCTGCCGCCCGGCCACGGCACCCCCACCGCGCTGAACACCCTGGCCGAGACGGCCGTGCGGATGTCGGGGCTGCAGGCGCTGATCGTGGTCTTCCCGGCCAGCCTGTACGGGGAGGGGCTGCGCCGGGCGTTCCGCCAGCTGTCCCCGGCGCCCCCGGACCGGTTCACCGGCTGGCGCGGCCGGCTGGGCCTGCTGCCGCTGATCGCCGTCGGCCCCGGGCTGGTGCTCGCCCTGCTGGCCGGCGCCCCGGTGGTGGCCCCGCTCTACGACGCCGGCGGCTGGCGCCTGGTGCTCGGCGTGGTGATCGCCTTCCACGTGGTCTTCGTCCTGGTGTCGGTGGCGCTGGTGCTGGTCTACCGGTTCGTCGCGCCGGGCCGGCTCGGGCTGCGGGCGCTGCTGTGGGCCGGTTTCGGCACCGGGTCGGTGATGTCGGGGTTCCTGCAGGGCTTCCTGCTGTTCCTGGCCATCCCGGTCGAGTGGTCGCTGCCGTTCGGCGGGCTGCCGGTCTTCGGCGCGGTCACCGCGCTGCTGCTGTGGCTCTACCTGCTGCACCTGATCGTGCTGGTCGGCTACCGGCTGGCCCTGGTGCTCGACGGGCAGGACGGCCTGCCCGGCTGACCGCTGCCCGCCCGTTTGCCCGCGGGACCGCCGGGAATCCGCTCCGGACCGCATCCGGCAGTGGAGGAGTTCCCGGTATGAAGATCGGCTACAAGCTGGCCTCCGAGGCGTTCGGCCCGCAGGAGATCATCCGGCAGGCCGTGCTCGCCGAGCGGGCCGGCTTCGACTTCGTGGAGATGAGCGACCACTACCACCCCTGGCTGGACGTGCAGGGGCACTCGTCGTTCACCTGGACGGTGCTCGGCGCCGTCGCCGCGAAGACCGAGCGGATCGGCCTGGCCACCGGGGTCACCTGCCCGACGGTCCGCTACCACCCGGCGATCATCGCCCAGGCCGCGGCCACGCTGGCGCTGGTCTCGGAGGGCCGGTTCGTGCTCGGCGTGGGCGCGGGGGAGCGGCTCAACGAGCACGTCGTGGGCCGGGGCTTCCCCGGCGTGCACGAGCGGCAGGCCATGCTGCGCGAGGCGCTGGAGATCATCAAGCTGCTCTGGCGGGGCGGCTACCAGAACTACGACGGCCGCTACCTGCGGCTGGAGGACGCCCGGGTGTTCGACCTGCCCGAGCGGCTGCCGGAGATGGTGGTCGCGGCCGGTGGCCCGGACGCCGCCCGGATCGCCGCCGAGCTGGGCGACGGGCTGTTCACCACCGAGCCGCGCGCCGACCTGATCGAGCACTACACCGGCGCGGGCGGCAGCGGTCCGCGCTACGCGGAGGCCCCGCTGGCCTGGGCGCCGGACGAGAAGACCGCGGCCGAGGCGGTGCACGAGACCACCCGCTGGGCGCTGACCGGCTGGAAGGTGATGAGCGAGCTGCCCAACCCGGTCAACTTCGAGGCCGCCACCGGCACGGTCACCCTGGACGACGTCCTGGGCCAGTTCGCCTGTGGCCCGGACCCGGACCGGCACGTCGAGGTGGTCAAGCAGTTCACCGACGCCGGCTACGACCACGTCGTGCTGATGAACGCCGGGCCGGACCCGGACGGGTTCATCGACTTCTTCCGGACCGACCTCGCTGATCGGCTGCGCGCGCTGGCCTGACCGGCGGGTCGCCGGGCAGCGACCCGTGCCGCGGCCCGGCCGCGGAACCGGGTCGGCGCAGCAGCGCAGCGGCGAACGGCACCGCGACCAGGCCCATCCCCACCCCGCCGACGACGGCCGAGCCGGGCAGCCCGAAGAACACCAGGTGGGCGACCACCGAGGAGCCGTAGGTCCACAGGTACAGCGCCGACGCCGGACCCGAGGGTCCGGCGTCCGGCCCGAGCAGCCGGTGCAGTGCGCCGATCAGCAGCGTCGCCACCAGCAACCAGCCGGCGTAGTTGGTCAGCGGGATGCCCGGCACCAGCGGCAGCGCGGGCACCGGGTCGGCCCACCACCAGTGCCCGGCGTCGACCATCTGCGGGTCCAGGAACAGGTCCCACGCGGCCAGCGCCACCGCGCCGACCGCCACCGTGCCGAGCGGCCCGCGGCCCAGGGTCCGCCCGACGACCAGCGCGGGCCAGGCCATCATCACCCAGGCCAGCGGGACCACCACCGGCACGCCGAGCACCTCGGGCCCGAGCGTGCCGGTGTAGGCGTAGACCCCGAACGGGAACCCGGTCGCCACCCCGACCGCCTCGGCCACCAGCCCGCCGCCACCGGCCACGACCAGCAGCACCAGCGCGCCCCGCGGGCCGTGCCGGCGGGCCACGTCGGCCACCGAGGCGGCCGCGAAGACCAGCACCGAGGTCACCGTGACCGGGGTGCGCAGGTCCTCGCCGGTGAGCGGGTAGACGATCTGCACCAGCACCGCCGCCGCCACCAGCGCCCAACTGGTCCACCCGGCCCGGACGGCGTGGGCGGGAGCGAGCATGGACGTCCTCCGGTTCGGCGACGACGGTCGGGGGCCGTCGTGGATGCGCCTACCCTCTCGCCCCGGCCGCAAACCCGCGCGCCGACCCCCGTCGGCGCGCCGCCGCGGCCCTGTGGATCTAGGGTCGGCGGGTGCGTTCCCGCCCTGGCCGCCGCGGATCTGCGGCCGTGCTCGCCGGCAGCGTGCTGGCCGTCGCCGGTACCGCCCACCAGGTGCTCAACCTGCGTGCGCTGCGGGTGCCGCCGGCCGACCCGCCGCCGGTGCCCGAGCCGGTGTCCGTGCTGGTCCCGGCCCGGGACGAGGCCCGCCGGATCGGCCCCACGATCCGCTCGGTGCTGGCCCAGACCGGCGTGCCGGACCTGGAGGTGCTCGTCCTCGACGACGGCTCCACCGACGGCACCGCCGACGTCGTGCGCGCCGCGGCCGGCGGCGACCCGCGGCTGACTGTGCTCACCGGCACACCGCCGCCGCACGGGACGCTGGGCAAGCCGCACGCCCTGGCGCAGCTGGCCGCGACGGCCCGCGGCCGGGTCCTGGTCCTGGTCGACGCCGACGTGGAACTGGCCCCGCACGCGGTGGCCGCGGCCGTCGCGGTGCTGCGCGGCGCCGGGCTCGACCTGCTGAGCCCGTGGCCGCGCCAGCTGGCCGACGGGCCGGGCCCGCGGCTGGTGCAGCCGCTGCTGCCGTGGTCGTGGATGGTCACCCTGCCGCTGCGGGTGGCCGAGCGGTCGCCGCGCCCGTCGATGCTGGCGGCCAACGGGCAGTTCCTGCTGGTCGACGCGGCGGCGCTGGCCGCGGCCGGCGGCCCGGCGGCCGCCGCGACCGAGGTGCTCGACGACCTCGCGCTGGCCCGGGCGGTGAAGCGGTCCGGCGGCCGGGTCGGCGTGGCCGACGGGTTCGGGCTGGCCTCCTGCCGGATGTACGGCGACTGGGCCGAGCTGTCCGCGGGCTACCGCAAGTCGCTGTGGAGCGCGTTCGGGCGGCTGCCGGCGTCGGCCGCGGTCGTCGGGCTGCTGGTGCTGGCCTACGTGGTGCCGGCGGTGGCCGCGGCCCGGGGGTCGAGGGTCGGCCTGGTCGGGTACGCGGCCGCGGTGACCGGCCGGGCGCTGGCCGCCCGCCGCTCGGGCGGCCCGGCCTGGCCGGACGCGCTGGCCCACCCGCTGTCGGTGGCCGCGCTGGCCGGGCTGTGGCTGCGGTCCTGGTCCGGGCACCGGCGCGGCACCCTGACCTGGAAGGGGCGCGCCCTGTGAGCACCGCACCGTGAGCACCGTGGTGGTGATCGGCGCCGGGGTGGGCGGGCTGGCCGCGGCGGCCCGGCTCGCCGCGCAGGGCCACACCGTGGCGCTGCACGAGCGCGCCGCCACCCACGGCGGGAAGCTGGGGGAGTACCGCCGCGACGGTTTCGCCTTCGACACCGGGCCGTCGCTGCTCACCCTGCCCGGGGTGTTCGACGACCTGTTCGCCGCCACCGGCGGCCCGTCCGGGCTCGACGTCGTGCCGGTCGACCCGGCGTGCTCCTACCGGTTCGCCGACGGCACCGCGCTGGACCTGCCGCACGACCCGGCCGCCGTCCCCGCCGCGCTGGACGCCGCCCTCGGACCCGGCAGCGGGGCGGCGTGGTCGGCGTTGCACGCCCGCTCGGCCCGGCTGTGGGACCTGGTCGGCGACGCCGTGCTGCGCCGCCCGCTGGACGGCCCGGCCGACCTGCTGCGCTTCTCCCGCCGGCTCGGCGACCTGCGCACGGTCGCGCCCTGGCGGACGCTGCGCGGGCTGGGCGAGGCGATGCTGCCCGACCCGCGGCTGCGGGCCTGGCTGGACCGCTACGCCACCTACTCCGGCTCGGACCCGCGGCGCACCCCGTCGGTGCTGTCGGTGACCGCCTACGTCGAGCAGCACTTCGGCGCCTGGTACGTGCGCGGCGGGCTGCGCCGGCTGGCCGACGCGCTGCTCGACCGCTGCCGGGACCTCGGTGTCGCGGTGCACCTGGGTTCGGAGGTCGTGCGGGTGCGCACCCGGGACGGGCGGGTGAGCGGGGTCCGGCTGGCCGGCGGCGCCACCGTCCCGGCCGACCTGGTGGTCTGCGACGCCGACGCCACCGTGCTCTACGAGGACCTGCTGCCCGCCCGCCAGGCCGGCCGGGCCCGCCGGTCGCTGCGCCGGGCGCCCCGGTCGCTGGCCGGGTTCGTGCTGCTGCTGGCCCTGGACAGCCGCGACGGACGGGAGCCCGGCCCGGCGCACCGGATCTGGTTCCCGCCCGACTACGACGCCGAGTTCGACGCCGTGCTCGGCCCCCGGCCGGCCCCGGTCGCCGACCCGACGATCTACGTGCACGCCCCCGACGACCCCGCGCTGCGCCCCGACGACTCCTCGGAGGGCTGGTTCGTGCTGGTCAACGCGCCACCGCACGACCCGGGCCGGGGCGTGGACTGGGACGCCCCCGGGCTGGCCGAGGACTACGCCGACCGGGTGCTGGCCCGGCTCGCCGAGCGCGGCTGCGACGTCCGCGACCGGATCCGCTGGCGCGAGGTGCGCACCCCGGCCGACCTGGAGCGCGACACCGCCGCCCCGGGCGGGGCGATCTACGGCACCGCCTCGCACGGGCCGCGGGCGGCGCTGCTGCGCCCGGCCAACCGCTCCCCGGTGCCCGGGCTGTACATGGTCGGCGGCTCGGCGCACCCGGGCGGCGGGCTGCCGCTGGTCGCGCTGTCCGCGCAGATCGTCGCCGAGCTGATCGGCCCGGCCTGACGCTGCCGGGTCAGCGCTGCGGGAACGCGGCCGGGGTCGTCCGGGCGACGGCGACGGCGAGGTGCCCGAACCCGACGACGCCGATCACCACCCAGCCGATCGCGCACGCCGTGGCCCAGTCCCAGCCGGTCAGCGGGGTCCCGCCGGGCAGCGAACCGGCGCCCAGGGCCGCCAGGGCGACCAGGACGACCCGGGTCGGCCGCTCGGCCACGGTCACCGCGCCCGCGCCCGGCATCCCGGCGGCCTGCGCGCGGGCCCGCAGGTACTCGTGCAGCAGCACCAGCGCGCCCGCGGCCACGCACCAGGCCGGGGGAGCGCCCAGCACCACGAGCACCGCGGCGAGCAGCAGGTCGCCGACCCGGTCGGCGGTCGCGTCGAGCACCGCCCCGAGCGGGCGCGCCTTGCCGGTGTGCAGGGCGACCGCGCCGTCCAGCCCGTCGAGCAGGCCGGCCAGCACCACCAGCAGCGCGGCCAGCAGCGGCCAGCGCCCACCGAGCGCGGCGACCGCCACCCCGCCCCCGAGGACGAGCACCCCGGCGACGGTCAGCGCGTCCGGCGGGATGCGCGACACCGGGCCGGTCGCGGCGATCCGCTGGACCCCGCGCAGCCACACCCGGGCCGGGCCGGCGAGGTCCACCCCGCCGTGCAGGTCCGACCAGCCGCGCACGCCGCGCTCGACAGGCTCCACCCCCGCAGCGTGGCACCCGGCCGGCCCGGTCGCGTGGTGGATCGGCAGGTGGTCGCCCGGCCGCAGGGGAGCGACCGCGCCGTCGCCGCAGCTGCGGCCGCGCGCGGGGCGGCCGATCAAGCCGGTCCCCAGCCGTCGGACGAGGTGACCGGCCGGTCCGGCGCCACCGGCTCGACCGGCCGGCCGTCGAACGGCGTGGACAGCACGATGTGGGTGCGCATCTCGCCGTGCTCGCCCAGCCGCTCGACCAGCCCCTCCAGGTGCCCCAGCGAGGTGGTCCGGACCTTGAGCATCGTGCAGTGCTCCCCGGAGAGCTTGTGCACCTCCACCAGCTCCGGGAAGTCCGCCGAGGCGGTCGTCTTGAGCAGGCAGCGGCCCAGCGAGCAGCGCAGCTGCACGAAGGCCAGCAGCGGCTGCCCGGCCCGGCCCGGGTCGATCCGGGCGGCGTAGCCGGTGATCACCCCGGCCTGTTCGAGCCGGCGGACGCGCTCGGCCACCGCCGGCGGCGACAGGTGCACCCGGCGGGCCAGCTCGTTGAACGAGAGCCGGCCGTCGGCCTGCAGTTCGGCCAGCAGGCGCCAGTCGACCGGGTCCGGTTCGAACGATCGTACGGTCGTCATGCCCGAACGCCTTCCGTTCGTCAGGTCGTCGGACCCGAGAGTACGACGTCGTCCCTTCAGCGGCTGTCCCGGCTTTCCTAGCGTTGGAGGCATGTCATCCTCACCCGCTGCTCACCGCTTCCGCGTCGTCCTGGGGGCGGCGAGCGTCCTCGGCGGCCTCGCCCAGTCCCTGGCCGGGGCGGCGGGCGGGCTCCTGGTCCCGGCCGCGGGCTGGCCGGACGCGCTGGCCGGGCTGCCGATGACCGCCCAGGTCGTCGGGGCGGCGGTGGCCGGGATCGGGCTGTCCCGCCTGACGGCGGGCCGGGGGCGCCGGACCGCCCTCGCCGTGGGCGCCGCGGTGGCCGCCGTGGGGTGCGCCGGGGTCGTGCTCGCGGCCGGACTGCCCGACCTGCTCCTGGTGCTCGCCGGGATGCTGCTGATCGGTGGCGGCATGACCGCGGTCGCCCTCGGCCGCTACGCGGCGGCGGACCTCGTCGCGGAGCCGGACCGGCCCGCCGCGATGGCGGGGGTGCTGGTGGCCGTCACCGTCGGTGCCGTCACCGGGCCCAACCTGCTCGGCCCGGCAGCGGGACTCGGCGCCGCCCTCGGGATGGCGCCGCTGCCGACCGCCTTCCTGATCGCGGCGGCGGGGTTCGGCTGCGCCGGGGTCGTGCTGGCGGTCGGGCTGCGCGGACTGCCCGGGCCCACCGGCAAAGCCTCCGGTTCCCCGACCGGGTCCGGCGCGCCGACCGGAGCCGCGGTGGGGGTGCGGACCGATCGCGCGACCGCCGCCGGGACCGGCCGCGCCGGGCTCGGCACGCTCGGGGTGGCCAACCTGGTGATGGTCGGGGTGATGACCATGGCCCCGCTGCACCTGCACCACGGCGGCTCGGGGCTGTGGGTGATCGGCGGGGTGGTCGGGGCGCACATCGCGGCCATGTACGCCCCGGCCCCGCTCAGCGCGTGGCTGACGGCCCGGGCCGGCGCCCACCGGGCCGCCGCCGTGGCCGGGGCGGTGCTGGCCGGGGCCTGCGCCCTGGCCGTCGCGGACCTCGGCCCGGCGGTGCTGGCGGTGGCGATGGTCGTCCTGGGCGCCGGCTGGAACCTGGCCCTGGTCAGCGGCAGCACGCTGCTCACCGCGGGCGTGCCGGTCGAGCAGCGGCCGCGCCGCGAGGGCGCGGGGGAGGTGGCCATGGGCGTCGCCGCGGCGACCGGGGGAGCGCTGTCCGGTCCGGTGCTCGCCGCTGGTGGGTACCCGCTGCTCGCCGCGACCGGCGCGGTCCTGGCACTGCTGATCGTCCCGGCCGCCCGCCGGACGCCTACTGCCTCGCGAGCCCCAGCCGGACCCGCACGGTGAGCGCGGCGCAGGCGATCACCGCGGCGCCGCCGAGCACGGTCGTCCAGGTCAGGCCCTCGTGCAGGAGCAGCGCGGCCCAGCCGATGGTCAGCACCGGCTGCACCAGCTGGACCTGGCTGACCCGGGTCATCGGGCCGATCGCGAGCCCCCGGTACCAGGCGAAGAAGCCGAGGTACATGCTCACCGCGGCCAGGTAGCCGAGCGCGGCCCACGCGGCCGGGGTGCCGGCCGGGGGCCGCTCGGCCACCGCGACGCCGGTGAGCACGATCATCACCGGCGCGGCGAGCACCAGCGCCCAGGACACGGTCTGCCAGGCGCCGAGCTCGCGGGCCAGCAGCCCGCCCTCGGCGTAGGCGACCGCGGCCGCGACGACGGCGCCGAACAGCAGCAGGTCCGACCGGTGCAGCCCGGTGAACCCGCCCGGCAGGGCGGCGAACCCGACCGCGGCGACCGCGCCCAGCGCCGCCATGACCCAGAACGACTGCGGCGGGCGTTCGCGGCCGCGGAGCACGGCGACCACCGCGGTGGCGGCGGGCAGCAGCGCGATCACCACGGCGCTGTGGCCGGCCGAGGCGGTGGTGAGCGCGTAGGAGGTCAGGAGCGGGAAGCCGACGACCACGCCCCCGGCGACGACCGCCAGCCGGGCCCACTGCCGGCCGCGGGGGAGGGGCTGCCTCGTCAGCGCCAGCGCGGCCGCGGCGAGCAACGCGGCCCCGACCGCGCGGGCGGAGCCGACGAACAGCGGCGTCAGTCCGCCGCCGGCGACGGCGATCCGGGTGAGCGGGACGGTGAACGAGAACGCCGCGACCCCGAGCAGACCCCACCCGAGGCCGGCCCGCGTGGGTAGCACTGGCCGCGCAGCGAGAGTAGCGCTACTATCCAGACTCATGTCCAACGATAGCAGTAGCCGGATCGTCGCGGGGCTGCGGGAGTGGATCTCGGCGGCGACGCCGGGTGCGCAGCTGCCCCCGACGCGGGTGCTGGTCGCGCGCTACGGGGCGAGCCCGGTCACCGTGCAGAAGGCGCTGCGGACCCTGCGGTCGCAGGGGATGGTGGAGAGCCGGGCCGGGGTGGGGACGTTCGTGCGCGCGGTCCGGGTGGCCCGCCCGCACGACTACGGATGGCAGACCGCGGCTCTCGGGTCGCCGCCGAACCGCCTGCCGGACCTGCCCACGGCCATCCGGACCACCCCGAACGACGTGCTCGCGCTGCACTCGGGCTACCCGGACCGGGAGCTGCTGCCCGAGCGGCTGGTCCGGGCGGCGTTCACCCGGGCCGCCCGCGGCGAGGCCGCGATCGGCCGCCCGCCCACCGCCGGGCTCCCCGAGCTGCAGGCCTGGTTCGCCGCCGAGCTGGGCGCGGCGACCCCGGTCGGCGTCGCGCCGCCGACGCCGAGCGACGTCGTGGTCGTGCCGGGCAGCCAGAGCGGGCTCGGCACCGCCTTCCGCGCCCTGGTCGGCGCCGGCCGGCCGCTGCTGATGGAGTCCCCGACCTACTGGGGTGCGATCCTCGCCGCCGCGCAGACCGGGGTGCGGGTCGTGCCGGTGCCCAGCGGTGTCGACGGACCCGACCCGGACGCGCTGGCCCGCGCGTTCGCCCAGACCGGGGCGCGGGCGTTCTACGCCCAGCCGAACTTCGCCAACCCGACCGGCGTCCGGTGGTCGTCCGAGCGGGCCGACGAGGTGCTCGACACCGTGGTCCGGCACGGTGCCTTCCTGATCGAGGACGACTGGGCGCACGACTTCGGCATCACCGCCGACCCGGTGCCGGTCGCCGCGCGCACCGACAGCGGGCACGTCGTGTACGTCCGGTCGCTGACCAAGAGCGTCTCGCCGGCCGTGCGCGTCGCCGGGATCGTCGCCCGCGGCCCGGCGCGGCGGCGCATCCTGGCCAGCGCCCAGGCCGAGGCCATCTACGTCAGCGGCATGCTGCAGGCCGTCGCCCTCGACGTCGTCACCCAGCCCGCCTGGCGGACCTACCTGCGCGGGCTGCGCCACCAGCTGGCGGCCCGGCGCGACCTGCTCGTCGGCGCCCTGCGCGAGCACGCCCCCACCGCCCGCCCGGAATCGGTGCCCGAGGGCGGGCTGCACCTGTGGGTGCGGCTGCCCGACGCCACCGACGTCGCCGGGCTGGTCGAGGACTGCGACGCCGCCGGGGTCGCCGTCGGGCCCGGCACCGAGTGGTTCCCGGCCGAGCCCACCGGCGCCTACCTGCGGCTCAACTACTCCGGCCCGAACCCGGGCGCCTTCCCCGACGCCGCCCGCGTCATCGGCCGCGCCCTCGCCCGGCGAGCGGCGCGCGGCTAGTCCGGGGGCGGGACACGGACGCCACGAGCACGATCAGCGTGTGCTCGGGCATCGGCCGACCAGTGGGGGGCGTTCCACCGGTCGGCGATGGCGGCGGCCGTGGTGAAGTGGGCGGCGGCCTCCTCGGCGCGGCCGAGGAGGAGGGCGAGCTCGCCGAGCGTGTGGGCGACCGGACGCAGGGCCAGCGACAGGCTCGCCGCGCCGGCCGGGGGACCGTCGCGGTGGGGGAGCAGGTCCGCGTAGATCTCCTCGGCGGCGTCGCGGTCGTCCAGCGCGACGCTCGCCATCGCGCGCAGGCTGGTCAGGAAGGTGAAGAAGAAGTCGGGCCGGATCGGGCCCGGTGACGTGCGGGCCCGACGCGCCTCGTCGCTGCGCCCGGCGGCGTGCAGGGCGAGCGCCAGCAGGTCGGCGACCATCGGGCCGAGCGCCTGGTGGAGCGCGCGCACGTCGTCCAGGTGCTCGCCGAGCGTGCCGTCGTTCAGCCGGACCGCCGCGAGCGCGAGGTGGAGGAAGCCCGTGTGGACCGATCCGGCGCGCTCCATGCGCTCGGTGGCCTCGACGTAGCGGCGCTCGGCGTCGGCGAACCGGCCCTCGATGAGCACCAGGGTCGCCAGCGCGATCTCGGCGACGCCGATCGCCTCCGGCATCCGGTAGGCGCGGGCGAGGTCGAGCGCCTCCCCGGTCACGCGGCGCATGGTCGCCGGATCGTTGGCCGCGGCGGCGTTCGCGGCCCGGTTGAGCAGCCCGGCCACGCGGTGGACGGGCAGGTCGTGCTCGACGCCGATCCGCACCAGCTCGCGGGCGTACTCCTCCCGCCCGGGGTCGCGGGCGAGGACCACGAGCGCCGCGGCCCGGAGCCGGGGATCGGTGGCGAGGTCGAGTGCTTCCCGCGCCGCCGCCACGACCGTCGGGTCGTCCTCGCCCACCAGCTCGTCGGCGTACGCGGTGAGGAGGCGGGATCGCACGTCGGAAGGGAGACCGGGCCGCTCGAGCAGGCGGCGGAGGCGGTCGACGACGGGACGGTCGACCGTGCCGTACGTGCGGGCCAGCCAGGGGGTGGGCTCGGTCCAGGCGGTGAACGCCGCGATCATCAGGTCGTCGCGGCCGATCGACTCGGCGTACTCCACGGCCCGCTCGCGCGTGTCCCTGGCCGCGGCGACGGCCCCGGCCCTGATCTGCGCGCGCAGCAACCTGCCGAGCAGATCAACGCGCTCGTCGGGATCGCTGGAGTTGGTGACGGCGTCGGCGAGGAGCGCGGCCGCCACGTCGTGGGCGTAGCGGGCCTCGGCCAGCTCGGCGGCCCGTACGCAGTAGCCGACGGCCTTCGGTGATCCCGCTCGTGCGTGGTGGTGGGCGAGCGCCGCGACGTCGCCGGTGCCCTCCAGGGCGGCGGCGATCCGGGCGTGCATCCGGGCGGCCCGCAGCCGGGTGACGTCGGTGACCAGCGTGTCCCTGATCAGCGCGTGGACGAACCGGACGCGCCCGGGCCCGGGCTCGTCGAGCAACCCGGCGACGACGCCCGCGTCCAGCGCATCCAGCACGGCGTCCTCGTCGGCGTCGGCGGCGTGCACGAGCACGTCCACCGAGCTCTCCCGGCCGGCCACCGCCGCCAGCCGCAGGACGGACACGCCGCCCTCGGGGAGCCTCGCCAGCCGGCGCCGCAGCACGTCCCGGACGCCCTCGGGGACCTCGGAGAGCGCGACCAGCGCGCCCTCGCCGCTCAGCAGCCGCGCGCTCTCCCGCACGTAGAACGGGTTGCCGCCGGTCCGCTCGGCGATCCCGGCCACGGTCGCGTCGTCGGCCTCGCACTCGGCGCGCACGAGTTCCGCGACGGCGACGCCGTCCAGCCCGGGCAGGTCCAGCCGCAGCGGCGCGGTGCGGGCGAGGGACCCGAGCGCCCCGGTGAGGCGCTCGCTCTCGTCCGCGCGGTACGCCGCGACGACCAGGATCGGGGCCCGCGCGCCGACGCCGCCGCCGAGCAGTTCCAGCGTGGCGGCGTCCGCCCAGTGGAGGTCGTCGAGGACCATGGCGACCGGCCGGTCGGCGGCGGCCGCCGCGAGCCAGTTCCACACGGCCTGCCGCAGGCGGAACCGCCCGGCCGCCGCGGCACCGTCCACCGGGTGACCGTGCGCCGGCGCGGAGTCGGAGAGCAGCGGCGCCAGGTCGTCCGCGAACTCCCCCGGAGGCACGCTCGCGGCCACCTTCCGCAGCGCCTCGACCCACGCCCAGGCGGGCGGCGCGCCGTCCAGCTCGGGACAGCGCCCGGCGGCCACGAGCCACCCGTCCCGGCCGAGTCGCTCGCCGAGGTGGTCCAGCAGCGTCGACTTGCCCAGCCCCGCCTCCCCGGTGACGAGCGCGACGCGCACCCCGTCGGCGGCGGCCTCCTCGGCGGCCGCCACCAGCGCCGCGAGCTCGCCCTCCCGCCCCACGAACGTGGTCGCGCCGGGCCCGTTCGTCGGAGGCGTCGGCGTGGTCGCCCGGGGCCGGTGTGCGGGGGGCGGAGGGACGGCCGCGCGGAGGACGTCCGTGCGCCGGGTGAGGATCGCCCCTTCCAGGGCCACCAGGTCCGGGCCGGGGTCCAGACCCAGCTCATCGGCGAAGGTGGCGCGGGCGCGGCGGAGCGCGGCCAGGGCGTCGGCCTGGCGGCCGCTGCTCCACAGCGCGAGGGCGTGCAGGCGCCAGCCCTCCTCGCGCAGGGGATCGTCGCGGGTGAGGCCCTCCGCCTCGGGCACCACCGCCGCGGGGTCGCCGAGCCGCAGTCCCGCCGCGACGTGCAGCTCGCGGGCGACCAGGCGCAGCTCGTCGAGCCGGGCGGTCTCGGCGGCGGCCCACGGCTCGTCGGCGACCTCGGCGAACGCCGGTCCCCGCCACAGCGCCAGCGCCTCGCCCAGCCGGGCGCGGGCGTCCCGGGGATCGGCGAGCGCGCGGGCCTCCTCGAGCAGCTCCTCGAACCGCCATGCGTCCACCGCCCCCGGTGGCAGCCGCAGTGCGTAGCCGGGTGCCGCGCTCACCAGCAGGCGGGCCGGGGTCCGCGGCGGCCGGCCGGGTTCGAGCAGGCGGCGCAGGTTGGACACGTACGCCTGCAACGACGCCAGGGCGCGCACCGGCGGTTCGCCGCGCCACAGGTCCTCGACCATCCGGTCGACCGGCACGACCTGCCCGCGCGCCGCCACCAGCAGGGCCAGCACGCCGCGCTGCCGCGGTCCGCCGAGGGGAACGGGCTCGCCGTCGGCCTCGGCCGCGAACGAGCCCAGTACCCGGATCAGCACCATGACGCGGCAGATCGTATGCGCGGCCGCGCCGCGCGTTCCAAGCCAGCTCCAAGTGCCTTCCAAAGCCCCGGGAGCAGTGTCGACATCAGCCCGCTACGCCCGCCGCGTCCGCGCGGCCCGGCCCCGCAAGGAGACAGCCATGTCAGCCAAGACCGTGAACACCGCCCTGACCACCGTCGGCGTCCTCTTCATCCTCTACATCGGGGTGTCCTACGTCCTGACCCCCGAGACCATCGCGCCGGGCTTCGGCCTGCCGGGCTGGCCCGCCGGCGACGGCGACGGCTTCCTGGTCCTCAAGGGCATCCGCGACATCGTCTCCGGCCTGGTCCTGGGCGTCCTGCTGCTGACCGGTCACCGCCGCGCCCTGGGCTGGGTGCTGCTGGTCGAGGCCCTCGTCCCGCTCGGCGACATGACCACCGTGCTCGCCCACGGCGGCTCCGCGATCGTCGCCTTCGGCGTCCACGGCCTGACCGCGGCGCTGATCGTCACCACCGGCCTGCTGGTCCTGCGCGAGACCCGCGGGGTCACCGCCGCTGAGGCGCCCGCCCCGGTTCCCGCCACGCGGTGAGGTCGGGTCCGACCGGATGATCGTTGCGAGGGTCACCTGGGCGTTGCCGGGGCAACGGTCAGGTGGCCCTCGTGCGGATCACACGGTGTAGAGCACCTCGCCGGCCCGGACCGGGTGCCCGGTCCGCAGGCCGGGGACGCTGTCGGGGGCGGAGTCCAGCACCACCACCGGGGTGATCGCCGACAGGCCCCGGGCGCGCACGGCGGCCGGGTCGAAGGTGACCACCACGTCGCCGGCGGCCACCACGTCGCCCTCGGTGCGGTGGCGGGTGAAGCCGGCGCCGTGCAGGGTCACCGTGTCGATGCCGACGTGCACCAGCACCCCGGTGCCCGACGGGTGCAGCACGATGAACGCGTGCGGGTGCGCCTTGATCACCGTGCCGGCGACCGGGGCCCGCACCCCGGTCGGGCCCGCGTCCGCCGGTGGCTCCACGGCCACGCCTGCGCCGACCAGCTGCTGGGCGAAGACCGGGTCGGAAACGTCGGCCAGGCCGACCACGGTGCCGTCCACCGGCGCCCCGACCTCGATCACCTCGGGTCCGGGGGTCGCGCCGGGTGCCGCGATCACAGCAGGTCCTGGATGTCGTCGGCCAGGCTGTCGGCCTCCGGCCCGACGACCACCTGCACCACCGTGCCCGCCACCATGACCCCGTAGGCCCCGCAGCCGCGCAGGGCGGCCTCGTCGACCAGGCCCGGGTCCCGCACCTCGGTCCGCAGCCGGGTGATGCACCCCTCGACCTCCACGATGTTCCCGGCCCCGCCGAGCCCGGTCACGATCTCGTCCGCACTGGCCATCTCGTCGCCTTCCAGGTTGTCCGCTGCTGCCGCCCAGCCTGCCGGGCTCCCGGGCCCGACCGGGGCCGTGGCGACTCCGATCGCGGCGGCGGGTTGACGGGACCGGGCGAGCGGGTCCACTCTCTCCGACCAACTGGTAATGACCGGACCGTACCGGTGCTCCGGCGCCGGGGCAACGCCCGCCCCGCGCCGCCGCCGCACCCGGGTCACCAGCCCGCCCGACGCCCTGACCAGCCACGAGACGAGTGAGCAGAGGACGCCATGACCACCAGCGTGGACACCCCCGCAGCCCCGAGGAGCCGGTTGAACCTGGCCGGGCTGCAGCGGCTGGGCCGCAGCCTGATGCTGCCGATCGCCGCGCTGCCCGCGGCCGGGCTGCTGCTGCGGCTCGGCCAGGACGACCTGCTGGGCAGCGTCGACGCCCTGGCCGACGTGGCCGCGGTGATCGGCGCGGCCGGCGGGGCGCTGTTCGAGAACCTGCCGCTGATCTTCGCGGTGGGCATCGCGATCGGCTGGGCGAAGAAGTCCGACGGGTCGACCGCGCTCGCCGCCGTGGTCGGCTACCTCGTCCTGGAGGGCGTGTTCGGCGCGATGAGCCCGCTGGTGCTCGCCGGCGTGCTGGACCGCGACGGCGAGCAGGCCGAGATCAACTACGGGGTCCTCGGCGGCATCGTGATCGGCCTGCTCGCCGCGGTCACCTGGCAGCGCTTCTACCGCACCAAACTGCCCACCTACCTGGCCTTCTTCGGCGGCCGGCGGTCGGTGCCGATCCTGGTCGCGGTGCTGGCGATCTTCGTCGGCGTGCTGATGGCGCTGGTCTACCCGCTGTTCAACAGCGGCCTGACCGCGCTGGGCGAGGCCGTCGACGCCAACACCGTGATCGGCGGCGGCATCTTCGGGGTGGCCAACCGGCTGCTCATCCCGCTGGGCCTGCATCACATCCTGAACTCGGTGGTCTGGTTCATCATCGGCGACTACGAGGGCGTGCAGGGCGACCTCAACCGGTTCTTCGCCGGCGACCCGACCGCCGGCACGTTCATGACCGGGTTCTTCCCGATCATGATGTTCGCGCTGCCGGCCGCCGCGCTGGCCATCTGGCACGAGGCGAAGCCGGCCCAGCGCAAGGTGGTCGGCGGGATCATGGCCTCCACCGCGCTGACCGCGTTCGTCACCGGGATCACCGAGCCGCTGGAGTTCTCCTTCGTCTTCGTGGCCTGGCCGCTGTACCTGATCCACGCCCTGCTCACCGGCTCCTCGTTGGCGCTGACCAACGCGCTGGGCGTGCACGACGGGTTCACCTTCTCCGCCGGGGCGATCGACTACCTGCTCAACTTCGGCCAGGCCACCCGGCCGCTGTGGATCATCCCGATCGGCCTGGCCTACGCGGCGATCTACTACGTGGTGTTCCGGTTCGTCATCCGCCGGTGGAACCTGCGCACCCCGGGCCGCGGCGACGAGTCGATGGTCGACGACGGTGCCGCGCCGGCGGCCGCCGCGGCCACCGCGGCCACCTCGGCCACCTCGACGGGCCCGGGCACGGCCCCGGCGGGTTCCGACCGCCCGGCCGGCGGTGCCGGGGCCGG
>JASLAP010000609.1 GCA_030147065.1 Pseudonocardia sp. | reverse complement strand
CTCGGATCGAAGGAGGAGTGAGCAGCGTGTCCCTACCGCGGATCGAGCCCTACCCGCTGCCCGGTGCCGGCGACGTGCCGGCCGGCCGGGTCGACTGGCGGCCGGATCCCGGCCGCGCGGCGTTGCTGGTGCACGACATGCAGCGCTACTTCCTGGCCGCCTACGCGCCCGGCGCCGAGCCGCTGGCGGGTCTGACCCGCAACGTCGCCGCGCTCGTGGCCGCCTGCCGCGCCCGCGGGGTGCCGGTGTTCTACACCGCCCAGCCCGGCCGGCAGGACCCCCGCGACCGGGGGCTGCTCACCGAGTTCTGGGGCGCGGGCATCGGCGCGGTGATCGACGCCGACCCGCGCGCCTCCGACATCGTCGACGATCTGGCCCCGCGGCCGGGTGACACGGTGCTGACGAAGTGGCGCTACAGCGCGTTCCAGCGCAGCCCGCTGGCCGACCGGCTGGCCGGCCTGGGCCGCGACCAGATGGTCGTGACCGGGGTGTACGCGCACATCGGCTGCCAGGCGACGGCGGTCGAGGCGTTCATGCGCGACGTGCACGCGTTCCTGGTCGCCGACGCGGTGGCCGACTTCTCCCGCCGCCACCACGACCAGGCCTGCGAGTACGTGGCCCAGCGCTGCGGCATGGTCACCACCACCGCCGCGGTGCTGGCGGCGCTGGCCGGGGTTCCCGCGGGGGTGGCCCGATGACCGCGTTCACCGCCGACCGGGTCCGCGCCGACGTCGCCGAGCTGCTGTCCTGCGACCCGGCCGAGCTCGACCCCGAGGAGGACCTGTTCGACCGGGGCCTGGACTCGATCCGGGTGATGATGCTGGTGGAGCGCTGGCGGGCGGCCGGGGCGGCCGCGCTGGAGTTCCCGGACCTGGCCGAGGAGCCGGTGCTGCGGCACTGGACGGAGCTCCTGACCCGCGCGTAGCTTCGCCGGGTCCGGCCCCGGCCCCCGAGGAGCGAACGTGACGATCCCACCCCCCGACGCGGACCGGCTGGCCGAGCTGAGCCGGCACTACGCCTTCGGGCTCGACGAGGCCGAGCTCGCCGAGTTCGCGCCGGCGGTGGCGGCCACGCTGGCCGCGTCGGAGCGGGTCGAGCAGCTCTACGCGGCGAGCGCGCCCGAGGCGCCCGAGCGGTCGTGGTCCGAGCCGGCCGACAACCCGCTCGGCGCCTGGTACGTCACCACCTCGATCCCCGGCGCCGCCGACGGGCCGCTGGCCGGGCGGACGGTCGCGATCAAGGACAACGTGTCGGTGGCCGGGGTGCCGATGATGAACGGCTCGCGCACCGTCGAGGGCTTCGTGCCGCGCCGGGACGCCACCGTGGTCACCCGGCTGCTGGCCGCCGGCGCGACCATCGCCGGCAAGTCGGTCTGCGAGGACCTGTGCTTCTCCGGCGGCAGTTTCACCTCCCACCCGGGACCCGTGCGCAACCCGTGGGACCCCTCCCGCAACGCCGGCGGCTCCTCCAGCGGCAGCGTGGTGCTGGTCGCGACCGGCGAGGTCGACCTCGCGCTGGGCGGCGACCAGGGCGGCTCGGTGCGCATCCCGAGCGCGTTCTGCGGCACCGTCGGGCACAAGCCGACCCACGGCCTGGTGCCCTACACCGGGGCGTTCCCGATCGAGCAGACCATCGACCACCTCGGCCCGATGACCCGCACGGTCGCCGACGCCGCGCTGATGCTGAACGTCCTGGCCGGCGTCGACGGGCTGGACCCGCGCCAGCCCACCTCGCTCGACACCGTCGACCACTCCGCCGCCCTCGCCGAGCCGGCCGGCGGGCTGCGGATCGGGGTGGTCGGCGAGGGCTTCGGCACGCCGGTCTCGGAGACCGGCGTGGACGATGCGGTGCGCGCCGGGATCGAGGTCCTGCGCGGCGCCGGGCTGACCGCCGAGGACGTCTCGATCCCCTGGCACACCGACGCGATGGCGGTGTGGAACGTGATCGCGACCGAGGGCGCGGCGTTCCAGATGCTCGACGGCAACGCCTACGGCATGAACTCCCCGGGCCTGTACGACCCGGAGCTGATCGCGCACTACGCCGCCGGGCGGATCGCCAACGGTGCGCAGCTGTCCAAGACGGTCAAGCTGGTCGGGATGTCCGGGCGCTACACCTTCGAGCTGGGCGGCGGGAAGTACTACGCGATGGCCCGCAACCTCGCCCTGGACCTGCGCAAGGCCTACGACGACGCGCTGTCGTCCTACGACGTGCTGGTCATGCCGACCCTGCCGTTCACCGCCCAGCCGCTGGTCGGGCTGGACGCGCCGCTGGGGTCCTACCTGCCCACGGCCCTGTCGATGATCGGCAACTGCGCCCCGTTCGACGTGACCGGGCACCCGGCGTGCAGCGTGCCGGCCGGGCTGGTCGGCGGCCTGCCGGCCGGGCTGATGGTCGTCGGGCGGCGGTTCGACGACGCCACCGTGCTGCGCGTGGCGCACGCCTTCGAGCAGGCCGTCGGCGGGTTCCCGACGCCTCCCGCGGTGCGGTCGGGCAGCCTGGGCTGAGCGGGTCACGCGGGCGGGGCTACCGTCCGCCGGTGTCCACCGGCGAGGCGACCGAGCGCGCTGCGTTGCTGCTCACGACCGGCCGGGCCGGCGAGGCACTGGCCCTGGTGTCCCCGCTGCTGGCCCGCGACGACGACCCGGGCCCGCACGTGGTCGCCGTGGCGGCGCTGCTGGAGCTGGGGTGCCCGCCGGACGCCGTCCGCGCCGCCGAGGCGGCGCTGGCCGCGTTCGGTCCGCTGCCGCAGCTCGCGCGCGTCGCGGCCGCCGCGTTCCGCGCGGTCGGGTCGGGGGGCCGGGCG
>JASLAP010000607.1 GCA_030147065.1 Pseudonocardia sp. | reverse complement strand
GGCCTTCATCGGCCTCGTCCCGCTCGTCGTAGTCGCGCTGGTGATCCTCCTGTGCACCCGAGCCGTCCTCCGGCTCGGGGGTCACCGACGGCGGTGTGCCGTCGGTGGAGGTGGTCACCTCTGGCTCCACGCCTGCTTCGTCGCTCGGACGAGCCGGTCCTTCAGCTCACGGGTGTGGCGGCGGCTGACCGGCAGCTCGGCACAGTCGGGGCCGGTGCCGACCCGGACGACGTACCCCGACCCGGAGAGCCGCAGCTCGGTGACGAGCGGCAGGGACACCAGGAACGAACGGTGGATGCGCACGAAACCGGCATCGCGCCAGCGGTCCTCGAGCACCGAGAGCGGGATGCGGACGAGGTGGCTGGCCTCGTGGGTGTGCAGGCGGGCGTAGTCGCCCTGGGCCTCCACGTAGCGCACCGCCGAGCGGGGCACCAGCTTGGTGGTGCCGGCCAGCTCGACCGGGATCACCTCGTCCTCGCCGCCCTGCTCCTGCACCGGCTCGGCCACCCCGGCCGCCCGGTTGGCCAGGATGCGGTCGATCGCCGAGGCCAGCCGCTCGGCGCGCAGCGGCTTGAGCAGGTAGTCGACCGCGCCGACCTCGTAGGCGTCGACGGCGCGGTCGTCGTGAGCGGTGACGAACACCACCGACGGCGGCACGGCCATCGAGGAGAACACCCTGGCCAGCTCCATGCCGTCCAGGCCGGGCATCCGGATGTCGAGGAAGACCACCTCGATGTCGGTGCGCTCGGCGACCCGGGTGCCGGTCATCGGGTTGGCCATGCCGCGGCCGGGCTGGGCGGCCGTGGCCGCCTCCCGGACTCCCTGACGGCTGTTGAGGATGCGCAGCGCGTCGGTGGCGTCCGAGGCCTTGAGCACCATCCCGACCCGGGAGTCCTCGCTCAGCAGGTAGGCCAGTTCTTCGAGGGCCGGCTCCTCGTCGTCGACGGCGAGGACGACCAGGCCACCGGAGCTGTCGTTGCTGTCCACGATCTCCTCATCCTGCGTGTCCGGGGCTCACCCGTGGGCCCGGGACGAGCCGTCCCGACCGCCCGACCATGGTGACGGTGAATCCAGGCGAGTGCCAGTGGCCCGCACCAATCGGGTCCTTCTGCCCACGTCCGGCTACAGACCGTACCGCGCCCAGGCGGCCCGGACCTCGACTGCCTGGGCCATCCCGAGCAGGACGTCGGCCCCGAGGGGCCCACCGGCCGCCGGGGCGCCGGCCAGGCCGAGCCGGGCGAGCAGCGGCTTGCGGCCCTCCATCGGCACCTGCTCGGCGTCCGGGAAGCGCTCGGTCAGCACCGCCCGGGCGGTGCCCAGGCCGTCGACCAGGCCGAGCTCGACGGCCCGGGCCCCGGTCCACACCTCGCCGGTGAACAGGTCCGCACCGGCCGGCAGGCGGTCGCCGCGGCGGTCGGTCACCCACTGCCGGAACATGTCGTGCAGCTGGTCCTGCAGGCCGCGCAGCCAGTCGACGTCCTCGGGCTTCTCCGGCAGGAACGGGTCGAGCCGGGACTTCGACTCCCCCGCGGTGTAGAGCCGGCGCTGCACCCCGAACCGCTCGATCAGCCCGTCCAGGCCGAAGCCCTGGCTGATCACCCCGATGGACCCGACGAGCGAGGTGGGGTGGGCGTAGATCTCGTCGGCCGCGCAGGCCAGCCAGTACCCGCCGGAGGCGGCGACGTCCTCGCAGAAGGCCAGCACCGGCACGTCGCGCTCGGCGGCCAGCCCGCGGATCCGGTCGGCGACCAGCGCGGACTGGGTCGGCGAGCCGCCCGGGGAGTTGACCAGCAGCGCCACCGCGGCCAGCCGCTCCGGGGCGAACGCGCGCTCCAGGGTCTTCTCCAGGACCGCGGCGTTGATCACCGACCGGGGCACCGGGCCGGTGGTCGCGGTGATCACCCCGTGCAGCCGGACGAGCGACACCACCTGCCGGTCGGTGCGCTCACCCAGACGTCCGGGCAGCCGCGACGCCAACTTCTCCGGGATCCGCAGGCCTTCCATGACCGCAGGTTAGTCGCGCCGGCGGGCGCGGACGAGCGGGCCCGCCGTCGGACATCCGCCGAACCGGTGGTCGGCGGGTCAGACCCGGACGTCGGCGCGGAACTTGGGCACCCGCAGGGTGATCTTCATGCCGGCCCCCACCGCGGTGTCCACGACCAGCCCGAAGTCGTCGCCGAACGTCGAGCGCATCCGGTCGTCGACGTTGCCCAGCCCGACGTGCGCGCCCGACAGGTGCGCGTCGTCGAGGTCCTCGGTGAGCCGGGCCGGGTCCATCCCGATGCCGTCGTCCTCGACGATGATCACGCACTCGGCGCCGGCGTTCTCCGCGGTGATGGTGATCGTGCCGCCGTTGGGCTTGCTGGCCAGGCCGTGCCGCACGGCGTTCTCCACCAGCGGCTGCAGGGCCAGGAACGGCAGCACCACGGTCAGCACCTCGGGCGCGATCTGCAGCTTGATGTTGAGCCGGTTGCCGAACCGGGCCTTCTCCAGCCGGATGTAGCGCTCGATGTTGGCCAGCTCGTCGGACAGCGTCGTGTACTCCCCGGCGGACCGGAAGGAGTACCGGGTGAAGTCGGCGAACTCGATCAGCAGCTCGCGGGCCCGCACCGGGTCGGTGCGGATGAACGAGGAGATCGTGGTCAGCGCGTTGTAGACGAAGTGCGGCGAGATCTGCGCCCGCAGCGCCCGCACCTCGGCCCGGTTGAGCCGGGCCCGGGACTCGTCCAGCTCGGCCAGCTCCAGCTGGCTGGACACGTACCGGGCCACCTCACCGGTGGCCCGCAGCAGCACCGGGCCGGCGGTCGAGGTGGTCAGGGCGGCCAGCGTGCCGACGATGGTGCCGTCGGTCTCCAGCGGCACCGCGACGATCCCGCGCACCGCGCAGTCGTCGCGCTCGCAGTCGATCGCGGTGTGCGACTGCACCTGCTGGCGACCGGTGGCGATCACCTGCTCGGCCAGTTGGCGGACGTCGGGCTGGTGCCGGTCGGACTCGCCGTCCCAGGCCAGCGGGTTGCCCTCGTTGTCGGTCATGGTCAGCGCGCAGGTGTCCAGCAGCTGGCGCAGGTAGGGCAGGGCGAACTGGGCCGAGGTCTGGGACAGCCCGTCGCGCAGCGCTGGCGAGGCCAGCGCCATCGTGTGCAGGGTGGAGAAGGTGGCCCGCTCCAGCGGGCTGGCGAAGGTGTTGCGCCGGTTGCGCAGGATGAGCACGACCACGACGGTGACCAGGCCCACGAAGATGACCACGGCGCCGACCAACGCCGTCGTCGATTGCAGCAGCTCGCTCACGTTGACTACCTCACCAGCCGGGACAGCCGCCGGTCGGCGAGAGGCCTGCCACCGGTCTGGCAGCCGGGACAGTACTGGAAGGACCGGGTGGCGAAGGAGACCTCCCGCACGGTGTCGCCGCACACCGGGCACGGCATGCCGGTGCGGGCGTGCACCCGCAGGCCGGAGCGCTTCTCGCCCTTGAGCTCGGCGGCGCCCTGGCCGACCGACCGCTCGACGGCGTCGGTGAGCACCGAGCGCAGCGCCGCGTACAGCTCGTCGACCTGCTCCGGGCGCAGCCGGCCGGACACCGCGTAGGGCGAGATCCGGGCGGTGTGCAGGATCTCGTCGCTGTAGGCGTTGCCGACCCCGGCCAGCCAGGCCTGGTCCACGATCAGCGTCTTGATCCGCTCGGTGTGCCCGGCCAGCAGCCCGCCGAACTCGTCGCGGGTGACCGCCAGCGCGTCCGGGCCGAGCCGGGCGATGCCGGGCACCAGGGCGGGGTCGGGCACCAGGTACACCGACAGCCGCTTCTGGGTACCGGCCTCGGTGAGGTCGAACCCGGGGCCGCCGACGCGGTCGAGGTGCACCCGCAGCTCCAGCGGGCCGCGCCCGGGCTTGGGCGGGGTGGTCCCGGCGGTCTCGTGCCAGCGCAGCCAGCCCGCCCGGGACAGGTGGGTGATCAGGTGCAGCGGGTCGTCGGGCCGGTCGGCGAACTCGACGGCCAGGAACTTGCCGTACCGGGCGGCGCCGGTGACCACCCGGCCGGCCAGCGCCGTGACCGGCGGGTCGAACGTCTTGATCGCGCTCATGCTGGCCACGTCGACCCGGGCCACGGGCCGGTAGACGGCGTGTTCGCGCAGGTGGTGGGCGAGGGCCTCGACCTCGGGCAGCTCGGGCAACGGGGGCCTGCCTAGTTGACCGGCTGCAGCGGGCTGTCGGCGTGGCCGGGGGTGCCCTGGGTGCGCAGCCTGCGCACCACGATGCGCAACTCCTCCTTGGCCTTGGACCCGCCGCGGACCATCCCGGTCCACCGCTCGGCCGGCAGGTCGTAGCTGCCGGCGGTCTCGGCGACGATCGTCCACGGCCGGCGCAGCAGCCAGCGGACCGGGAAGAACCCGATGACCGCGATCGAGATCAGCCACAGCCACCACGGGACGTGCACGAAGGTGGGCTTCCAGACGACGACGATCAGCCAGAACACGAACAGCGAGGACAGGATGAGCACCGCGGCGCCGCGGCCGCCGTCGACGTCGTGCTCGAAGTCGTCGCCGGTCGCCGGCACCGACCACTCGATGTTGCGGCGCACCGACCAACTGCGTCCGTCCACACCGGTGACCGTCTTCGTCCCCATCTATCCCCGCCGTCGTCAGTAGGGCCCGTACCGCCACCACTTTCCCACACGCCGGGCCCGTCCGGCGGGGATCGCGGGCGGCCGAACGGGCGGTCGGCAGGCGGCGGTGCGAGCCGCTCGGACGACCACGGTGCGGCTGCGGTTCAGCTCCCGGCGGTCCGGCCCTCCACCCGGGCCTTGAGCCCGCGGGTGAACCGCTCGACCGACGGCCCGAGGTCGGGCATGGTCCGCCAGACCAGCCCCAGCAGCGGCCCGGAGAACTCCTCGTGCAGGGTGAACAGGGTGGCGCCGCCGGGGGCGTCGTCCAGGCTGAACGTCCGGATCCCGCGGAACAGCCCGAGCGGCAGGCCGCCGGTCCACACCATCAGCCGCGGCGGGTCCAGCGCGACCAGCAGGGGGAAGGCCCGGCCCGGCGACACCTCGGTGTGCACGACGATCTTGCCGCCGTCCACGATGTCCCCGTCCACCCCGGTCACCCCGGAGTCCCAGGACGGGTACTGCGACGCATCGGCGAGCACGGCCCAGACCGCTTCCGGGGTCGCCTCGATCAGGACCGACGACTCGTAGTGCCTCATAGCGGTTCACTCGCCGCGGAGGCGGACGGCGCTACCAGTGCACCGGTAGGTGGGTGATCCCGTTGATGAAGTTGGACGTCAGCCGGCGCGGCCGACCGTCGGTGCGGGCCGCCGGCAACCGCAGGAACTCGGTGAAGAACGCCCGCATCTGGAGCCGGGCGAACGCCGCGCCCAGGCAGAGGTGCGGGCCCTGCCCGAAGGACAGGTGGTCGTTGGGCTCGCGGGTGATGTCGAACCGGAACGGGTCGGCGAAGCGGCGCTCGTCGTGGTTGGCCGACACGTGGTAGACGACGACCTTGTCGCCGGCCCGGATCCGCGCGCCGGCCAGCTCGACGTCGCGGGTCGCGGTGCGCCGGAAGGTCAGCACCGGTGGGTGCACCCGCAGCATCTCCTCGATCGCCGGGCCGAGCAGCGCCGGGTCGGCGCGCAGCCGCCGGTACTCCGCGGGGTTGTCCAGCAACGCCAGCACCCCGCCGGGCAACGCGCTGCGCACGGTGTCGTTCCCCGCGACGACCAGCAGGAAGAAGAACATCTTCAGCTCGGCGTCGGTCAGCCGCTCGCCGTCCACCTCGGCCTGCACCAGCGCGGTCATCACGTCGTCGGCGGGCTCGCGGCGCTTGCGCTCGGCGAGCTGCTCGGCGTAGCCGAACATGTCGGCCAGCTGCGCGGGTGAGCGCGGGTTGACCGGCCGGCCGCGCTCGTCGAGCACCACCTCGCCGTGCTCGGGGTCCTGGTAGCCGATCACCCTGTTGGTCCAGACCAGCAGCAGCTCCCGGTCCTGCGCCGGGACCCCGAGCAGGTCGGCCAGGTTCTGCAGCGGCAGGTCGTCGGTGACCTCGCGGGGCAGGTCGCAGCGCCCGCGGGCGAACGCCGCGTCGAGCAGCTCGGCGGCCCGGCGGCGGATCTGCTCCGCCGAGCGCTCCAGCCGCCGGCGGGTGAACGCCGGGGTGACCAGCCGGCGCAGCCGCAGCTGCTCCGGCGGGTCCATGTTGAGCACCATCCGGCGGATGAAGGGCAGGTCCGCGGGGTCCGGGTCGCGGATCTGGGTGGCGCCCAGGGCGGAGGAGAAGGCGTCCGGCGAGCGCAGCACGTGCCGGACGTCGGCGTAGCGGGTGACCGCCCAGAACCCGGGCCCGGCCGGCCAGATCCCGACCTCCGGCTCGTCCTGCCAGCTGACCGGCGCGGTGTCGCGCAGATGGCGCAGGGCGTCGTGCGGGATCCCGCGGGCGAAGGTGCGGGGGTCGAAGACGTCGGGCACGGCGGCGGGC
>JASLAP010000572.1 GCA_030147065.1 Pseudonocardia sp. | reverse complement strand
CCCGGGATCGGCCAGCAACTGTTGCACCGGCCGGTGCAGGGTCGGCCGCCCGGCCAGCACCACCTGGACTGGGCGCAGCTCGGGCAGCCCGACCAGCCACGGCGCGGTGCGCAGGGCACCGGACCACGCCCCCGACGTGGGCTCGGCCAGCACCGGGACCGGCACGTCCAGCGGAGGGCTGCCGTGCCCGGCCACCACCAGGGTCGGGGCCGCCGGGTCCAGCGGCAGCGGCGGGGCGCTGCGGGTGGGCCGGGGCACCGCAGTCCAGGGCGCGCCGTCCGGCCGACCGGGCGGCGGGCTGTCGGCGGCGGCCAGCCCCGCCGGCGAGTCCGGGACGTCGGGCACCAGCGGCTCGGCGAAGGGCAGGTTGAGGTGCACCGGGCCGGCCGGGCCACCGGCCGCCGCGGCCACCGCCCGGTCGACGATCGAGCGCAGCAGCGGCCCGGTCACCCCCGGCGCCACCGCCAGCGAGGCCCGCACCGCCGCGCCGAACAGGCCCGGCTGCACGATCGTCTGGCTGGCCCCGGTGCCGATCAGCTCGGCCGGCCGGTCCGCGCTGAGCACCAGCAGCGCCACCCCGGCGTGCGCGGCCTCCAGCACCGCCGGGTGCAGGTTCGCCACCGCCGTTCCCGAGGTGGTGCACACCGGGACCGGTCGCCCGGAGCGCAGCGCCAGGCCGAGCGCCAGGAACCCCGCGGTTCGCTCGTCGATCCGCACGTGCAACCGCAACCGGCCGGCGGCGTCCGCCGCGTGCAGGGCGAACGCCAGCGGGGCGTTGCGCGAACCGGGGCACAGCACGGCGTCGGTGACGCCGCACCGGGCGAGCTCGTCGACGATCACCTGCGCCTGGACGACGGAGGGGAGCACCACCCGAGCCTAGGCGCCGCACTCAGGGCCGGCGACGCAGCAGCAGACCGCCGACCACGAGGGCGACCAGACCCACCCCGACCACGGCCCCACCCCGGGTCATCGCCCTGGCGGCCAGCCCGCCCACCCACGGCACCGAGTACCAGAGCACGCCCCGCACGTCGGCCGCGGCGACCGGACCGGGGTCCGGGTCGGGGTTGGCGTCGCCGCGGGTGCGGAACACCGGGCCGGGCTCCACTGCGACGACCCGGTGGGTCACCAGCCGGGTGGCGTCGGTCTGCGCCTCGCGGTCCAGGAAGGTGATCACGTCGCCGACCGCGACGGTCTCCACCACGCGCGGCCGGATCACCACGACGTCCCCCGGGTCGACGGTCGGGCGCATGCTCGGCGAGAGCACCGTGAGCGCCGAGCCGCCGACCGCGGCCGGCACCACGGCGACCGCCGCGGCCAGCCCGACGGCGCCCAGCACCGCCAGCCCGAGCAGCCCGCGCAGCACCGGAGCGAACGCGCCGGACCCGCTCCGCTCCGTGGCCCGGTGCCGCCCGCCCATGGTGACCCCCGTCCGCAACCGGATTCCGACGATCACACAGCGCCTCGCCGACGGCACTTCCGGGGCCGCTTCTCCACCCGATCGGGACCATTTGTGCTGAGCATGAAGGGAGGACTTCGGCCCATCCCGGAAAAGCACCCCGAGGACACCCATGACTATTCTGCAGAACACGAAGGTCCGCCGCGCAGCCGGGATCGCGGCCGTCGTGCTGGTCGTCGCGGAGATCGGCGTGGGCACCTACGCGGCGTTCAGCGACACCGAGCAAGGCCCCGGCGGCACCATCACCAGCGGCACCCTCGACCTCGTCGTGGGCGCCGCACCCGGCACCGTCGAGTTGTTCATCGCGACCAGCATCGCCCCCGGGTTCACCCGCGACGTCACCTTCCAGGTGACCAACGCCGGCTCGGTGCCGGGCACCCTGTCCAGCACTCTGCAGCTCACCGGCGCCGACGTGAACGAAAGCGACTCTCGTCCAATGTGGCCGAACGAAAGCGACTCTCGTTCGACATAGCTGGACGAACGCCGCTCTCGTCCGCTCGGCGGGCCGGGGGCAGGCCGACACGAGTCTCGGCCCCACGACGGGGCGGGCGAAAGCGACTCTCGTCCGAGCCGGCCGAACGAAGGCGACTCTCGTCCAAGCCGGGCGAAAGCGACTCTCGCCCACCCGGGCCGAGCGAAAGCGACTCTCGCCCACCCAGGCCGCGCGAAAGCGACTCTCGTCCTGCAGCCCGGCCAAGCGAACGAGAGCGACCTTCGCCCAGCGTGGCAGAACGAGAGCCGCTCTCCGTGGGTTCTCGGCCAGGTGCAGGAGCGGGAAGGGACAGCGGGTGGGGTGGGCCCTACCCCGGGTTCGGGGGGTGGGCGCAATGCCGCGGAACGCCGGTCGGCGTGTGATGGTTCCCGTGAGCAACTTGCAGGTCCCGGGCACGGTCCCGGTCGCCACCGCCGCCGTCGCGCTGCGCGGGGTGCGCCGGACCCACGGCAGCGGTCCGACCGCGGTCCGCGCCGTCGACGGCGTCGACCTCGACTTCCCGCGCGGGGCGTGGACGGCGGTGATGGGGCCGTCCGGGTCGGGCAAGTCCACGCTGTTGCACTGCGCGGCCGGCCTGGAGCGGGTGGACGCCGGGCAGGTGCTGATCGGCGGCACCGACATCACCGCGGCGTCGGACGACGAGCTGACCGCGCTGCGCCGCGACCGCATCGGCTTCGTCTTCCAGGGCTACCACCTGGTCGGCGCGCTGACCGCGGAGCAGAACGTGGCGCTGCCGCTGCGGCTGGCCGGGCGGGCCCCGAGCCGGGCGGAGGTGCGGGCCGCGCTGGCCATGGTCGGGCTGGGGGACCGCGGCCGGCACCGCCCGCGCGAGCTGTCCGGCGGGGAGCAGCAGCGGGTCGCCGTGGCCCGGGCGATCGTCACCCGCCCGGAGGTGCTGTTCGCCGACGAGCCGACCGGCGCGCTGGACTCCGCCGCCGCCCGCACCGTGCTGGACCTGCTCGGGGCCATGGCCGGGCGCGGCCAGACCATCGTCATGGTGACCCACGACCCGGCCGCCGCCGCGCGCGCCGACGCCGTGGTGTTCCTGCGCGACGGGCGCATCGTCGACCGGGTGGCCGGCGCGACCGCCCGGGACGTCGCCGACCGGCTCGTCGCGCTGGAGCGGTGATGCTGACCCTGAGCCGGGCCACCTTCGCCGAGCGCTGGCCGCTGTTCACCGGGGCCGCGCTGACCGTCTGCCTGGGTGTCGCGCTGGTGCAGTCGTCGCTGCTGGTGCTGATCTCCGCGGCCACCCTGCCGGTGCCGCCCGGGCTCGGCCCGGCCGAGCGGGCGGGGTTCACCGACGCCACGTCCGTGGCGGTCACGCTGAGCGCGTTGACGCTGGCCTTCTCCGCGTTCCTGGCGGTCTTCATCGTCTCCTCGACCTTCGCCTTCACCGTGGCGCAGCGCCGCCGCGACCTGGCCCTGCTCCGGCTGCTCGGGCTGCGCCGGTCCGGGATGCGCCGGCTGCTGGCCGGCGAGGCGCTGCTGCTGGGCGCGCTCGGCACCGCGGCCGGGATCCCGGTCGGGCTGCTCGCGATGCGGTTCCAGACCTGGTTGCTGAACCGGCTGGGCATGGTGCCCGACGGCTTCACCGCGCAGTGGCGCAGCTGGATCCTCGGCGTCAGCGCCGGGGTCGGGATCGGAGTCGCACTGGCCGGGGTGCTGGTCGCGGCGCGCCGGGCGGCGCGGGTGGCGCCGTTGGAGGCGCTGCGCGACATCGGCGAGGCCGCCCGGGTGATGACCGCGGCCCGGTGGGGGGTCGGGCTGCTGTTCACCGCGGGCGCGGTGGCTCTGATGGTCGTCGCCCCGTTCGGCGGCTCGGCCGGCGGGCAGGCGATGGCGCCCAACGCGGCGCTGTGCCTGGCGGTGGCGCTCAGCGCGCTGAGCCCGCTGCTGGTGCCGGCGATCGCCGCGCTCCTCCCGACCCGCGGACCGGTCAGCGGGCTCGCCGTGGCCGCCCTGCGCGACGGCGTGCGGCGCAGTGCCGCCGTCGCCGCGCCGGTGATCGTCCTGGTCGGGCTGGTGCTGGCCCAGGCCGGCACGCTCACCTCGGTCGCCGCCGCCGGCGAGGCCCAGCAGCGCCGCGGCACGGCCGGCGACCTGGTGCTGGACGCGCCCGGTCCGGTCGGCGACCGGGTCGTCGACGTGCCCGGCGTGGCGTGGGCGTCCACCGAGGTGGCGCTGCCGCTGACCACCACCTGGCGGTGGGGCGCGGGCGAGGACAACGAGACCGAGTCGGAGGACGGGACCGCGCTGGCCGTCGATCCGGCGGCCTACGCCCTGGCCCACCCCGGCAGCGACGCCGTCGCCGGGCTGGACGGGCGGGCCGTCGCCGCCGGGCCGGGCTCGGGCGGCGGGTCGGTCGGCGACACCGTCGAGGTCCGGGTGGGCGCGACCGACCTCGGTCCGCTGCCGATCGTCGCCGAGGTGCCCGACGGCATCGGCGGCGGCGCGGACCTGCTGCTGCCGGCCGGCCTGGTCCCGGCGGCCGAGCTGGCCGCGGCGCCGTCCCGGACGCTGGTCGGGCTGGCCCCGGGCGCGGACCGGGACCGGGTGCTGGCCGAGCTGGCGGGGATCGGCGCGGTGCGCCCGGTGGCCGGGTGGATCGCCGCCGACTCCGCCGCCCGCGGCGCCACCAACGTCGCCGTCTTCCTGGTGATCATGGGGCTGGGCGGGCTGTACGCGCTGATCGGCGCGATCAACGCGGTGGTGGTGGGGACGGCCCCGCGACCGGCCGAGTTCGCCACCGCCCGGGTCTCCGGGCTGACCCGGGGCCAGGTGCTGCGCGCCGCGCTGCTGGAGTCGGCCGCGGTGACCACGGTCGGGCTGGTGCTGGGGGTGCTGGCCGCGGGGGGCGCGTTCGTCGCGGTGCTGGGCACCACGGCCGCGGTGACCGGGGAGGCGACCCTGGTCCTGCCGTGGGTGCCGGTGCTCGGGCTGGCCGGCGGCCTCTACCTGGTCACCGCCACGACCACCCTGATCGCCACCTGGTCCGCCACCCGCCGTCCGCCCATCGCCCTCCTCGGTGCCCGCGTCTGACCCCTCCCCCGGCCCCACCCCGCGGATGGCAGGAAAGCCACTTTCAGGACCGAATCCGTCCTGAAAGTGGCTTTCCTGACATGGGGGCGCGGGGTGAGCGGGAGGGTGGGGCGGAGGGGGTGGGGCGGTAGCGTGGTGGGGAGATGAGCGTGACGGTGAAGGCCACGGGGTTGGCCGCGGGGCACGGGGCCCGGGTGCTGTTCTCCGGGCTGGACCTGGTGATCGCCCCCGGCGACGTGGTCGGCCTGGTCGGGGTGAACGGGGCCGGCAAGTCGACCCTGCTGCGGATGCTGGCCGGCGAGCTCGAGCCCGAGGAGGGCACCGTCGCGGTCAGCCCGCCGGGGGCCACGATCGGGCACCTGCCGCAGGAGCCGGAGCGCCGCCCGGGCGAGGCGGTCGCGGCGTTCCTGGCCCGGCGGACCGGCGTCGGCGCCGCCCAGGACGCGATGGACGCGGCCGCGATCGCCATGGGCGAGGGCGCGCCGGGCGCCGACGACGACTACTCCGCGGCGCTGGACCGCTGGCTGGCGCTGGGCGGTGCCGATCTGGAGGAGCGCACCGGCCAGGTGCTGGCCGACGTCGGGCTGGCGGTGGACCCGGCGACGGCGCTGATGACCGCGCTGTCCGGCGGGCAGGCGGCCCGGGCCGGGCTGGCCGCCCTGCTCCTGTCCCGCTACGACCTGCTGCTGCTCGACGAGCCGACCAACGACCTCGACCTGGACGGCCTGGAGCGGCTGGAGCGGTTCGTCGAGGAACGGGCCCGGACCGGCAGCGGCAGCCCCACGGTGATCGTCAGCCACGACCGCGAGTTCCTGGCCCGCACGGTGAACCGGATCGTCGAGCTGGACCTGGCCCAGCAGCAGGTCGGGATCTACGACGGCGGCTACGAGGCCTACCTGGCCGAGCGGGCGGTGGCCCGGCGGCACGCCCGGGAGGCCTACGAGGAGTACGACGACCGGCTCGGCGGGCTCAAGGAACGGGCCCAGATGCAGCGCAACTGGATGGCCGCCGGGGTGCGCAACGCCCGCCGCAAGGCCACCGACAACGACAAGATCAGCCGCAAGACCCGCACCGAGGCCAGCGAGAAGCAGGCCGCGAAGGCCCGCCAGACCCAGCGCATGATCGAGCGCCTGGACGTCGTCGAGGAGCCGCGCAAGGAGTGGGAGCTGCGGATGACCATCGCCGCCGCGCCGCGCTCGGGCGCCGTGGTGGCCTCGCTGACCGACGCGGTCGTCCGGCGCGGGGACTTCACCCTCGGCCCGGTCACCGCCCAGGTCGACTGGGCGGACCGGGTGGTCGTCACCGGCGCGAACGGGTCGGGCAAGACCACCCTGCTCGGCGCGCTGCTCGGCCGGATTCCGGTCGTGCAGGGCCGGGCCGGGCT
>JASLAP010000533.1 GCA_030147065.1 Pseudonocardia sp. | reverse complement strand
GCCACCGGGCAGCAGCGACGGGGCGGCGCCGGCGTCCAGCGCGCCGCGCTCGCCGGCCCGGCGCGGGATCCAGCCCACCGCCGCGCCGGTGCGCTCGCCGAGCAGCGCGACCGCGGAGTACAGGCCGGGCACCTCGGCGGCGCGCTCGCCGACCAGGATGACCCCGCGCGGAGCGTCAGCGGAGCGCGCATCGGCAGGGCCGCCGCTGAGCGCCTCGACCACGGCGGCCGGCAGGTCGGCCAGCACGGCCGCCTCGGCCCCGGGCACCGCCGGGATCAGGTTGTCCTTGGCGGCCGGTGACGCGGCGCCGGTGTCGCGCGAGGTGCGCTCCACCGCGGGCGTCGTCCACTGGCCGACGTGGAAGACCTGCTGGCCGTGCTTGCGGGCGGCCTTGCGCAGCCGCAGGTAGACGACGGGCGCCTCCTCCTCCGGCTCCAGCGCCACGCAGAGCACCGCCGGGGCGGCCTCCAGCCGGGTGTAGTCCAGCCGCTCCGGGCCGCGCCCGACCACCTGCGAGGCCAGGAAGTCCAGCTCCTCGCCCGAGTGCGGGCGGGCCCGGAAGTCCACGTCGTTGGTGCCCGCGGCGAGCCGGGCGAACTTGGCGTAGGCGTAGGCGTCCTCGACGGTCAGCCGGCCCCCGGTCAACACGCCGATCCCACCGGCCTTCGCGGCCAGCAGCCCCCGCGCGGCGACGTCGAGCGCCTCGGTCCAGGACGTCTCGGCCAGCACGCCGTCCGCGCCGCGGACCATCGGCCGGGTGATCCGGCCCTTCGAGGCCAGGTAGCGGAACCCGAAGCGGACCTTGTCGTCGATCCACTCCTCGTTGACCTCGGGGTCGTTGCCCGCCAGCCGGCGCAGCACGGTGCCGCGGCGGGTGTCGATCCGGATCGCCGCCCCGCTGGAGGTGTGCTCGTCCACGCCCATCGTGGAGACCAGGTCGAACGGGCGCGACCGGAACCGGTAGGCGGCGCTGGTGAGCGCCCCGACCGGGCAGATCTGGATGGTGTTGCCGGAGAAGTAGCTCTGGAACGGCTGGTCCTCGGCGACCCCGATCTGCTGGTTCGCGCCGCGCTCGAGCAGGTCGATGAACGGGTCGCCGGCGATCTCCTCGGAGAACCGGGTGCAGCGCTGGCAGAGCACGCAGCGCTCGCGGTCCAGCAGCACCTGCGTGGAGATCGGCAGCGGCTTGGCGAAGGTGCGCTTCTCGTCCAGGAACCGGGAGTCGGTGCGCCCGGTGCTCATCGCCTGGTTCTGCAGCGGGCACTCGCCGCCCTTGTCGCAGACCGGGCAGTCCAGCGGGTGGTTGATGAGCAGCAGCTCCATCACCCCCTCCTGGGCCTTGGCGGCCACCGGGGAGGTGTGCTGGGTCTTGACGACCATGCCGTCGGCGACCGTCATGGTGCAGCTGGCCTGCGGCTTGGGCATCGGCCGCCCGCCCATCTCCACCTCGACCAGGCACTGCCGGCAGGCCCCGGCCGGGTCCAGCAGCGGGTGGTCGCAGAACCGCGGGACGATGATCCCGAGCCGCTCGCAGGCCCGGATCAGCAGCTCGCCCTGCGGGGCGTCGATCTCCCGGCCGTCGATGGTCAGCCGGACGTGCCCCTCCGGGACGGGGCGGGTTTCCTGCTTCTCCTCCGGGGCGATGGTCACGCCGTGGCTCCGCTCAGCTCGGCCAGCTGGTCCGGGTGCGCCACCGCGGGCTGGGCCGCGATGAGGTCCAGGAACTCCTGGCGGAAGTACTTGATGGCGCTGGTGATCGGGCTGGTGGCGCCGTCACCGAGGGCGCAGAACGAGCGGCCCAGGATGTTGTCGCAGATGTCGAGCATGGTCTCGACGTCGGCCTCGGTGCCCTCGCCGTGCACCATCCGCTCCAGGATCTGCACCAGCCAGTAGGTGCCCTCCCGGCACGGGGTGCACTTGCCGCAGCTCTCGTGCTTGTAGAACTCGGTCCACTTCATGACCGCCCACGGGACCGAGACGGTCTCGTTGAACACCTGCACGGCCGTGGTGCCCAGCATCGACCCGGCCGCCGCCGCGCCCTCGAAGTCCAGCGGGACGTCCAGGTGCTCGGCGGTGAACAGCGGGGTGGACGAGCCGCCCGGCGTCCAGAACTTCAGCGGGATGCCGTCCTTCATGCCGCCGGCCAGCTCCAGCAGCTGGCGCAGGGTGATGCCCAGCGGGGCCTCGTACTGGCCGGGGCGCTCGACGTGCCCGGACACCGAGTAGATCTTCGGGCCGGGGCTCTTCTCCGAGCCCATGGTGCGGAACCAGTCGCTGCCGCCCATCACGATGGCGGGAACCGAGGCGATCGTCTCGACGTTGTTGACCACAGTGGGCGAGGCGTAGAGCCCCGACGTGGCCGGGAAGGGAGGCTTGAGCCGGGGTTGACCGCGACGTCCCTCCAGCGAGTCGAGCAGCGCCGTCTCCTCGCCGCAGATGTAGGCGCCGGCGCCGGCGTGCACCACGATGTCCAGGTCGAAGCCCGAGCCGAGGATGTCCTTGCCGAGGTAGCCCTTGGCGTAGGCCTCCTCGACCGCGCGGCGCACCCGGCGGATGGGGTGCAGCGCCTCACCGCGGATGTAGATCGCGCAGAAGTTCGACCGGATCGCGTAGCTGGTGATGATGCAGCCCTCCACCAGCGAGTGCGGGTCGGCCATCATCGTCGGGATGTCCTTGCAGGTCCCGGGCTCGCCCTCGTCGGCGTTGATGACGAGGTACTTGGGCTTGGCGCCCGGACCGGTCGGCCGCTCGCCCGGCTTGATCTGCGGGATGAAGCCCCACTTCATGCCGGTCGGGAAGCCGGCGCCGCCGCGCCCGCGCAGCCCGGAGTCCTTGACCAGCTGGATGAGCCGGTCCGGCTCCTTGCCCAGGGCGAACCGCAGGGCCTGGTAGCCCTCCAGCTGCTCGTAGGTGTCGATCGACCAGGACCGCGGCGAGAGCCAGCGCCGGGTCAGCACCGGGGTGAGCGGGGCGGGGGTGGGTGCGGTCATCACTTCTTCTCCGGGAGTGCCGGCAGGTCGGGCGGGCTGTCGGGCATCGGCGGGGCCTGCCAGCCCCGGTCGGCGGCCAGCCGGGCGCCGCGCACGGTCTCGTCGGCCAGCGACGCGCCCTCCACGGTGCGCTCCAGGTCGGGGAAGATCCCGGCCAGTTCCAGCGACACCGTGCGCAGGTCGGTGAGCGGGGCGCCGCGGGTGGGGTGCGGCTTCTCGCCCCGCTGCAGCGCCTCGACCAGCTCCTCGGCGGTGCCGACGGTCTGGTTGTCGAAGTACTCGTAGTTGACCTGCAGCACCGGGGCCAGGTCGCAGGCGGCCAGGCACTCGGCGTGCTCCAGGGTGATCGAGCCGGTGCTGCCCGGCTCCCCCGCGGTCTCCTCGTGCCCGACGCCGAGCTTCTCGCTGAGCCGCCGGTAGATGTCGTCGCCGCCGAGCGCCGCGCACAGCGTGTTGGTGCACACGCTGACCAGGTGCTCACCGCACGGGGTGCGCTTGTACATCGTGTAGAAGGTGGCCACCGCGGACACCTCGGCGGTGGTCAGCTCCAGGGCCTCGGCGCAGTACCGGATGCCGTCCTGGCTGACGTGGCCCTGCACCGACTGCACCAGGTGCAGCAGCGGCAGCAGCGCCGAGCGGGACTGCGGGTACCGGGCGATGATCTCCTTGGTGCGCTGGCGGGTGAGCTCGTCGAACACCGGGGAGACCGGGCCGCCCTGCTCGACCACCGGCTCCCAGACGACCTCCTCGGGAGCCGCCGCGACCGGGCTGTTCATCTCCGGGTTGCCCCCAGGCAACGTCATCGGTCCACGCCTCCCATGACGGGGTCGATCGAGGCGACCGCGGCGATCACGTCGGCGATCATGCCGCCCTCGCTCAT
The DNA here is from genome assembly GCA_030147065.1 of Pseudonocardia sp. Taxonomy (GTDB): domain Bacteria; phylum Actinomycetota; class Actinomycetes; order Mycobacteriales; family Pseudonocardiaceae; genus Pseudonocardia. Next base: position 2,919 of record JASLAP010000533.1, on the reverse strand, counting down.
CGCCGGCATCGTCTGCAGGTTCACGAAGCTGGGTTCGCGCACGTGCACGCGCAGCGGCCGGGTGCCGCCGTCGGAGACCAGGTGGTAGCCCAGCTCGCCGCGCGGCGACTCGACCGCGGTGTAGGTCTGCCCCGCCGGCACCGAGAACCCCTCGGTGACCAGCTTGAAGTGGTGGATCAGCGACTCCATCGACTGACCCATGATCTTGCGGACGTGCTCGAGGGAGTTGCCCATGCCGTCCGCACCGACCGAGAGCTGGGCCGGCCAGGCGATCTTGCGGTCGGCCACCATCACCGGGCCGGGCTCCATGTTCGCCACGACCTGCTCGACGATCTTGAGCGACTCGTGCATCTCGGCCACCCGCAGCCGGTACCGGGCGTAGCAGTCGGCCTCGGTCGCGGTCGGGACCTCGAAGTCGTACTCCTCGTAGCCGCAGTACGGCTCGACCTTGCGCAGGTCCCAGGGCAGCCCCGCGGAGCGCAGGATCGGGCCGGTCGCGCCGAGCGCCAGGCACCCGTCCAGCGGCAGGTAGCCGACGTTCTCCAGGCGCTGGCGCCAGATCGGCTGGCCGGTGAGCAGCTTGTCGTAGTCGGGCAGCCGCTTGCGCATCACCCCGACGAAGTCGGTGACCTTGGCCTGCCAGCCGTCCGGGAAGTCCTGGGCCAGCCCGCCGGGGCGGACGTAGGCGTGGTTCATCCGCAGCCCGGTGAGGAACTCCAGCAGGTGCAGGACCTCCTCGCGCTCGCGGAACCCGGCGGTCATGCCGGTCAGCGCGCCCAGCTCCATGCCGCCGGTGGCCAGCGCGACCAGGTGCGAGCCGATCCGGTTGAGCTCCATGAGCAGCACCCGGGCCTGCTGGGCGCGGCGCGGCGCCTCGACCCCGAGCAGCTTCTCCACCCCGAGGCAGTAGCCCACCTCGTTGAAGATCGGCGCCAGGTAGTCCATCCGGGTCACGAACGTGACGCCCTGGGTCCAGTTGCGGTACTCGCAGTTCTTCTCGATGCCGGTGTGCAGGTAGCCGATCACCGACCGGGCCTGCTGCACGGTCTCGCCCTCAAGCTCGAGCACAAGCCGCAGCACGCCGTGCGTGGACGGGTGCTGCGGACCCATGTTGATCACGATGCGGTCGTCGTGCTCGACGTCGATCAGGGTGTCCCAGTCGCCACCGGTGACGGTGTAGACCGGTCCCTCGGTGGTGATCCGCTCCTCGGCGGGAGCGGGGCTGTCGTCGCGGATGTCGGTCATGCCGCCACCTCCTGGCAACCGCGGAGGGTCATGAGTAGGCCCGCCGCTCATCGGGCGGAGGGATCTCCGCGCCCTTGTACTCCACCGGGATGCCACCCAGCGGGTAGTCCTTGCGCTGGGGGTGTCCCTCCCAGTCGTCCGGCATCAGGATCCGGGTCAGCGCCGGGTGCCCGTCGAAGATCACCCCGAACATGTCCCAGGTCTCCCGCTCGTGCCAGTCCGCGGTCGGGTAGACCTCGACGACGCTCGGCAGGTGCGGGTCGTCGACGTCCAGCACGACCTCCAGCCGGACGCGCCGCCGGTAGGTCATCGACAGCAGGTGGTAGACCACGTGCAGCCGGGAGTCGACGCCGGCGCCGTAGTCGACCCCGGAGACCGAGGAGCAGAGCTCGAAGCGCAGCGCCGGGTCGTCCCGCAGGGTGCGGCACATCTCCACGATGCTCTCGCGGCGCACGTAGAAGGTGATCTCGCCGCGGTCGATGGTGATCTGCTGCACCGCCCCGCGGGCCACCCCGCGCTCGACCAGCGCCTCGGCGACGTCGTCGGCGAACTCGTCGAACCAGCCGCCGAACGGGCGCTCGGCCGGGGCCGGGGCGTAGCCGGGCAGCCGCAGGCCGCCGAAGCCGGAGGTGTCGCCCGAGCCCTGCACGCCGAACATGCCCTCCCGGCTGCGGGCGGACGGCACGGCCGTGCGGGTGCCGCCCTCCGGGGCGACGCCGGCGGGGTCGGTGGTCTGCTCGACCTCGCCCTCGGTCGGCGGCTCCCCGCCCGCCGCCCGCTGCGCGGTGACGTCGGCGCCGCTCCGCTCGGCGGAGGACTGCGCGCCGCCGGTGGGCTCGGCGCTCTCCTTGGAGGTGCCCTTGGCGTCCTCGTCGGCCATCGTGCTCAGTTCCCCGGGGTCGTGGTCGTGCGGGCGTCGATCGTGCCCGGCCGGACCGGGTCCGCCGAGCGCTTCTTCTTCGGCGCGTACTTGATCGAGGACGGCACCAGCTCGGTCTGGTGCCCGCTGGCCACCAGCTCGGCGGCCCGCTTCGGCCCGAGCGGCTCGTCCATGATCTTGGCGTGGATCTTCAGGATCGCGTCCATCAGCATCTCCGGGCGCGGCGGGCAGCCCGGCAGGTACATGTCGACCGGCACGATGTGGTCGACGCCCTGGACGATCGCGTAGTTGTTGAACATGCCGCCCGACGACGCGCACACGCCCATCGCCAGCACCCAGCGCGGCTCGGGCATCTGGTCGTAGATCTGGCGCAGCACCGGGGCCATCTTGTTGCTCACCCGGCCGGCCACGATCATCAGGTCGGCCTGCCGGGGCGAGGCCCGGAACACCTCCATGCCGAACCGGGCCAGGTCGTAGCGCGGCGCACCGGTGGTCATCATCTCGATCGCGCAGCAGGCCAGCCCGAAGGTGGCCGGCCAGAGCGAGTTCTTGCGCATGTACCCGGCGATCGTCTCGACCGAGGTGAGCAGGAACCCGCTGGGGAGCTTCTCCTCGATACCCATGTGTCCGAACCTCTCAGGGAGCCTGTCGCCGGCGGGACGTCGTCGGGGTCATCGCCTGGTCAGTCCCATTCCAGGCCGCCACGCCGCCACACGTAGGCGTAGGCGACGAACACGGTGCCGATGAACAGGGCCATCTCGATGAGCCCGAACAGGCCCAGGCTGTCGAAGGCG
>JASLAP010000517.1 GCA_030147065.1 Pseudonocardia sp. | reverse complement strand
TCGGTCCGGTTGCGGTCGTGGTTGCGGCACGGGCGCCCGTACCAGCACCGGAGGCGGGTCGTGCGTCCTCGCCCGTCGGGGCTCCCGGAGAGGCGTGGTGCGGTTCCGGATCGGCGTCGGTGGCGGGCGTGCGGCGTGGTCGGGTGCGGCGGGTCGGGATCGAGTCGGCCGAGCGGGCGTGCCGGCTCTCGCGTGGGCGGCAGGTCGGACGGGTGTCGGCCTCTGGCTCGCGCGGCGCCGGGATCCGGGGCGGGCGGCCGCCCCGGCCGTCGACCGGCGGGACCGCGGCGGGGGCGGGGCCGTGCCGGTGCGCTCCGCGGGGGAGTTCGCGGCGGGCCGGGGTGGTGGCGGGTTCGACCACCGCGGCTGTCCGGTGCGCGGCCGGGACGGCCGGGCGGCGGTCCCGCCGTGGCTCGACCGGGCGTCCCCGGACCACGGCGGGCGGGTCCGCGCCCAACTGCCCCGAGCCGAGCAGTGCCGCCACCACGATCCGCAGCGCCGCCGCGTAGCGGTGCAGCGCTGCGGGCTGGTGCGGCTCCACGAGGACCCCCGCGGCCTCGGCGACCGGCGCTTCCCGGCCGGCCCACCGGCCGACGTGCGGGACCTCGACCACCGCGCCGAACCGGGCCCGCAGGGCGGCCGGGACCGGTGCGGCCATCGGTCCGCCGGTCACGACCAGGACGGGACGCGGACCGGGGCCGGTCACCGCGGCAGCGGCCCGCAGCGACTCCGTCGTGGGACCGCATACCACGACGTCTGCGCGCCGGTCGAGCACACCCCCGTCGTGGGCGTGCAGCGCCGCGGCGAGCGTGCTGGTGCCCACCCCGGCCGCGATCCCGGCGACCAGGGGCGGGCGCATGTCCGGGCCGCTCATCGGGTCGCCCGCGGTTCGAGATCGTCCTCGGCGAGGGCGTGATCGGGGCGGGCGGGCGGGCGGGTCGTGGTGGCGGGCACCGGCGGCAGGTCGGCCCCGATCAGCTCCTCCCAGGCGTCGACGAGCAGCCGGTCGCCGTCCAGCACCACCGGGACGGTCAGCCGGACCCAGCAGGAGGCGAGGCTGCGCCAGCCACGCCCGGTGGGCGCGGGGGCCGCCGCCGGTGCACCGACCCCGGGCTCGGGCTCGACCGCCGGGCCCGGGAGGCGCTCACCGGGCACCTCCCGGTACGGCGTCACGCGGACCCGGACGTCGACCAGCACCCGGCCCTCGCCGTCCGGTCGCACGCGGCCGGTGAGCACGAACTCGGCGCGCTGCCGTCCCCGCCCCGACCAGCCCAGCCGGACCGGGTCGACGCCGGTGGCCGGCAGGTAGCCGGCCAGGACCCGGCCCCGGCGGGCCGGGTCGTCCTCGTCCCAGGACAGGTAGTCCGCGGCGAACGCGCCGGCCAGGACGGCCGCATCGGCGCGGTCCGGGTAAGGGGCCGGGCCCGCGGTCCCAGGTGCCGCGCCGATCCGCGCACCGGGCGGCGGCCCGGCGACGGGCGGGTAGCCGTGCGGGTTCGTCGGGGGGTCGCCGGGGTAGCGCCCGGTCGCCGGTCGGGCTGCCTGGCCGGCCGGCCAGCTGCCGGTCGCCGTCGGCGGTCCGGCCGGGCGGTCGTGGCTGAACGGGGTTCCGCCGGCCGCGGCGCCGTCCGAGCCGGTGGGGAACGGGCCCGCCGGTCCGGGCGGCACCCGGTTCGGACCGGTCGGGGGCCACCCGGGCTGCTCCGTGTCGTCCTGGGGGCGGCCGAACAGCCGGAACCTGGCCACGGCACTCACCCGCGACCGGGTGCGGTGCGGGTCGGAGCGGGTCGCTGAGACATGGGGTCCCCCGTCCACGGGCGTGCGGGATCCGCACCCGGGCGGGCGGGCGCGGATCGCTGGTGTGGTGCGGTGACCCGGACGATCGGGACACCGTCGAACGGGAGCGACAGTAGGAGCGGCGGCGCGGCCCGCGGGCCCGAACGGAACCCCCCTTTGCAGTCGCTAACGCGGGTCAGGGGATCGCCCCATGGCGAGCCTTAGGTTCCTCGCGCTACGAGAGTCGCTCTCGCTCGTTTGGACGGGGCGAGAGCGGCTTTCGTCCGGGCGGGGGCGGTGCCGGGGGAAGGGCTCGGGGGGAGGGGTCAGGTGGGGAGGGGCCAGGTGTGGACGGGGTCGTTGGACTCGGAGGACTCCAGGTACCGGTCCAGCATGCCGCGCAGGGCCTCCTGGCGGTCCGCCCCGCGGTTCTGCAGCGCGGCCACCGTGTCCGTCTGCCACGACGCCCCGGTGCGCCGCAACGCGCACCGCCGCTCGATGACCGACAGGTAGCGGTCGATGACCGCGCCGGTGACGCCCCACCGGGCCAGGCCGTCGGCGGCGCGGGGCAGGAGCTTGCGCAGCACCAGCTCGTCCGGCCGGATCCAGCCCGAGCCCGGCCAGTACAGCGGGCCCTCCAGGCCGTGCCGGGCCGCGGTCGTGAAGTTCTCCTCCACGGCCTCGAACGACATCGACGTCCACAGCGGGCGCTCGGCGTCGGTCAGCGAGCGGACCAGGCCGTAGAAGAACAGCGCGTTGGCGACCATGTCGACCGCGGTCGGGCCGGCCGGCAGCACCCGGTTCTCCACCCGCACGTGCGGCTCGCCGTTCGCGATGTCGTACACCGGGCGGTTCCAGCGCCAGATCGTGCCGTTGTGCAGGCGCAGCTCGTCCAGCGCGGGGACGCGGCCCGCGGCCAGGTCGGCGGTCGGGTCGGTGTCCTCGGTGACCGGCATCAGCGCCGGGAAGTAGCGGGCGTTCTCCTCGAACAGGTCCAGGATCGAGGTGATCCACCGCTCGCCGAACCAGACCCGCGGCCGCACGCCCTGGTTGCGCAGCTCGGGGGTGCGGACGTCGCAGGACTGCTCGAACAGCGGGATGCGGGTCTCCGCCCACAGCCGCGCGCCCAGCAGGAACGGCGAGTTCGCGCCCACCGCGAGCTGCACGCCGGACACGCACTGGGCGGCGTTCCAGTACCCGGCGAACGACTCCGGGTGCACCTGCAGGTGCAGCTGCATCGAGGTGCACGCCGCCTCGGGGGCGATCGAGTCGAAGTCGGCGGTGAGGTGGTCGGGCGGCAGGTCGTGGCGGCCGGACGGGTCGTCGCCGGCGATGTCCAGCCGGATCGGCTCGCCGCGCAGGCCCAGCATCTGCTCGTTGAGCACCCGGTAGCGCTCGTCCGGCGACAGCGACTCGACGACCAGGTCGGCCCGCTGCAGGGTCGGCAGGATGCCGATCACCGCCAGCCGCGACCCGCAGTCCCGGGCCTTGGCGCCGGCGACGGCGAGCTCGTCGAGCAGTTGGTGCTCCAGGTCGCGCCACTGGTCGCCGGGCAGCGGCCGGGGCGGCAGGTTGAGCTCCATGTTCCAGCGGCCGAGCTCGGACTGGAACTCCGCGGACCCGATCGCCGCCAGGACCGCCGCCCCGGCGAACGACGGGGCCAGCCGGTCGTCGACGAGGTTGAGCTCGACCTCGATGCCGGTCATCGGCTCGTCGTCGGCGAACGGGTGGCTGCGCAGCATCTCGGCGAGAGTGTCGAGGCAGCTCCGCACCTTCGCCCGGTAGTGCTGGCGGTCCCGTCGACTGAACGTGCGCCGGTCGACGTCCTGGCCCATACGTGCACTGCCTCCCTGCCTGGCCGGGCCGGCCCCCGGGCGGTTGCGACCCCACTGTGGCACGGCAGGCCGTGACCTGCGGTCCGGCAGCGGATCCCGGGAGGTTGTCCACCGTGACACACCCGTGATCCCGCCGCTACGCCCGACCGGATGACCGGGGCGGACCCCGACGGACCACCTGGAACGATCGTCGGTCGTGGCGATGCTCATCCCGGTCTCCGAGCCGGCCGATCCGCGGCTGGACGACTACCGCGACCTCACCGCGGCCGACCGCCGCCCGGACCGCCCCGGCGGCCGCGGGCTGGTGATCGCCGAGGGGGTCGTGGTGGTCCGGCGCATGATCCACTCGCCGTACCCGGTGCGGTCCCTGCTCGGTGTCGCCCGCCGCTTCGACGAGCTCGGCGACGACCTGGCCGTCCTCGACGTCCCGGCGTACGTGACCGACGCGGACACGATGGCCCAGGTGGTCGGGTTCCACCTCAACCGCGGGGTGCTGGCGGTGGCCGACCGGGCCGTCCCGCCGCTCGTCGACGACGTGGTGCGCGATGCCCGGCTGGTGGCCGTGCTGGAGGGCGTCAACGACCACGAGAACCTGGGCGCGCTGTTCCGCAACGCCGCGGCGCTCGGCGTGGACGGCGTCCTGCTCGGCCCGCGCTGCTCCGACCCGCTCTACCGGCGCAGCGTGCGGGTGTCCATGGGGCACGTGCTGCGGGTGCCGTTCGCCGAGCTGCCGGGCCCGTGGCCGGCCTCGTTGGACGTGCTGCGCGGCGCCGGGATGGCGGTCGCCGCGCTCACCCCGGCCCCCGGCGCGGTCCCGCTCAGCGCCGCCGACGTCGGCGGGCGGCGGGTCGCGGTGCTGCTCGGCGCGGAGGGTCCGGGCCTGACCGATGACGCCTTGAAGGCGGCTGACCTGCGGATCCGCATCCCGATGGCGTCCGGTGTGGACTCGCTGAACGTGGCGACGGCCGCGGCCGTCGCGTTCCACACCCTCGGGCACCCGTAGGGTTGGTGGGAGCGACGGGGCTTGGCCGGGCCGACGCTCGCGGGGGCAGGGCGGGAGCGGCCACGGGGGATCGGGTGGAACTGGGGGACCGGCAGCCGGGCGACGCCCCGCTGCCCGCCGAGCTGCAGGACGCGGTCCGCGAGTGGTCCGCGATGGCCGTGGTCGCGGCCCGCAACGGGGGGCCGCGGGAGCGGGCGCTGCTGCGCCGGCGCGGGTTGCAGCTGGCCGGCCGGGTGGCCGACGTGCTGGGCCGGCCGGTGGAGTTCACCGACCCGACCACCGGGGAGATCGAGTCGGTCCGGGTCGGCGCACCGGGGCCCACCCCGCGACTGGCCGCCCGCCCGCCCGGGCCGACGCCGTGGGCCACCGGGCTGACCGTCTCGGCGTTCTTCGCGGTGCTGGTCACGATCGCCGACGTGGCGCTCAGCACGGCCTTCGCCGACGCCTTCGGGCTGCTGTGGATCCCGGCCAACCTGGTGGTCAGCGCGGGCCTGGCGCCGTCGCTGTACCTGCTGCGGCATACGCCGTTCTGGCGGTGGCCGGCGATCGGGACGACCGCCGGGCTGGTCGCGGCGTGGGTGGCGATGCTGCTGGGGTTGCTCGGCGAACCCTGATCGTCCGGTCAGGTGGCAGCGATCGCAGCCGCCCGGCGCGGCCCCACGTTCGCAGCCGGTTGAGTGTCGCGCAGACCGCGAGGTGCCGTCGCAACGCGCTGGCAGGCTGCGAGGGCACCAGACGGGCTGCGCGACCCGCGACGGGCTGCGCGAACGGACGTCGGTTCCAGCGCCGGATCAGCGCTGGCCGCGGACCCCGAGCAGCACCTCGTCCCAGGAGGGCATGACCGGCTTGCCCTTCTTGGTGCGGCGCGGCGCGGCGCCGCCCTCGGCGGGCTTGGCCGCGGGACGGGCGGC
>JASLAP010000510.1 GCA_030147065.1 Pseudonocardia sp. | reverse complement strand
CCCCGCCGCGGACGCCGCCGCCACCAGGTCGGGGTGCCGGTCGGCCGCGGCGGGGGTGACGAACAGCTCGCGGACCGTGGCGCCGGTCAGCGCCTCGCGGACGGCCTGCGCCCCCTCGACGAGGAACCGCCCGGCCCGATCGCGCCCCGCGCGGCGCAGCAGCTTGCGGGCTGCGACGACACGCGGGGTGCGCTCGGTGCCGGGCGGTGCGTCGGGAGCGGCTCCCGGGACGGCCGGACGGCTCAGGCCGCCGACCCGTCCTGCGCGGGGGCGGGCTGCGCGGGCACGTTGGCCTTCGCGACCCCGACCAGCGCCGCGAACGCGGCCGAGTCGGTGACCGCGAGGTCGGCCAGGACCTTGCGGTCGACCTCGACACCCGCGGCCTTGAGGCCCTGGATGAAGCGGTTGTAGGTCATGCCGTTGGCGCGGGCCGCGGCGTTGATCCGGGTGATCCACAGCTGGCGGAAGTCGCCCTTGCGCGCACGGCGGTCCCGGTAGGCGTAGTTCAGCGAGTGGAGCATCTGCTCCTTCGCCTTGCGGTACAGCCGGGACCGCTGGCCCCGGTAGCCGCTGGCCATCTCCAGGGTCGTGCGGCGCTTCTTCTGGGCGTTGACCGCGCGCTTCACGCGTGCCATGGGGGTGTCCTTACGTAGTGGGCCGGTACCCGGAGGGCGTGCCGGGCCCGGTCGGCGGGAGGGGGTGGAACCGGGCCGTCAGCGGCCGAGCATCTTCTTGACGCGCTTGACGTCGGCCTTGGCCACCGGAACTCGGCCGGACAGGTCGCGGGTCTCCTTGCTCGACTTGACCTCGAGCCGGTGCCGCAGGCCGGTCTGCTGGCGCATGAGCTTGCCGCTCCCGGTGATCCGGACCCGCTTGGAGATCCCGCTGTGCGTCTTGTTCTTGGGCATGGCAGTTCCGTTCGCCAGGACGCCCCCGTGGACCGGGGGCGTCGAGTGGTCGTACCGGCGGTCTCCCGCCGTCAGGTCTGCGCGTCCGCGGCGGGTGCTGCCGCCTGGTCGGTCGTGCGGGCGCGTGGTGCCGGCTTCTTGTTCGGTGCGATCACCATCGTCATGTTGCGGCCGTCCTGCTTGGGCGCCGCCTCGACCGTGCCCAGCTCGATGACGTCCTCGGCGAGCCGCTGCAGCAGCCGGAACCCCAGCTCGGGGCGGGACTGCTCGCGACCACGGAACATGATCGTGACCTTGACCTTGTTGCCACCCTCGAGGAAGCGCACGACGTTGCGCTTCTTGGTCTCGTAGTCATGGGTGTCGATCTTCGGGCGGAGCTTCTGCTCCTTGATCGTGGTCAGCTGCTGGTTACGACGGGACTCCCGGGCCTTCTGCGCGCTCTCGTACTTGAACTTGCCGTAGTCCATGAGCTTGCAGACCGGGGGGCGGGCCTGGGCCGCGACCTCGACGAGGTCGAGCTCGGCCTCCTCGGCGAGCCGGAGGGCGTCCTCGATACGCACGATGCCGACCTGTTCCCCGTTCGGCCCGACCAGGCGGACCTCGGGAACGCGGATGCGGTCGTTGATGCGCGTCTCTGTGCTGATGGGGTCTCCTCGTATCGACGTCGTGTGGAGCGACGGAGCGGAGACCCAGAATCGATCACAGCCGACGAGCCCCACCGAAACGGCGGAACCTCACCGGCGGACCGGACCCGTGCACCGCGGGGGTGACGGGTGGGAGCGGGGCTCCACTTGATCGCCCTGACACACGAGTCAACGTGCGACAGGGTGGTCGCATTCCGAAGGATAGCAGCCCGCGCCGCGGGGCCCCCAGGGGCGGGTCGCGGGGCGGGCGCCGGAACCCGGACGACGCCGATCCTAGCCGCGGAAGGCCGCGGCGTGCGCCCGCGCCCACTCCGCGAAGGTCGTCGCGGGCTCGCCGGTGACCTCCTGCACGACCGTGTTCGCCTCGACCGGGTTGTCGACGCACCCGGCGAGGATCGTGTCGACGTACCACCCGGCCTCGTCGCCCATCGTCGCGGTCAACTCGGCGACGGCCTCGTCCCGGGAGACGGTCTGGAACTCGACGGGCGATCCGATGGCGTCGCCGATGCGCGCGGCGAGCTCGACGCGGGTGAGCACCTCGGGACCGGTCAGCGACAGCGCCCGGCCGACGTGCGCGTCCGACAGCAGGGCGACCGCGGCCACCCGGGCGATGTCGTCCATCGCCGTCGGCGCGCTGCGGCCGTGCGGGTAGGGCTCGCGCACCGTCCTCGACGCGGCGATCTGCGGCGCCCAGGCCAGCGAGTTCTCCATGAAGTCGCCCGGCCACAGGTGGGTCCAGGCCGGACCGGCGGCCTCGACCGCCGCGGTCACCGCGCCCCACCACGTCGTCGGCTCGCCGGACAGGTCGACCACGTGGCCCACCCCCGCCTCCCGGGCGAGGTCCAGCACGTCGGCGGCGGTGTCCGGGGTCGGCGCCAGGTACATCCGCTCGACCCCGGCGAGCGCGGCCGGCAGCGTGTCCAGCCGGCGCAGGTGGCCGCGCGCCACCTCGACGCCGTCGGGCAGCGCGGCCCGGACGGGGTCGACGGTCAGCGCGCGCACGTCGCGGGCGCCGCGCCGCAGCAGGTGGTCGACCACCCGCCGGCCGATGTTCCCCGTCGCCCCGGTCACCAGGATCGTCATCGCAGCCTCCCCGCCGACAGTAATTGAGTACAGCGTACTCGATACTGGGTACGCTGTACTCGCCGATTCGGCGGGGCGCGGATCAGTGGGCCGACCGCGGGCCGGTGAGCCGCCGGGCCAGGGCGACGGCGCGGGCGTCGCCGAGTGCGGCGCCCTCGGCCAGCCAGTCGGCGAACCCGGCGCCGAGCGCGGCTGCGGCCGCACGCTCCACGGCCTCCTCCCGGTCGGCGTCCGCGCCGAACACCGGCGTGGCCCGCGGGCTGGCCCGCAGCGCGCCGAGCAGCACCGCGGCCTCGGCGTGCCGGTCCAGCCGGGACAGCACGGCCACCAGCGCCCGGACCGCGATCCACAGGTGGGTCCAGGCGCCGAAGCCGTGCCAGTGGTCGATCAGCGGGCGCAGCCCGGCCAGCAGCGCGGCCGGGTCGCCGTCGCCGCGGGCCGCGGAGGTGAGCAGGGTGTGCCGGGCGATCCCGGCGACGAACCGGGAGTCGGCCTGCTCGGCCCACCGGATCGCCTCGGTCAGGTGGGCCGCCGCGGCCGGGTCTCCGCGCTCGGCGCGCCGCTCGCCGAGGCCGTAGGCGAGGAAGCCGCGCGCGGTCGGCGAGTCGAGCTCGGGCACGAGCCGCAGCATCTGCGCCTCGTGGGCGCCCGCCCCCGCGTCGTCACCGGCGTAGGCCGCGGCGAGCAGCAGGTCCAGGTGGGCGAGCAGGCAGCCGGCGGGGTCCCCGGCCGCCTCGGCCAGGTCCAGCGCGGTCTCCGCCCACCGGGCGCTGCCGGCCGGGTCGCCGCGGAAGCCGCACACGTTGGCCAGCGCCTCGGCGCCGATCCGGCCGGCGGCGGGGGCGCCGGTCGCCTCGGCGACCGCCAGCGCACGCAGGCCGAGGGTCTCGGCGGCGGCGAGGTCGCCGCGCTGCCAGCAGGAGGTCGCGATCAGCCCGATCAACTCGGCCGCCAGCGGGTGTGCCGACGGGCCGGTGCCGGTCGGGCCGCGCACCGCCGCCAGCGTCCGCTCGGCCAGCTGCACCAGGTCGATCCGGCCGCGCAGGTAGCCCAGCTCGGCGAACTGCACGCCCAGCCGCAGCAGGTCGTCGACCGGTCCGTTCGCGCACAGCCAGGCGTGCGCCCGGCGCAGGTCGGGCAGGTGGTCGTCGAACCGGCGGACGGCGGCGGGCTCGCCGGGACCGCGGCGGGCGGCGCCGATCTCGTCGGCGGTGCGCACGGCCCACGCCGCGTGCCGGGAGCGCAGTCCCGGCCCGGCGGCGTCGACGGCGAGCCGGGCCCGGCCGAACGCGCGCAGCGTCTCCAGCATGCCGAACCGGGCCGGCTCCCCCGGGTCGCGCACCACCAGCGACCGCTCGACCAGGTCGGGCAGCGCGGCGGCGTCGCCGCAGACCGCCTCGACGGCGGCCTGCTCGACCGGGCCGGCGAACACCGCGAGGCTCTCGAACAGCGCCCGCTGGGACGGGTCGAGCAGGCCGACCGACCACTCCACCACGTCGCGCAGCGAGCGGTGCCGTGGTGCGGCGGTGCGCCGCCCGCCGCGCAGCGCGTCCAGCGGCTGCTCGATCGCCGCCAGCAGCGCCGTCATCCCCAGCGACTGCGCCCGGGCCGCGGCCAGCTCCAGGGCCAGCGGCAGCCCGTCCAGGCGCCGGCACAGCTCGGCGGCCAGCCCCGGGTCCGGCGGCGTGGCGACCCCGGCGGCGCGGACCCGGTCCAGCAGCAGTTCGGCGGCGGCGTCCGGCGCCAGCGGCGGCACCGGCAGGACGTGCTCACCGTCCACCCGCAGCGGTTCGCGGCTGGTCAGCAGCAGTCGGATCCCCGGGGTGCCGGCGGTGACCGCCTCGGCCAGCGCCGCCACCTCGTCGGCGACGTGCTCGCAGTTGTCCAGCACGAGCAGCTGGCGACGCACGGCGAGCACGCCGACGATCCGCTCGACGAAGGATTCCGCGACCGCCCGGCCGTCGTCGGCCAGCTGCAGCGCGGCCGCCACCCACGGCACGACGTCGTCCGGTCCGCCGTCGCCGAACCCGACGACCAGCACCCCGTCGTCGAACCGCTCCGCCACCGCCGCCGCGACGTGCGTGGCGAGCCGGGTCTTGCCGACCCCGCCGGGCCCGCACAGCGTGACGATCCGGCACCGGTCGAGCAGCTCGGCGGCCCGATCGAGGTCGGCCTCGCGGCCCACGAAGGAGCTGACCGGTACCGCGGGGACCCGGGGGCGCGGTGCCGCGGGGGCCGCGGGCGGCCCGGGGACCTGCTGGCGCAGCACCTGCTGCTCCAGCTCCCGCAGCTCGGGTGACGGGTCCAGACCCAGGTCCTGGGCCAGCTTCCGGCGCAGCCGGGCGCACGCGGCCAGCGCGTCGCTCGGCCGGCCGGCCGCGACCAGCGCCCGCACCAGCAGCGCGACCGCGCTCTCGCGCAGCGGCTCGGCCACGACCAGCGCCTCCAGCGCGGCCGCCGCCTCGCCGGGGCGCCCGACGTCAAGCAGGCTCGCGGCGTGCTGCTCGGCCGCCCCGGCGCGCAGCTCGCCCAGCCGGGCCACCTCGGGGTCCAGCGACGGGTGGTCCAGCTCGGCGAACGGGCGGCCGCGCCACAGCTCCAGCGCCGCGGCCAGCCGTGCCTGCCGCCGCCCGGGATCGGTCGTCGCGGCGGCCGCGGCCAGGTGATCGGCGAACGCCGTGACGTCGACGTCGGCGCGGTCGGCCAGCAGCCGGTAGCCCGCCGGGGCGGTCACGATCGTGACCGCGGGCGGCAGCAGCCGGCGCAACCGGGCGACGTTGGTCTGCACGGCCCCGGCGGGGTCGGCCGGCGGGTCGTCGAACACCAGCTCGGCCAGCACGTCGGTGGCCACGGCGGCGCCCGGGTGGGCGGCCAGCGCGGCCAGCAGCCGGCGCTGCCGCGCCGAGCTGAGCCGGATCTCCCCCGCGGGCCCGGCCAGGCGCAGCGCCCCGAGGACACCCACGGTCGTCACCGCGCCATCGTGGCAGGTCGCGCGCGGGTCCGGAACGACAGCGCGTCGACACCGCGGCGACAGCGATCTGCCAGCGGCCGCCCCTAGCGTTCCCGCCATGACCGCAACCCTGGAATCCTCCACGACCGACGCCCTCGTCGAGCGGCTGTTCGGCGCGATCCTGGCCACCATCGACGTCCAGTCCGTCTACCTGGGCGACCGGCTCGGGTACTACCGCGCGCTGGTCGACGCCGGCGGGGTCACCTCCGCCGAGCTGGCCACCCGGACGGGCACCGCCGAGCGGTACGCCCGGGAGTGGCTGGAGCAGCAGGCCGTCACCGGCATCCTGATCGCCGACGCCGAGACCGACCCCCAGCGGCGGCGCTTCACCCTGCCCGCGGCGCACGCCGAGCCGCTCACCGACGAGCTCAGCCCGAACCACCTGGTGCCGCTGGCCCGGTTCCTGGTCGGGGTGGGCAAGCGGGTCGACTCCCTGGTCGAGGCCTACCGCACCGGCGGCGGGGTGTCCTGGGACGAGTTCGGCACGGACGCGCGGGAGGCGCAGGCCGCGGCCAACCGGCCGCTGTTCCTCGGCCCGCTCGGCCGCGAGTACCTGCCGTCGATCCCGCAGGTGGACGAGGCGCTGCGGGCCGGCGGCCGGGTCGCCGACATCGGCTGCGGGTTGGGCTGGTCGTCGATCGGCATCGCGCTGGCCTACCCGGAGTCCACGGTGGACGGCTACGACGTCGACGCGCCCTCGGTGGCGGCGGCGCGCCGCCACGCCGCCGAGGCGGGGGTCGGCGACCGGGTGCGGTTCCACCTCGCCGACGCGGCCACCGTCGCCGCGGCCGGCGAGCGCTACGACCTGGTCGCCGCGTTCGAGTGCGTCCACGACCTGCCCGACCCGGTCGGCGTGCTGGCCGCGATGCGCGGCCTGGCCGGGGACGGCGGGTACGTGCTGGTGATGGACGAGCGGGTGGCCGAGGCGTTCACCGCGCCCGGCGACGAGGTCGAACGGCTGATGTACGGCTACAGCCTGATGTGCTGCCTGCCCGACGGGATGGCGCACCGGCCGTCGGTCGGGACCGGGACCGTCATGCGCCCGGACACCCTGCGCCGCTACGCGCGGGCGGCCGGGTTCGGCGGTGCCGAGGTGCTGGACATCGACAACGACTTCTTCCGCTTCTACCGGCTGACCCCGGCCTGACCGCTGATCGGCGCGGTGGTCGGCACGGTGGTCGGCACGGCCGGGTAGCGGCGCGCGTAGCGGGTGGGGGACTCGCCGAACAGGTCGCCGAAGTCGCGCACCAGGTGGGCCTGGTCGGCGTAGCCGAGCCGGCCGGCCAGGCCGGCCCAGTCGACCCGGCCGCCGGCCGCGATCCCCTCGGTCACCTCGTGCAGCCGGTAGCGGCGGATCACCCACTTCGGGCCGATCCCGACGTGCTCGGCGAACAGCCGCTGCAGCCGCCGGACGCTGCTGCCGGTGGCCGCGGCGAGCTGGTCGACCCGGCGGATGTCCGGGTCGGCGGCGACCAGCGCCACCGCGGCGCCCGCCTCCTGCCCGGCGTCGTCGGGGGCGGGCCCGGGCAGCTGGCGGCGCAGCCAGTCCTCCAGCGCGGCCACGGTCACCGGCTCCGCGGGGGCGCCGGACAGCCCGGACAGGGCGTCGGCGGGGACGGCGCGGTCGGTCAGCTCGGCCACCGGCCGGTCGGTGAAGGCCCGGAAGGCCCCGGGCCGGAACGCCGCGCCGACGACCCGCCCGGCTCCGGACAGCACCCGGACGACATGCCGGCTCGACACCCCGTGCACCTCCGGCGCGTCGCCGGGGCGGACGGTGAGGTGCACGGTCGGGTACGGGACGATCTTCTGCCGGTACGGGGTGGCGTAGTCCCACTCCACCGCCCAGAAGTGGGCCACGAACGGCGCCAGGTCGGGGGCCGGCTCCGGGAAGGCGTGGCGCTGGTGGCGCATCCAGGCGCCGTCCAGCTCCCGCGGGTCGCGCTCGGCCGCGGTCACCACCGGGTCCCCGTCACTCGCCCCGCCTCCGCACCGACTCGCGCGCGCCCGCCGGCGCCGCCGGCCGGCCTGCCGGCCCCAGTGTGCCGCCCCGCTGTCGCGTTCCTTCAAGACGCCCTCGCCCGGCGGCCCTACCGTCCTCGCCATGGCAACCGCACTGCTCCCGTCCCGGCTGGTCGCCGGGGCCGCCGCCCCGCACGCCGCGCTGGTCCGCGCGGCGGCCGGCACCCCGCTGTCGGCGCCCACCCCGTGCGCCGGGTGGGATCTCGCCGGGCTCGTCCGCCACCTGCTGTACTGGGCACCGTTCCTGGCCGCGGCCGGCCGGCGCGCCGAGCCCGCGCCGGTCGCCGCGACCGAGCAGGAGGTCGCGCTGGACGGCTGGCCCGACGCCCTGGACGCCGCCCGCGCGGGCATCGTCGCGGCCTGGTCCGACCCGGCGGCCTGGGAGGGCACCACCACGATGGCCGGGCCGGACGCGCTGCCGGCACCGATGATCGGCGGCATGGTGGTCGGCGAGCTGGTCGTGCACGGCTGGGACCTCGCCCGCACCGCCGGGGTGCGGCCGGAGTGGCCGGCCGACCTGCTGTCCGCCGTGCACGACGAGGTGGCCGGCATGGCGCCGCAGGGCCGCGAGATGGGGATCTTCGGCCCGGAGGTGCCGGTGCCCGCGGACGCCCCGCTGCTGGACCGGATCGTCGCGCTGACCGGCCGCGACCCGTCCTGGACCCCCTGACCACCACCGACCCGACCGGGCGGCGCGGTCGCCCGACCTGGTGGGGCGACCGCGCCGCTCGCGCGGTCGGGGCCGGGGTCAGCTGGCGGCGGCGGCCTTCTTCCGGCGGGCGGGGGCCCGGCGCACCGGGGCCTCCTCCGGGTCGACCAGGCCGCGCAGGAACTGGCCGGTGTAGCTGGACGGGTGCGCGGCGACCTGCTCCGGGGTGCCCTTGGCCACCACCGTGCCACCGCCCGAGCCGCCCTCCGGCCCCATGTCGATGATCCAGTCACTGGTCTTGATCACGTCCAGGTTGTGCTCGATGATGATCACCGAGTTGCCCTTCTCGACCAGCCCGTTGATCACCAGCAGCAGCTTGCGGATGTCCTCGAAGTGCAGCCCGGTGGTCGGCTCGTCGAGGATGTAGACGGTGCGCCCGTTGGACCGCTTCTGCAGCTCGCTGGCCAGCTTGACCCGCTGGGCCTCGCCGCCGGACAGCGTCGGGGCCGGCTGCCCGAGCCGCACGTACCCGAGCCCGACGTCGACCAGCGTGCGCAGGTAGCGGCTGATCGAGTTGATCGGGGCGAAGAACTCCGCGCCCTCCTCGATCGGCATGTCCAGCACGTCGGCCACGGTCTTGCCCTTGTAGTGCACCTCCAGGGTCTCCCGGTTGTACCGGGCGCCCTTGCACACCTCGCACGGGACGTAGACGTCCGGCAGGAAGTTCATCTCGATCTTGATCGTGCCGTCGCCGGAGCACGCCTCGCAGCGCCCGCCCTTGACGTTGAACGAGAACCGCCCCG
Source organism: Pseudonocardia sp. (assembly GCA_030147065.1). GTDB lineage: Bacteria > Actinomycetota > Actinomycetes > Mycobacteriales > Pseudonocardiaceae > Pseudonocardia. Next base: position 1,747 of record JASLAP010000510.1, on the reverse strand, counting down.
GCTGGTAGCCGCGCACCTTGGCCTCGGTCGTCGCCGCGAACAGCTTGCGGACCTGGTCCCAGACCCCGGTGTAGGTGGCCGGGTTGGACCGCGGCGTGCGCCCGATCGGCGACTGGTCGACCCGGACCAGCTTGTCCAGCTCGTCCAGCCCGGTGATCCGGGTGTGCCGGCCGGGGACCTGCCGGGCGCCGTTGAGCTTGTTCGCCAGCACCGTGGCCAGGATGTCGTTGATCAGCGTGGACTTGCCCGACCCGGACACCCCGGTGACCGAGACCAGGCAGCCCAGCGGGATGTCGACGTCGATGCCGCGCAGGTTGTGCTCGCGGGCGCCGACCACGGTGAGCTTGCGCTTCGGGTCGACGGGGCGGCGCGCGGCGGGCAGCGGGATCGACCGCCGGCCCGACAGGTAGGCCCCGGTCAGCGAGGTGTCGTGGGACTCCAGGCCGGCGACGTCGCCGCTGTAGACGATGTGGCCGCCGTGCTCGCCCGCCCCCGGGCCGATGTCGACCGCCCAGTCCGAGGCCCGGATGGTGTCCTCGTCGTGCTCGACGACGATCAGCGTGTTGCCCAGGTCGCGCAGCCGGACCAGGGTCTGGATCAGCCGCCGGTTGTCGCGCTGGTGCAGCCCGATGGACGGCTCGTCGAGCACGTAGAGCACGCCGACCAGGCCGGAGCCGATCTGGGTGGCCAGCCGGATGCGCTGGGCCTCGCCGCCGGACAGCGAGCCGGCCGCTCGGTCCAGCGAGAGGTAGTGCAGCCCGACGTCGAGCAGGAAGCCCAGCCGGGCCTGCACCTCCTTGAGCACCCGCCCGGCGATCATCGCCTGCCGGGCGTCGAGCTCCATGCCGTCCAGGAACGCCGAGCACTCGGCTACCGACATCGCCGAGACCTCGGCGATCGAGCGCGGGCCCTGCTCGCGGTGGGTCAGCGTGACCGCCAGCACCTCGGGCCGCAGCCGGGCGCCCTTGCAGGTCGGGCAGGGCACGTCGCGCATGTAGCCCTCGTAGCGCTCGCGCTGCGAGTCGGACTCGGTCTGGTCGAGCCGGCGCTCCAGGAACGGGATGACGCCCTCGTAGTTGGCGTAGTACGAGCGCTCACGGCCGTACCGGTTGCGGTAGCGGACGTGCACCTGGTCGCCCGAGCCGTGCAGCACGGCCTTCTGCTGGGCCGCGGTGAGCTTGCGCCACGGGGTGTCCATCCGGAACCCGACCGCCTTGGCCAGGCCCTCCAGCAGCCGGCCGAAGTACTCCGCGGAGTGCCCGCCGGCCCACGGCGCGATCGCCCCGGCGGCCAGGCTGGCGTCCGGGTCGGGGACGACCAGCTCCGGGTCGACCTCCTTCTTGATCCCGAGCCCGGCGCAGTCCGGGCAGGCGCCGTAGGGCGAGTTGAACGAGAAGGTGCGCGGCTCCAGGTCGTCCAGTCCGATCGGGTGGCCGTTCGGGCAGGCCATCCGCTCGGAGAACCGGCGCTCGCGGTGCGGGTCGTCGTCGGGCAGGTCGACGAAGTCCAGCACGACCAGGCCGTCGGCCAGCCGCAGCGCGGTCTCCACCGAGTCGGTGAGCCGCTGCTTGGCGGTGTCCTTGACCGCCAGCCGGTCGACCACCACGGAGATGTCGTGCTTCTCCTGCTTCTTCAGCGTCGGCGGGTCGGTGAGCTGGTGCACCGTGCCGTCGACCAGGACCCGGGAGTACCCCTGCTGCTGCAGCGAGGTGAACAGGTCGACGAACTCGCCCTTGCGGGTGCGCAC
>JASLAP010000503.1 GCA_030147065.1 Pseudonocardia sp. | reverse complement strand
GAGCACCGGCACCCGGCGGCCGAGCCGCTCGCCCAGCTCGTCGATCAGGACCTCGTCGCGGCGGGCCAGGCCGAGGCCGTAGTCGGCGTGCGTGCTGATGGCCAGGCCGGCCACGGTGCCGCCGCGCTCGATCCAGCGGCGGGCCAGCGACTCGGCAGCGTCCTGCAGGCAGTCGACCAGGATCGGGTTGGGCAGCGCCTTGGGCGCCACCAGCAGCAGCGGCACGGCCGGGTCGACGCCGGCGGCGCTCAGCGCCCGGCGGGCGTCGGCGGCGGGGGCCGGCTTGAGGCCCATGGCCAGGTCGCCGACCACCGGCGCGACGATCGCGTCGCCCAGGGTGGCCGCCGACACCTCGTCACGCACGGTGATCCGGCCCGGCTTGCGGACCGAGCGGCGGAGCAGGTCGAGCACCCGCTCCGGGGTGCCCGGGTAGACGCCGATGGCCACGTAGGTGATGTCGCGGCCGCGCGCCGTGGCCGCCCAGACGATCGCCGGCAGCGCGTTGACCAGCGAGGACGCTCCGGTGCCGAACAGCCCGCCGCCGACCACGGCGATGCCGTCGCACCACTTGAGCGCCTTGACGAAGGCGACGCCCTCCATGGCGACCGCGGGCACCCGGTGCAGGGCCTCGACCATGCGCGGGTTGCGGGAGACGACCCGCACGTCGGTGCCCTCGGGCAGCTCCTGCAGGGCCCGGGCGAGCATCGCCTCGTCGCCGGTGTTGCCGTTGCCGAAGTTGCCGATGATCAGCACGCGGACCGGGCGGGGGGTGACCGCGCCCTTGTTCTCCTCGGCGGCGTGGCGCCGGCCGAGGTCGGCGAGCTGTTGGCGGATCAGACTGGTGCGGGGGTCCGTCATCGAGTTCCTCGGGTTCGGCGGGCACTCTCCGCGACCGGCGGCGGAACTGCATCAGGGAGCCGTCCGTCGATCACGTGCTCGGCGCAGCCTACGTGGTACCCGGGAACCGCCGAACGGGGCGTTCCGTGGACGGCCGCTCAGGGTCGACGAACCGCACCGGCCGGGCGGGGCGTGGGGGAGTCCGGCGAATCGGGCGGCCCGTCCCGCCGGACCGTCCGGTTGACGGCCGACGGGGCCGGTCGGGGCAGCCCGGTCCGACGGGCAGTCGGCACCCGCCGGCGCGTCCGGTGCATCCGGAGGGGCTCACGTCCTCGTGCGAACGCGCGCTCCGACCTACCATCGCTCGGTGATCGACCTGCGGGCCCGCCGGGCCGCCGTGTGCCTGGCCGTCCTCGCCGTCGCGGCATGCAGCAGCGAGGTGGGCGGCCGGGCGACCGCCGCTCCGCCGGTCGCCGCCCCGCCGTCCAGTGCGGTCCCCACCAGCGCCTCGCCGACCGTCCCGGCGACCACCCCGCCCGCCGTCGATCCGGGCCTGGCCGCGGCCGCCGACGGGCTTCGACCGTTCCTGCTCACCCCCGCCGAGGTGGGCCCGGGTTTCACCGCGGGGCAGGAGCCGCAGCCCGACCCGGCGACCCCGGCGGTCTGCGGGGGGCCCGGTGTGGTCGCGCAGTTCCCGTACGCCGTGCGGGTCGGCGCGTCCTTCGACGGGCCGCGGGCCGGGGTGCTCCTGCAGGAGACGGTGAGCGTCTACGGCGACGTGGGCACCGCCGAGGTGGCCTACCAGGCGACGCTGGACGGGCTGGCCTGCGACGAGGGGACGCTGTCGGACGAACCCGTGGTGCTCACCCCGGCCGAGGACCTGACCATCGACGTGCCGGCCGACCGGTCGACCGGCTGGCAGATCGGGGGCCAGGGCTTCGACATGATCCTGATCTCGTCCCGGTCCGGCGAACTCGTGGTGAACTTCGCGTTCATCTCGCCGGAGGGCGACCCCGGGGACCTGCCCGATCCGCTGGCCGTCGCGCGGGCAGGGGTCGAGAAACTCATCACCTGACACCTACGGTGGACCGCGTGGACACCTCCGTGGACCGATGGCTGACCCTCGAGGGCGTCGAGAACGTCCGTGACGTCGGGGGGTTGCCGGTGCGCGGGGGCGGCCGCACCCGCCGCGGGGTGCTGCTGCGCAGCGCGTCGCTGGTGGCGAGCACGCCGGCCGACGTCCGCCACCTCGTCGAGGACCTCGGCCTGCGGCTGGTCCTGGACCTGCGCACGCCCTCCGAGATCGACCGGGACGGTCCGACCGCGGTGGCGCAGGCCGGGGTGGAGACCATCGGGCTGAACTTCATCGGCGACAGCCGCGACTACCTGCCCGAGATCGGCGACGAGCGGGACCCGATGCTGCGCAACTACCTCGGCTACCTCTCCGACCACCCGGCCAACGTGGCCGAGGGGGTGCGCCGGCTCGCCGCCGAGGACGCCGGGCCGATCCTGGTGCACTGCGCGGCCGGCAAGGACCGCACCGGCATGCTGGTCGCGCTGGTGCTGGACGCGGTCGGGGTCGAGCGCGACGCGGTGGTGGCCGACTACGCGCTGTCCGCGGAGCGGGTGGAGGCCATCCTCCGGCGGCGGGCCGAGCGGTTGGGCGAGCCGATGCCCGAGGACATCACCCCGCACACGCCGCGGCCCGAGACGATGGACGCCGTGCTGGCCCACCTGGACGCCGAGTACGCCCGCGACGCCGAACGCGGCGGTGCGGACGGTGGCGCGGCGGGGTGGCTGCGGGCCAACGGCCTCGACGAGGACGCCCTGACCCGCCTGCGCACCCGCCTCACCGCCCCTGTGTGACCCCGGTCCGGCCGCCTCCGGTTCAGGAAAGCCACGTTCCGGAACGCTCAGGGCAGGAACGTGGCTTTCCTGAACTCGGCAGGGCGGCACGGTGCGGTAGCGGGCACAGTCAGGGGAGCTCTTCGATGGAGACGGTGGTGTCGAGCTTGCGCAGGGAGCCGGGTTCGCCGGTGACCGCGGGCCAGCCCCGGCGCCGCGCGCTCGCCGCCACCTGACCGGCGACGATGTCGTCCATCCCGGACGCGGCCATCAGCAGCCCGGACTCCAGCGCGGCGGCCGGGTCCAACTCGTCGATCACGGTGATCGGCAGGTCGAGCAGGATCTGCAGGGCGGCGTGGTGCTCCGGCCCGAGCAGCGCCCACGCCCGGCCCAGGGCGGCGCTGGGCACCGCCAGGATGATGTTCTCCTCGACCGCGGCCCAGACCAGCGCCCGGACGTAGACCGGGCGGCCGGTGGCGAAGGCGGCGAGCGCGGTGACGTCGAGGACCCGCCCGCCGATCACGGGCCCGGCCTCGGCGGGGTCGGCCTGCGCGGGCCCGCCATCAGACGGCGGTGGCCAGCGTCCGGCGGGCCTGGGCGAGCTGGTCGGGCGGTGGCGGCCCGCCGTAGAGGTCGGCCAGCGTCGCCAGCGAGCGGTCCCGCTCCTGGCGGGCCGCCACCGCTTCGGTGACGTAGGCGGAGATGCTGCGGGCGGTGCCCCGACGCACGGCCCGGCGGGCCTCGGCCACGAGATCGGCCGGGAGGCTCACCGTGATTCGCTCGGTGCGCATGGTCGCCAGGGTAGGCCGGGAGCCGCGGTCCGTCCTGGGCGGCCCGCCGCGGGGGAGATTCGCGACGCCATGTTACCCGTGAGTATGTCAAGGTGGGGCCAGGAGCGGTGACCGGCGAGGAGGCCGAGATGGACCTGACCTACACCCCAGCCGAGGAGGAGTTCCGCAGGGAGCTGCGGGCCTGGCTGGAGGCGAACATCCCCGCGGAGTGGACCCGGCCGGGCTTCTGGGAGTCGCTGCCGGGCGAGGAGAACTTCCGGCTGCGCCGGGACTGGGAGCGGGACAAGGCGCTGGCCGGGTTCGCCGGCATCCAGTGGCCCACCGAGTTCGGCGGCCGCGGCGGCACCCCGGGCATGAAGGCGATCTACGACGTGGAGATGGTCCGCGCCCGGGCGCCGCAGACGGTCAACCCGCTCGGGCTGACCTTCCTGGCGCCCACTGTGATGGCCATCGGCACCGACGCGCAGCGCAAGGAGATCATCGGCCCGATGCTGCGCAACGAGGTGATCTGGTGCCAGGGCTTCTCCGAGCCCGGCGCCGGCTCCGACCTCGCGGCGCTGTCCTGCCGCGGGGTGCGCGACGGCGACGACTTCGTGGTCAACGGCCAGAAGGTGTGGACCACCAACGCCATGCACGGCGACAAGATCTTCACCCTGGTCCGCACCGAGCCGGACACCGCCAAGCACCGCGGCATCTCGATGCTGCTCATCGACATGCACCAGCCCGGGGTGGAGGCCCGCCCGCTCAAGCAGATGAGCGGGGCCAGCGAGTTCGGCGAGGTCTTCTTCACCGACGCCCGGGTCCCGGCCACCGACGTGCTCGGCGAGATCGGGAACGGCTGGCGCACCGCGATGCTGCTGCTGTCGTTCGAGCGCGGGGCGTCCGGGATGGCGCAGTACACCGAGTTCCGCCGGCAGTACGACGAGATCGTCGAGGTGGCGAAGCGGCTGGGCCGAGACCGCGACCCGGTGCTGCGCGACAAGCTGGCGCACGCGCTGACCGACCTGGAATGCCTGCGCCTGCACGCCATGCACGTGCTCACCCAGACCGAGCGCGGCCGTGACCTCGGCTTCGAGGCGTCGATGACCAAGCTGATCTGGTCCGGGGCCTTCCAGGACCTGTGGGAGGTCTTCGACGACGTGCTCGCCGAGGACGCGACCCTGGAGTCCGTCGACGGCCTCGACCTGCGCCCGCTGCACGCCCAGGCGATGTGGTCGCGGTCGGTCACCATCTGGGGCGGCTCGTCCGAGGTCCAGCGCAACGTCACCGCCGAGCGCGTGCTCGGCCTGCCGCGATAGGAGGTCGGGCACATGTACTTCGCACTCACCGACGACCAGCGCGAGTTCGACGCCGCCGTGCGCGGCTACCTGGCCGACCGGTTCGACCTGGACGCCGTGCGCGGGGTGGTCGAGGACCCCGACGGCGACGGCCACCCGGCCGCGCTGTGGAAGGCCGCCGCCGAGCAGGGCTGGCTGGCCGTGACCGTCCCCGAGGAGCACGACGGGCTGGGGCTGGGCCTGGTGGAGGCCCAGGTGATCGCCCGGGCACTGGGCGCCGGGGTAGCGCCGGGGCCGTGGCGGGGCACGGTGCTGGCGGCCGAAGCCGTCCGGCTGGCCGGCTCCGACGAGCAGAAGGCGGCCTGGCTGCCGCGGCTGGCCGCGGGGGGCGCCGTCGGCGCGTTCACGCTGCGCGGCTCGGTGCCGGGCACCTTGCCGACCGTCGAGTACGGGGCGGTCGCCGACGTCGTCGTCGCGCCGTCCGGGGACGGGCTCGCCCTGCTCACCGACGTGGACGCGGCGCCGCGCCGGTCGTTCGACGGGACGGCCCGGGTGGCGTCGGTGGAGGCCGGCGCGGGCGAGGCGCTGCCCGGCGCGGACGCCGGCGTCGTCGCCGGGATGGCGGCGCGGGCGGCCGTGCTGGTGGCCGCGGACCTGGCGGGCATCGCCCGGGAGGCGCTGACCCGCACGGTCGACTACGACCGCGACCGCCAGCAGTTCGGGGTGCCGGTGGGGTCGTTCCAGGCGATCAAGCACGCGCTGGCCGACCTGCACGTGAACGTCACACTGGCCGAGCACGCCGCGCTCTACGCCGCGCACGCGGTGGACACCGGGCTCGAGGGCGCCGAGCTGGCCGTGGCGGTGGCCAAGGCCAAGGCGAGCGACGTCGCCCTGGCCGCGACCGCGGCGATGATCCAGTACCACGGCGGGATCGGCTACACCTGGGAGCACGAGGCGCACTTCTTCTACAAGCGCGCCAAGCGCCTGGCGGCCCAGTTCGGCAGCGCCGACGAGCACCGCGCCCGGATCGCCGCCCTCACCCTCGGCTGACCAGCGGCCGTGAGCGGACGGCGGTGCCCGGACACCGTCGTCCACTCACGACCGGCGAGCGCCCGCGGCCCCCGGAATCGTCACGCGCCGTGCGCGGCCGGGCGTCGGACGCGCCCACGACCGGGGGTGAGCGGCCATTGTGGAGCTGCGGACCCGGGCCGGGGGTGGCACCGTGGTGGGATGCCGCCCGCAAGAGCGACCCCCGTCAACGCCACCGCAGCCGCGCTGCTCGGGCTGCTGCACACCGGCCCGATGACGGGCGGGCAGCTGGTGGCCGCGGCGGGG
>JASLAP010000494.1 GCA_030147065.1 Pseudonocardia sp. | reverse complement strand
GGCCCGGCCGCTCGACCGGGACGCGGCCGAGGAGCGCGACGACGACCCGGAGACCGACGGACCGCCGCGGCGCACCCTGGGCGCCGCGCTGCTGGCCACCGCCGCGGCCACCGCGGCCCCCGGCGCCGGGCACCTGCTGCTGGGCCGCCGGCGGACCGGCGCGATCGTGCTGGGCCTGTTCCTGGTCGTCGTCGGCGCGGTCATCGTCACCGCGATGAACGTCGGCCGGGCCGCGCTGCTGGAGAACCTGCTGTCCACCCGCACGCTGGTCATCGCGACGGTGGCGCTGCTGGTGGCCGGGCTGCTGTGGATCGCGATCATCCTGCGCACCTACCTGCTGGCCCGCCCGGACGGGCTACCGGCCGGGCAGCAGACCATCGGCGCGGTCGCGGTCATCGCGATGTGCCTGGTCGTCGCGGCCCCGCTGGGGTTCGGCGCCGACCTGGCCAACTCCCAGCGCGCCTTCCTCGACGACCTGTTCCCGACCAGCAGCGGGGGCACGGCGGTCGCCGAGGCCATCGCCAAGCCACGGCTGAACGTGCTGCTGGTCGGCAGCGACGCCGGTCCGGACCGCACCGGCACCCGGACCGACACCATGATGGTGGCCAGCATCGACACCCGGACCGGGCGCAGCACGCTGTTCGGCCTGCCCCGCAACATCGCCTACGCGCAGTTCCCGCCGGACTCCCCGATGGGCCAGGAGTTCCCGGACGGCTTCCACGACGACTCCGACCCGGCCTCGGGCGACTACCTGCTCAACGCGGTGTACGCCTACGGCCTGCAGTTCCCCGAGCTGGCCCCGGCCGGGCCGACCCGCGACCCCGGGCTGAACCTGCTGCACCAGACCGTCGCGCACATGCTCGGGATCACCCTCGACTACTACGTCGAGGTCAACATGGCCGGCTTCCAGTCGATCATCGACGCGCTCGGCGGGCTGACCGTCGACGTCGGGCCCGAGCCGATCCCGATCGGCGGCATCACCCCGTCCGGGCGGCAGGTCGAGCCGGACGGCTACATCCCGCCGGGCATCCAGCAGCTCAGCGGCGAGCAGGCGCTGGCCTTCGCGCGCTCGCGCACCGGCACCACCGACTACGCCCGGATGGGCCGCCAGCGCTGCCTGCTGCAGAACCTGCTGGCCCAGAAGAGCGCGGCCGACGTGCTGACCAACTTCCAGGAGATCGCCTCGGCGACCACCGACTCGGTGTCCACCAACGTGCCCCAGGAGGTGCTGCCGGCGCTGATCGCGCTGGCCGGCGACGGGGGCTCGCTGAACCTGGAGAGCGTGTCGTTCGACCCGAACCTGCCCGACCCGGAGGAGGGCGACGGGCGGTTCAACACCGGCGACCCGAACTTCCCCTACATGCGCCAGGTCGTCCAGGACGCGATCAACAACGTGCCCAAGCCCGCCCCGCCCGCCCCGCCGGTCGCCGACGCGACCGGGGGCGCCGCCGGTGCGGCTCCCCCGCCGGGCGAGGCCGATGCGGCCGCCGGCGGGCAGGAGGAGGACGGCTCCGCACTGCCGTCCAGCGCCCCGACCTCGCTCGCCGCCGCCTGCGCCTGACCGGGCCCCGCTGGTCGGGTCCGGTCCGGGTCCACGACCAGCGCGGACCTCATCATCACCGGATGGGTGTAGGCCGGCTCGCCGATGGGCACTACTCCATCACCGACGTCGGTGGCGGTCACCCGCCACCGCGCGGCGTCGCTGATCAGAGGAGGCTCGCCGCCGGCTGGCACACCGGTCCGGCGGGGGCCGCCCCGCGTGGCGAACCAGCGTCTGCCACGCTTGCGGCCATGATGACCTGCGCGTACCCCGTCCGGGGTGCACGCACGGAGAGGAGAGACCGACATGGCACTGCCCACCCTGACTCCCGAGCAGCGCGCCGAGGCCCTGAAGAAGGCGGCCGCTGCGCGCACCGCGCGCAAGGAGCTGCGGGAGTCGATCGCCCGCGGTGACGAGACGATCCCGTCGGTCCTCGACCGGGCCAAGTCCGACTCGATCGTCGGCAAGACCAAGGTCGCCGACCTGCTCAAGAGCCTGCCCGGGTACGGCCCGGCCAAGGTGTCGGCGCTGCTGGAGCAGACCGGCATCGACGCCTCGCGCCGGGCCGCCGGCCTCGGCGACCGCCAGCGCCAGGCGCTGATCGACGCCCTGAAGTGAGCCCACGCACCGCCCGGTTGCCGGTCCGATCCCGGCGGGCCGGGCGGTGCGGGGGGTCGGGCACACCCGCCGGTGGGGCGACCGGCAGGCTGCCCGCGTGCACCGCTCCCTCGACCGGGGCGACGGGATGCGGCTGTGGGCCGAGGACCTGTCGTCCGCCGGGTCCGCCGACGGCGCGACGCTGCTGCTGATCGCCCCGGCCAACCGCTCCGGGGTGGCCTGGCCGGACGCGTTCGTCGAGCCGCTGACCCGGCGGCACCGGGTGCTGCGCTACGACCACCGCGACACCGGTCGTTCCGGGCGCAGCGAGGACCCGGGCGGCTACGGCCTGCCCGAGCTGGCCGCCGACGCGCTCGCCGTGCTGGACGCGTTCGAGGTGGACCGGGCGCACGTCGTCGGCGTCGGGCTGGGCGGCCTGGTCGCCCAGCTGCTGGCGCTGGACCACCCGCACCGGCTGATCACGGCCGTGCTGGCCGGCACCCCCGCGCTCGGCGCGAGCACCGATCCCGACCTGCCCGGTCCCGGGCCCGCCCTGCTGCGGCTGTGGGCCGAGGCCGACGACCCCCGCGACGACGAGGGCGAGCTCGACTGGCGGGTCGAGCAGCGCCGGCTGCTCAGCGGGGCAGGCGAGGGCTTCGACGCCGGGGCGGCCCGCGCGCTGGAGGAGCGCGAACTCGCCCACAGCGGGAGCGCCGAGCCGCAGACCGCGCACCTGTACCTGGACCCGGCGGACCTGGACCGCACGGCCGAGCTGGCCGGGATCGAGGTGCCCACGCTGGTCCTCGAGGCACCGGCCGACCCGGTGCACCCGCCGCCGCACGCGGCGTACCTGGCCGCCGCCCTCGGTGACGCTCCGCTGGTCCGGATCGCCGGGATGGGGCACGGGGTGGACCCGTCGGTGGCCGGTGCGGTGGCCGCGGCGGTGCTCGCGCACACCGGCTGACCGCGCCCGCCCGACCCGGCCCGCTGCCGTCATCCGGCCGTGTGGCATCGTGAGCGCCGGCCGCGGGAGGAGAACGGTGAAGGTCGTCTCGATCATCAACCACAAGGGCGGGGTCGGCAAGACCACCCTCACCGCCAACGTCGGGGCCGGCCTGGCCGCTCGCGGCAGGCGGGTGCTGATGATCGACCTCGACTCGCAGGCCAGCCTGACCATCTCGTTCTTCACCCAGACCGAGTGGGCCGGCGACCTGCTGCCCACCCGGACGATCAAGCACTGGTTCGACGGCCTGGGCACCCCGGACGCCATGCAGAGCCCGGCTCCGCTGATCACCTCGCCGCAGCGGGTGCTGGAGATGCTCTCGCACACCGGTGGCTACCTCGACCTCATCGCCGCGCACCGCGACCTGTCCGACGTCGACACCACGCTGTCCACCGAGCTGCGGATGCACCCGGACCGCTACGTCGACCTGCACGGCCGGCTGCGCGACGGCCTCGCCCACCCCTCGCTGGCCGACTACGACGTGGTGCTCATCGACTGCGCGCCGAACTTCGGGCTGATCGCCCGCAACGCGGTGGCCGCGAGCAACCTGCTGCTCATCCCGACCAAGCCGGACTACCTGTCCACCAGCGGCATCGACTCGCTGGGCATGAAGATCCGGGCGTTCGTCGACGAGTTCAACGAGCGCCGCGACGGCGCCGGGCCGATCGCCCGGCCGCCCGCGGCGGTGATCTTCACGATGGTGCAGAACCTGGACGGCAAGCCGATCGAGGCCCAGCGCAGCGTGATCAGCCGGATCGAGGCGCGCGGCGTGCCGACCTTCGAGACCACCGTCCGGGACAGCAAGTCGGTCTACGGCCCGGCCCCGGAGCACGGCGTCCCGGTGATCCTGGGCGGCACCGGCCGGGCCGCCACCCGCGAGCTGCGCGAGCTGGTCACGGAGGTCTCCGAGCAGCTCGACCGCGTGGAGTCGGGCGTGGTGCGCGCATGACCCGCCCGGACACCGATCCGGGCCTCGCCACGGTCGCCGCCGCCGCGTTGCGCGCGGCGGCCGCCACGGTCGGCGGGCTGACCCCGGACCAGCTGGCCGACCTCGCGGCCGGACGGGCGCGGCTGGCGTTCCAGCCGGCGGTCCGGACCGGGCCCACCCCGGAGCCAACCCCGGGGGCCGTCCCGGCGACGGCCCCCGACCGGCGGACGGCCGGCGCGGACCCGGCGGTCGTCGGACCGGCCGTGCAGGCGATCCGCGACCTGCACACCCCCGACGAGGTCGCCGAGCACCTGCGCCGGGCCCGCTACCCGGTTCCGGTGCTCCGCCAGATCGCCCGGGCGCTGGGGCCGACGGTCTCCGCAGCCGCGCGCACCCGGGCCGGGCTGGAGCGCGACATCGTCGAGGGCACCGCGGGCTACCGCACCCGGTCGGCGGCCATGTCCGGCGGCGCCTGGTCCTGATCCTGCGGGTCCTGATCCTGCGGGTCCTGATCCTGCGGGTCCGGGCGCTGCGGGTCCGACTCCCCGGCCGCGTCCGCCTCCCCGGTCCCGCCGTCCGCTCCGGCCGACCCCGTCGAGGACCCGATCGCCGCGCCGCGGCGGCGCAGCGGCGCCGGCCACTCGGCCTGGATCGCCGCGTTCAGGTGCGCGCCGAGCACGATGGACATCGCGATGAAGAACGTCCCGAGCAGGAACGCGATCGGCGCGGCCAGCGCGCCGTAGGTGTAGCCGGTGCTGGTCACCCAGTCCAGGTAGGCGCGCAGCGAGGTGACGCTGACGGTGAACACCACCCCGGCCAGCAGCGCCCCGGGCAGCCCCCGGTGCCACGGCGGCTTGTGCGGCAGCGCGATCCGGTACAGCGTGGTCAGCGCCAGCAGCAGCACCAGCCCGACGACCGGGGTGATCAGCCAGGTGGACAGGGCCTGGAGCTCGGGGGCGAACGACGGCGGGACCAGCGCCAGCAGCCGGTCCGGGCCGATCGCCACCACCGGCAGCCCGATGATCACGAACACCAGCGCCACCAGGTAGAGCAGGATGGCCAGCATCCGCTGCCAGAGGTAGCCGCGCAGCTCGAACTGCCGGTGCGCCTTGCAGATCGCATCGACGAACGCGGCCATCGCCGACGACCCCGACCACAGGCTGAGCACGAACCCGACCGAGACGACCGCGCCGGGGGCGGTGGTCAGGATGTCCAGCACGGTCGGGGCGATGATCTCCTCGACGGCGTTGCGGCTGAACACCTCGCCGGTCGCCCCGACGATCCACTGCTGCACCGCGGCGACGGTGTCCGGGCCGAACCAGTCCCCGACGTAGCCCAGGATCCCGAAGATGCCCAGCAGCAGCGGCGGCAGCGACAGCGTCTGCCAGAACGCGGCCGAGGCGGACTCGCTGAACACGTCGTCCTTCCACGCCCCGGCCACCGTCCGGGTCAGCAACCTGCGCGCCGGACCGGGCCGGCGCGCGTCACCGTCCGGGGCCCGCCGGCCCCCGTCACCCGCCACCGGTCCAGTCTGGCCTGCCGGGACGGCGTTGTCCGCACGGGAGGCCACGCCGCCGCGGGTTCGGCCGCCCGGGCGACAGCGGTCGACGGATGTCCGACATTCCCAGGACCATCTCAGCGTGCTCCCAGGTTGGGGGCTCATAGTCGAGGCATGAGCGACGAGCAGAGGGAGCAGGGCCGGGATCCGGGCGCCGGCTCCCGCACCCCCGAGCACCCCGTTGCGTCCCAGCCCGGGCAGTCCACCGCGGCCTACCGCGAGCCGCTGTTCCCGCAGCAGCGCGGTTCCGGCTACGGCGGCCCCGGGCCCGGCGGCCCCGGCTACGGCCAGGGCCACGCCGGCACCGCTTACGGGGCACCCGCGCAGAACACCTCCCAGCACACCTCGCAGCACCAGCCGGGCCAGCACCAGCCGGGCCAGCACACCGCCCAGTACGGCACCGCCCAGTACGCCGCCCCGCCGATCACGCCGGGCGTGGGCGGCCCGGTGGCCGGCGCGCAGCCGCCCCGCGGCCGGCGGCCGATGTCCGCCGTGGTGACCGCGGCCCTGATCGCCGGCCTGGTCGGTGGCGGGGGCGGCTTCGCCGGCGCCTACGCGCTGCTCGACGGCGGCGCCCCGAGCTCGTCGACGATCACCTCGGTCCCGGCCACCGGCGCCGCGGCGACGACCCCCGGCTCGGTGGCCGCGGCCGCGCAGACCGCCATGCCGAGCGCGGTCGACATCCGGGTGCCGCTGGCCCAGGGCATCGCCGAGGGCAGCGGGGTCATCCTCACCCCCGACGGCAACGTGCTCACCAACAACCACGTCGTCGCCGGGGCCACCGGTGACATCACCGTCACGCTGGCCGACGGCAGCGAGCACCCGGCCACCGTGGTCGGCTCGGCACCCAGCTACGACCTGGCCGTGATCAAGCTGCAGGGCGTGTCCGGGCTCACCCCGGCCACCCTGGGCAACAGCGCGGACCTCCAGGTCGGCCAGCAGGTGGTGGCCATCGGGTCGCCGCAGGGCCTGTCCGGCACGGTCACCACCGGCATCGTCAGCGCCTTCGACCGCACCGTGCAGGTGCAGGGCGAGGACGGCTCGGCGGTGGTCTACAGCGGCCTGCAGACCGACACCCCGATCAACCAGGGCAACTCCGGCGGTCCGCTGGTGAACCTCAGCGGCCAGGTGGTCGGGATCAACTCGGCCATCGCCACCGCTGGCGACAGCAGCGGCAGTATCGGGCTCGGCTTCGCCATCCCGGTCGACCAGGCCAGGCGGGTGGCCCAGGAGATCCTGGAGTCCGGCACGGCCACCAAGCCGGTGCTCGGGGTCCGCGGCAACGCCGCGGCCACCGGCGGCACCGAGGCCGGCGCCCAGCTCTCCGAGGTCGACGCCGGCTCGCCGGCGGCGGCGGCCGGGCTGCAGCCCGGTGACGTGGTCACCGAGGTCGACAACGTCGGGGTCGAGGACTTCGCCGACCTGATCGCCCGGATCGGCGCGCACGCCCCCGGCGACACCGTCACCCTGGAGGTCGGCCAGGGCGCCGGCGCCCGGCAGGTCGAGGTCACCCTGGGCAGCGTCCCGGACCAGGCCGCGACCACCAGCAGCGGCGGGCAGAGCGAGAACCCGTTCGGCGGCAACGGCAACCCGTTCGAGAACCCCTTCGGCGGCGACGGTCCCGGCGGCAACTGACCCCACCTTCCCCGACGCCCCCGCCACCCCCCGGGCGGGGGCGTCGGCCTGCATGCCGACCTCCGGGAACCGCCGGGGCCCGCGACCGGGTGATCCACCGGATCGGGTCGGCAGCCGCGGAGTGGGCGAGGTCGACGCCGTGGCCAGAACCCAGCGGGTGCGGGGCGCGTCGCACCGGGTGCGGGGAGCGCTGGTCAGCGGGGCGGGGGGTCGGTGGCGAGCCAGGCGCGGATCTCGTCGCCGTCGGCACCGAGGCCGGGCGGCGGGCGCCGGTAGGACGCCGGGGTGGCCGAGTAGGTGACCGGGTTGCGGACGCTCGGCACTCCGCCCGGGGTCACCACCGGGTCCAGGCCCAGCCGCTGCGCCAGGGCCAGGCCGTCGTCGATGGTGTTGATCGGCCCGCACGGCACCCCGGCCGGGGCCAGGATGTCGAACCACTCCTGGGCGGTCTTCGTGGCCAGCCGGGCGAGCAGCAGCGGGCGCAGCTCGTCGCGGTGGGCGTTGCGGTCGGCCATCGACCCGAACCGCGGGTCGTCGAGCAGCTCCGGGGCGCCGAGCGCGGTGGCCAGCCGGCGGAACTGGTGGTCGTTGGCGGCGATGACGATCAGCTCGCCGTCCCCGGTGGGCAGCGGTTCGTAGGGGAACAGGCTCAGGTGGGCGTTGCCCAGCCGGCTCGGCACCACTCCCCCGGCCAGCACCGCCGAGGTCTGGTTGACCAGCCCGGACAGCGCCGCGGAGAGCAGGTTCGTCTCGACCAGCTGGCCCCGGCCGGTGCGTTCGCGGTGGTTCAGCGCGGCCAGCACCGCCACCGCGGCGTGCAGCCCGGTGATCACGTCGAACACCGCGACCCCGGCCCGGTAGGGCGGGCCGTCCGGTTCGCCGGTCAGGCTCATCAGCCCGGACACCGCCTGCACCAGCAGGTCGTAGCCGGGCAGCGCGGCCCCGCCCGCGGTGCCGAACCCGCTGATCGAGCAGTAGACGATCCGCGGGTTCACCGCCGACACCGCGGCGTGGTCGAGCCCGAACCGGGCCAGCCCGCCGGGCTTGAAGTTCTCCACCAGGACGTCGGCCCGCGCGGCCAGCCGGCGGGCCAGCTCGGCGTCGCCGCCGTCGGTGAGGTCCAGCACGACCGACCGCTTGTTGCGGTTGATCGACAGGTAGTAGGTGGCGGTGCCGTCGGCGGCGGTCGGCGGCACCCAGGTGCGGGTGTCGTCGCCCAGCCCGGGGCCCTCGACCTTGACCACCGTGGCGCCGAGGTCGGCCAGCAGCATGGTGGCGTAGGGGCCGGCCAGGATGCGGGAGAAGTCGGCGACGACGAGACCGGCGAGCGGTCCGCCGGCCTCGTCGTCGAGCACGGGAGGGATTACAGCAGTTCGAGGATGGTGGCGTTGGCCTGGCCGCCGCCCTCGCACATGGTCTGCAGGCCGTAGCGGATGCCGTTGTCCTTCATGTGGTGGACCAGCGTGGTCATCAGCCGCGCGCCGGAGCCGCCGAGCGGGTGGCCGAGCGCGATCGCGCCGCCGTTCGGGTTGACCTGCTTGTCGTCGGCGCCGATGTCCTTGAGCCACGCCAGCGGCACGGAGGCGAACGCCTCGTTGACCTCGTAGGCGCCGATGTCGCCGGCCGTGAGACCCGACCTCTCGAACGCCTTGAGGGTCGCGGGCATCGGCGCGTGCAGCATCGGCATCGGTGCGACGCCCGCGAGCACGGCGGTGTGGATCCGGGCGATCGGCGTGAGCCCGAGCGCGGCGGCCTTCTCGCTGGTCATCATGAGCAGCGCGGCCGACCCGTCGGAGATCTGCGAGGAGTTGGCGGCGGTGATCTTGCCGTCCTCCTTGAAGGCCGGCTTGAGCCCGGCCAGCTTCTCCATCGTGCCGCCGGGCCGGATCCCCTCGTCAGTGCTGACGACGGTGCCGTCGGGCGTGGTGACCGGGGCGATCTGCGCGGCGAAGCGGCCCTCCTCCGTGGCGGAGTGGGCGCGCTCGTGCGAGCGCAGCGCGTACTCGTCGAGCTGCTCCCGGGAGAAGCCCCAGGTGTCGGCGATCTCCTCGGCGCCGACGCCCTGGTTCGGGAAGGCGTCGCCGTAGCGCTCGGTGTAGAGGGCGCCGAGCGGACTGGCAGTGAAGGTCGAGCCCATCGGCACGCGGCTCATGACCTCGACGCCGCCCGCGACGGCGACGTCGTACTGCCCGGCGATGATGCCGGCCGCGGCGAAGTGCACGGCCTGCTGCGAGGAGCCGCACTGGCGGTCCACGGTCGTGCCGGGCACCGACTCCGGCCAGCCGGCGGACAGCACCGCGGTGCGGGCGATGTCGAAGGTCTGCTCGCCCACCTGCGAGACGCAGCCCCAGATGACGTCGTCGACGAGCGCCGGGTCCAGACCGCTGCGCTCGGCCAGCGCCTTGAGGACGTGGGCGGACAGGTCGGCCGGGTGCACACCGGACAGGCCGCCGTTTCGCTTGCCGGTGGGCGTACGAACGGCTTCGACGATGACGGCGTCGCGCACGGGGGCCTCCTGCGATGGTGTGAACGGGCGCTCACATGATGGCACGCGGGCGCCCTGGGGCAGGGTGGAGGCGTGCCCGCCCCTCCCGTCGTCGTCGAGCCGCCACGCGCCCGGATGGTCGTGCTCGTCCTCGCCGCGATCGGGACGCTGGCGGCCCTGCCGTTCGTGG
>JASLAP010000425.1 GCA_030147065.1 Pseudonocardia sp. | reverse complement strand
GGGAGCGCCCCACTTCTTCTCCAGCACGACGTTGCGGCCACGCGGGCCCAGCGTCACCTTGACGGCGTCGGCGAGGGTGTTCATGCCGCGCTCGAGCCCGCGGCGCGCCTCCTCGTCGAAAGCGATCATCTTCGCCATGGGGTTCCTCTCCTGGTGGCGTGCTCCGGTCTCCGGGGCGGTCGGGCCGGGCGCCCGCGACGGACGGGCCCGGCGTACCCGGCCGGGCCCGCACCCGGCACCGACCGCCCGACTGGCACCCCACGTCCTCGGGTGCTGCCACCGTACACAAACTTGCGTGCGCGCATCTATGCGTACGCGCAAGTTTGTCGTAGGGTGGTGCCGTGGATGAGAATGGTGGACTGCGCGAGCGGAAGAAGATCGCGACGCGGGAGGCACTCAGCGCGGCGGCCTTGCGGCTGGCCGTGGAGCGCGGGCCGGACAACGTGCGGGTCGAGGAGATCGCCGAAGCGGCCGGGGTGTCCCCGCGCACCTACAACAACTACTTCTCCAGCCGCGAGCAGGCGATCGTCGCTGCCATCGCCGCCGAACGGGCACTGCGGATCGGCGCCGCGCTGGATGCCCGGCCGGCGGACGAGCCGCTGGCCGAGGCGGTGGTGGCGGCCGTCGTCGAGCAGTTCGCGGCCGGACCCGAACCGGGCAGCGCGGAGTTCACCCTGCTCATCTCGGCGCCGCGGCTGCGGGCGGAGTTCCTGGACACGGTGACCGCGATGGAGCAGCCGCTGGCCGCCGCCATCGCCGCCCGTTCCGGTGCCACCGGGGGCATGGCCGCGCCCGTGCTCGCGGCCGCCGTGGCGGCTGCCGCCCGGGTGGCAGCCGCGCAGTGGCTGCACTCCTGGCAGCAGGCCGGCCCGGGCGGCCTCCTGGTCGTACCGACCGGGTCGCTCGCCGACCTGGTGCGCGCCGCACTCGCCCCGCTCACCCCGGCCCTGACAGCGCCGCTGGCCTGACCTCGACGGGGGTTCAGGCGGGCAGGATCTGGCGGGGCAGCAGGTCGGCCGGGGCCGGGTGGCCGCGCTCGGCCCGGCCGCGCCACTCGCGCGGGTAGCCCAGCGAGGCCTCCACGAAGCGCACCCCGTCCTCCCAGGTGACCCGTGGGATGTGCAGGTGCCCGTAGACGACCGCGGTGGCGCGGTAGCGCGTGTGCCAGTCGGCGGTCTGCTCGGTGCCGCACCACAGCGCGAACTCCGGGTAGCGCAGCACCCGGGTCGGCAGCCGGGTCAGCGGCCAGTGGTTCACCAGCACGGTCGGCAGGTCCGGGTCGCAGCCGTCGAGCCGGCGCCGCGACTCCGCCACCCGCGCCGCGCACCACGCCGCCCGGTCCGGGTAGGGCTGCGGGTCGAGCAGGTGCTCGTCGGTGCACACCACCCCGGCCCGGTACGCCGCCGCCAGCCCCTCCTCGGTGGTCGTGGTGCCCTCGGGCAGGAACGAGTAGTCGTAGAGCAGGAACAGCGGGGCCACGGTGACCGGGCCGCCGTCGCCGTCCCACACCGGGAAGGGGTCCTCGGGGGTCAGCACGTCCAGCCCGCGGCACAGCTCGACGAGGTGGTGGTAGCGGTGCTCGCCGCGCAGCGGCACCGGGTCCTTGCCGCGGGTCCACAGCTCGTGGTTGCCGGGTACCCAGATCACCCGGGCGAACCGTTCGCGCAGCAGCCCGAGCGCCCAGCCGACGTCGTCGACCTGCTCCGCGACGTCCCCGGCGACGATCAGCCAGTCGCCGTCCGCGGTCGGGCGCAGCTCCTCGACGATCGCCCGGTTGTCGGGGTAGCGGATGTGCAGGTCGCTGACGGCCAGCAGCCGGGGGGAGGTCACCGGTCAGTGGTACCCCACGCCGGCCGGCCGCGCGCCGTCGGCGATCGGCCCCACCCGCCTCCGGTCCCCCAGGCCTACCGACCGGTAGCCGGTTCCTCCGCCGCGTGGGTAGCGTGGGCGGCGACGAGGGGGAGGCCACGATGGTGACCGGAGTGCGGCGCGCGATGCGGTGGGGCCTGCGGCACGGGCTGTTCCGACGGGTGATCAAGCGCCGCACGGCGGCCGGCGACCGGACCGCGCAGTTCATGGTGGACCCGGCGATGTCGGTCGACCCCTACCCCTTCTACGACGAGCTGCGCGCCCGGGGCCGCCTGGTCGACAACGGCATGGTGCTCAACACCTGCCACCACGACATCGCCACCGCCGTGCTGCGCAGCCAGGACTTCGGCGTCGCCGGCGGGCCGGACCAGCGGATGCCCGCCGCGCTGCGGCTGGCCGCCCGGATCGCCGGGCCCGGGCCGCTCGGGCCGGTCGAGGAGCCGTCCATGCTGGCCGCCAACCCGCCCGACCACACCCGCTACCGCAAGCTGGTGACCAGGGCGTTCAGCGCCCGGGCGGTGGCCGCGCTGCGGTCGCGCACCGAGGAGGTCGCCGCCGACCTGCTGGACGCGATGGCGGCCCGGGGCGCGGACGCGGACCTGGTCCGCGACTACGCCGCCCTGCTGCCGGCCACCGTGATCGCGGAGATGCTCGGCGCCCCGACCGACATGCGCGAGCAGTTCCTGGCCTGGGGCGAGGGCGGGGCGCTGTCGCTGGACGCCGGGCTGACCTACCGCGACTTCGTGCGCTCGGAGAAGGACATCGCCGCGCTGCAGGAGTGGATGCGCGGGCACTTCGCCCGGCTGCGCCACCAGCCCGGCGACGCGATCCTGGACGGCCTGCTGGCCGCGCACGACGGCGAGGGCAAGCTGAGCGAGGACGAGTTGCTCAGCATCGCGATGCTGCTGCTCGCGGCCGGCTTCGAGACCACCGTCAACCTGATCGGCAACGGCGCGGCCCTGCTCACCGCGCACCCCGACCAGCTCGACGTGCTGCGCGCCGAGCCGCAGCGCTGGCCGAACGCCGTCGAGGAGATGCTGCGCATCGAGTCGCCGGTGCAGCGCACCGGCCGGCTCGCCCAGCGCGACGCCGAGGTGGCCGGCGAGCACGTGCCGGCCGGCCGGTTCGTAGTGATCATGTTGGGCGGCGCCAACCGCGATCCGGCGACCTTCCCCGAGCCCGACCGGTTCGACGTCACCCGCGCCAACGCCGACCAGCACCTGGCGTTCTCCAGCGGCATCCACTACTGCCTGGGCGCCGGGCTGGCCCGGATGGAGGGCGAGGTCGCGTTGCGGATGCTGTTCGACCGCTTCCCCGACCTGGCCCCGGCCGGCCCGCCGCACCGCCGCCCCACCCGCACCCTGCGCGGCTGGGATGCGATGCCGGTGACCCTGCAGCCGTCAAGGGTGGACGCCTGAGTTCCGGATTCCCCGAGGTCAGCCCGCGCCGAACCAGCCGGGCAGGTCCAGCCGGAACGCCTGCGCCGGGGTCACCGCGCGCAGGTCGTCCTCCAGCGCGCGCAGCCGGTCCTCCCCCAGCCGCTCCGCCCAGCCGGCGCGCAGGTCGTCGAAGATCCGCGCCGACCGGTCCAGGCAGTCGCGTCCGCGGGCGGTGAGCCGGACCGGCCTGCGCCGGGCGTCGCCGGGGTCGGTGGAGCGCTCCAGGTAGCCGTGCCGCTCCAGGAACTCGACGTGCTTGGCCGCGGCCTGCTTGCTGACCCCGAGCCGACGGCCCAGCTCCACCGCGGTGACCCCGGACCCGACGGCCTGCAGCACGAACCCGTGGACCGGGCGCACCTCCGGGTGCCCCTCGCGGGCCAGTTCGGCGTGCAGCGCGTCGATCAGCACCCGGAACCCCAGCAGCAGGCGCAGCGGCAGCTCGAAGCCGGGTGGGTCAGTTGACACGATGGACAACCTGGTTCACTATTTCGACAACCACGTTGCCTATCTTAGGAGTGACCGGGATGCCCGTCGTCCGCAGCACCGATGCCCGCCGCAGCAGCACCCCGAACGCCACCACGACCACCTTCGCCTCGCCCACCCTGGGCGGTGCGCAGGTCGCGCTGTGGCGGGTGGAGATGGTCCCGGGCGCGTCCGGGCCGCTGCACTGGTTCGACGTCGAGCAGGTGTGGACCGTGCTCGACGGCGCGGCCACCGTCGAGCTCGACGGCGAGCCGGTCGTCGTCGGTCCCGGCGACACCCTCGTCCTGCCCCCGCAGGTCCCGCGGCAGGTGCACGCCGACCCCGAAGCCGGCCTCACCGCCATCGTCACCGCCCCCGGCGGTGCCCTGGCCTCGGTACCCGGCGGCGCCGATCCGGTGCTCCCACCCTGGATCGCCTGACCCCCGGCACCCCGCCCCGTGGCAGGAAAGCCACTTTCAGGACGGATCAGGTCCTGAAAGTGGCTTTCCTGCCATCCGGGGGCCGGCAGCGAGGGGGTCAGGTGGAGAGTGCGGCCAGGGCGGCCTCGGCTTGCCGGTACACCCCGGCCAATCGGGCCGCGCCGCCGTCGTCCTCGGCCACCCCCATGACCCCGCCGGCGTACCGGCTGTACACCCCGGCACCGATGCACGCCGAGCGCCAGCGGGCGAAGGCGACGTAGAAGTCCAGGTCGCCGACGTCGCGGCCGGAGCGCTCGGCGTAGCGGGCGACGAGCTCGTCGCCGTCGGGATAGCCCTCGACCTGGTTCGGGCCGAGGATCGTGGGCGGTGCGGCGTCGCCCGGCCGACCCCAGGAGGCCATCAGCCAGCCCAGGTCGGCCAGCGGGTCGCCGAGGGTGGCCAGCTCCCAGTCGAACACCGCGCGCACCCGCCCGTCCGGGCCGACGGCGAGGTTGCCCGGCCGGAAGTCGCCGTGCGCGATCCGCACGTCCGACGCC
>JASLAP010000424.1 GCA_030147065.1 Pseudonocardia sp. | reverse complement strand
GGGAGCGCCCCACTTCTTCTCCAGCACGACGTTGCGGCCACGCGGGCCCAGCGTCACCTTGACGGCGTCGGCGAGGGTGTTCATGCCGCGCTCGAGCCCGCGGCGCGCCTCCTCGTCGAAAGCGATCATCTTCGCCATGGGTGTGTTGTCCTCCGATTGGGATGACACGAAACTCGTGCGTCGAACGCGGTGCCCGCGACGGACGACCGGCAACCCTGCGCCGATCTCACCGGTCCGATCTACTGGCACTCTACAGTGCCGAGTGCCAGACCGTTTTAGCACTCGCCCCATCCGAGTGCAAGGCACCCGGCGGCCCCCGGCGACCTGGTCGGACCGGGTCCGCCCGGTCGTGGCGCGGCCGATCCGCGCGCCGCCGACGCCGCCGGGGCGGATCGGGCAGGATGCCCCTCCGTGAGCTCCCCGAGGACCGTCGACGAGCACGCCGCCGTGGTCGCCGCCCTGCTCGACCCCGGACCCCGCCGGCGGACCGAGGACGTCCCGCTGGGCGCGGCGCTGGGCCGGGTGCTGGGTTCGGACGTGGTGGCGGCGGTGTCGCTGCCCTCGTTCGACAACTCGGCCATGGACGGCTACGCGGTCCGCGCGGCCGAGCTGGCCGGCGCGAGCGCCGACGCCCCGGTCGTGCTGCCGGTGGCCGAGGACGTCCCGGCGGGGCGGATCGACCGTCCGCCGCTGGCTCCCGGCACCGTGCACCGGATCATGACCGGCGCCCCGCTGCCGCCCGGTGCGGACGCCGTGCTGCCGGTGGAGCAGACCGACGGCGGCACCACGACCGTCGCTCTGCGCGACGTGCCGAGCGTGGGGGCGTTCGTCCGGCGGGCGGGTGAGGACGT
The DNA here is from genome assembly GCA_030147065.1 of Pseudonocardia sp. Taxonomy (GTDB): domain Bacteria; phylum Actinomycetota; class Actinomycetes; order Mycobacteriales; family Pseudonocardiaceae; genus Pseudonocardia. Next base: position 2,786 of record JASLAP010000424.1, on the reverse strand, counting down.
CACCGCGGGTGAGGTGGTGCTGACCGCCGGGACGGTGCTCGGCTCGGCCCAGATCGGGGTGGCGGCCGCCGTCGGGGCGGCCACGGTGCCGGTGCGCCGCCGTCCGGTCGTGCTGGTGCTGTCCACCGGCTCGGAGCTGGTCGCGCCGGGCACGCCGCTGCTTCCCGGGCAGATCTACGAGTCCAACGGGCCGATGCTCGCCGCCGCGGTCGCCGAGGCCGGCGGTCGGGCGGAGCTGCTGCGCTTCGTGCCCGACGACGTCGAGGAGTTCCTGGCCCGGCTGCGCGAGCAGCTCGCCGGCCGGTCCGACCTCGACCGGGTGGACCTGGTGCTGACCTCGGGCGGGGTCAGCGCGGGGGCCTACGAGGTGGTCAAGGACGCCTTCACCGGGCGCGGGGTGGAGTTCGTCAAGGTGGCGATGCAGCCCGGCGGTCCGCAGGGCGCCGGGCGGGTGGACGACCTGGGTGGGGTGGCCGTGGTGACGCTGCCGGGCAACCCGGTGAGCTCGCACGTCTCTTTCGAGGTGTTCGTCCGGCCGGCGCTGCGCGCGGCACTGGGTCATCCGGCCGCCCGGCGCCCGACCGCGACGGCCGTCCTCGGCGAGCGGTGGACGTCGCCGCGGGGCCGGCGGCAGTTCCGCCGCGGGGTGCTCGGCGCGGAGGGTGTCGTGCGCGAGGTCGGCACCGCCGCCTCCCACATGCTGGGCGCGTTGGCCAGGGCGGAGTGCCTGGTGGTCGTCCCGGAGGACGTCGAGGTGGTCGAGCCGGGCACGCCGGTGGAGATCTGGCCCCTGCACGGGTAGCCCCGACCGGGTGAATGTGAGTCAGCTCACAACCCTCTGCTGCAACATTCGGGAGGTCGCGGGCGTCTAACTGGTGAGGGTTCGGCCGATCGGTTGCACATCTCGGGCGTAGTCGCCCGCGATCTGGACGATTCCTCGGATGCTCGGTGATACTTGCAGCACGGCGCGGTTCGCACCGCACGCCGCAAAGGACCCACCGCCCGTCGCTGGGGAGCGGACGAGCGGTTCCACGGCCGGGGTCGTCGTCTCGGGGGATGACGGCTCCGGCCCTTTGCGTTCCCGGGCCCGTCCGCCGGGCTCCGGCCCGGCCGGGCAGTCCCGGTCGGGCAGCGCAGTGTGGCAGACGGTGACGCATCCCTCTCGCGTACCGTAACCGGCGTCACGGTGACCCGACCGGGTCGCCCCTGCCGAGGAGCCCACCCACCCCGATGCCCGACCCGAACGGGAACGCCACCTCGCTCTCCCACATGGCCGGACTCGTCCGGGCCGCCGTCCCGCCGATGCACCCCGGCGGCCGTCCCATCGTGGCCGGCGTGGCCGCGGCGGCCGGGCTGCTCCGGGCGGTGACCGGCCGCGGAGCACTGGTCGGGGCGCTGGCCACGGCGGCCACCGCGGCGTTCTTCCGGGCCCCGGTGCGGGTGCCCCCGCCGCGCGACGGCGTCGTGCTCGCCGCGGCCGACGGCACCGTCGCCACCGTGGGGGACGTGCTCCCACCCGTCGAGCTGGACCTGCCGCCGGTACCGGTGCCGCGGGTCAGCGTGTTCCTGTCCGTGCTCGACGTGCACGTGCAGCGGATCCCGGCGGCCGGGACGGTGCAGGCCGTGGAGTACCGGCCCGGCCGGTTCCTCTCCGCCGACCTGGACAAGGCCAGCGAGGACAACGAGCGCAGCGCCCTGCTGCTGCGGACCCCGGACGGGCACCGGATCGGCGTCGTGCAGATCGCCGGGCTGCTGGCCCGCCGGATCGTCTGCGACGTGGTCCCGGGCGACGAGGTCGCGGCCGGCCTGACCTACGGGCTGATCCGGTTCGGCTCCCGGGTCGACGTCTACCTGCCGCCCGGTTCGGCGGTGGAGGTCGCCGTCGGGCAGCGGACGATCGGCGGCGAGACGGTCCTCGCGGCGCTGCCGGTCGGGGGGATCTGATGTCCATGCCCACCTACCCCGGCGTCCGGCTGCTGCCCAACGCGGTCACCGTGCTCGCCCTGTGCTCCGGGCTGTCGGCGGTCTACTTCGCCTTCAGCGGCCGGTTCGAACTGTCCATCGCGGCGGCCGGGATCGCCGCGCTGTGCGACGCCCTGGACGGCCGGCTGGCCCGGATGCTGGACGCCAGCACCCGGATCGGCGCCGAGCTGGACTCGCTGTCCGACCTGGTCGCGTTCGGCGTCTCGCCGGCCCTGGTGCTCTACATCTGGGCGCTCAACGACCTGCGCTTCGGCTGGACCTTCGCGCTGGTCTTCGCGGTGTGCATGGCGCTGCGGCTGGCCCGGTTCAACACCCTGATCGACGTCGAGGACCCCTACCCGTTCACCAAGGAGTTCTTCGTCGGCGTGCCGGCCCCGGCCGCCGCGCTGGCCGTCGGCATCCCGCTGTACCTGTGGCTGCACTTCGGCCCGGGCTGGTGGTCGGGCGAGCTGGTCGTCGCGGGCTGGACGGTGCTGATCGCCGCGCTGACCGTGAGCCGGTTCCCGACGCTGTCGTTCAAGACCGCGCGGGTGTCGCTGAACTGGGTGGCCCCGGTGCTGGTGCTGGTCGGGGTGGCCGCGGCGGTGCTGGTCACCATGCCGTTCCTCGGGCTGGCCGTGGTGTCGGTCGTCTACCTGGGGTTGATCCCGTACTCCGCGCACCGGTACCGCTGGCTGCAGCGCCACCCGGAGGCCTGGAACGTGCCCGGCCGCGACCGCCGGGCGGTGGCCCGCGCCGCCCGCTCGGCCCGCCGGCTGGGCCTGCGCTCCCCGCTGCGCCGCCGGGTCGCCGGACGGGCCAGC
>JASLAP010000419.1 GCA_030147065.1 Pseudonocardia sp. | reverse complement strand
GGCCAGCGCGGCGGTGTGGTAGCCCTGGAACACCTGCTGGATCTCGGCCTGCGGGTCACCGCCGCACCCGGTCACGCCCACGGCGAGCACCGCGGCGGCCAGCGCGATCCGGATCGTCCTCATCGCCGGACAACTTACGGGGCGCCCACCCGGGCCCCCGGCCGGGCCCCGCCCCGAGCGGGACGTCAGGGTCGCGGCGCCATGATCGAACGACCCTGGCGTCCCGCTCGGTGCGGACGCGGGGCGCGGGTGGTGTCGGTGGGCTCGCCTACCCTCCGTGCCATGACCGAGACGCTGGCCGACGGCGCGCCGCCGACCGGCGCCGCCGGACCCGACCCGACAGCGCGGCCCGGCCGGGTGGCGAACGGCCGGGCAGCAGACGACCGGGGCGCCGCGCCCGACCAGGAGGCCGGGCAGGAGGCCGGGCAGGAGGCCGGGCAGGAGGCCGGGCAGGAGGCCGGGCAGGAGGCGCCGCCGCGGCGGCGGCCGGCGCTCTCGCCGTCGCGGGCCGGGGACTTCAAGCAGTGCCCGCTGCTGTACCGGTTCCGGGCGATCGACCGGCTGCCCGAGCGGCCCACCCGGGCCCAGATCCGCGGCACGCTCGTGCACGCCGTGCTGGAGCGGCTGTTCGAGCTGCCGGCCGACCAGCGGCTCCCGGCGGCGGCCCACGCCCTGGTCGAGCCGGTGTGGGCGGACCTGCAGCAGGCCTGGCCCGGGCTCGCCGAGCAGTTGTTCGACAGCACCGACGGGACCGACGGGGGCGACAGCACCGACCAGGCAGGCACCGCTGCCGGCGCGGAAACCACCGGCCGCCCGGGCGCGACGCCCGGCGGCCCGGGCATCCCCGACTCGAGCGAGGGCAACGGTGTCGCAGCGCAGGTAGCGAGCAAGGGCGACTCCGCAGGGGTGGCCGGCCCCGTCGAGCCCGCGGACGCCGGACCGGCGGGCTGGCTGGCCTCGGCCGGGCCCCTGCTGGACGCCTACTTCCGGCTGGAGGACCCGCGCCGGCTGCAGCCCGAGGCGCGCGAGCTGCTGGTGGAGACCGAGCTGGACTCCGGGCTGCTGCTGCGCGGCTACATCGACCGGCTCGACGTCGCCCCGACCGGGGAGATCCGGGTGGTCGACTACAAGACCGGGGCCGCCCCGCGGGAGGCGTCCGAGACCCGGGCGCTGTTCCAGATGAAGTTCTACGCGCTGGCGCTGCTGCACCTGCGCGGGGTGGTGCCCACCCAGCTGCGGCTGCTCTACCTCGCCGACGGCGAGGCGCTGAGCTACACCCCCGACGAGGAGGAGCTGCGCCGCTTCGAGCGCACCCTGGACGCGATCTGGGAGGCGGTGCTGCTGGCCGGGCGCGACGGCGACTTCCGCCCCAACCGCGGCCGCACCTGCGACTGGTGCAGCCACAAGGCGCTGTGCCCGGCCTGGGGCGGCACTCCCCCGCCCTACCCGGGCTGGCCGGCCGACCCGGCGGTGGTGAACGCCGAGGAGGACCCGGCCGACCGGTTCGACTAGGCGGTTCGACCGGACGGCTCGCCGCGACCGAGGCAACCGGCCCCGTGGCGGTCGCGGCGGCCGGCCCGGGGCATGATCAGGGCGTGTCCACGCCGGAGCCCTACTACCGCCCGCTCGACGGCCCGGACGGCGAGCGCTTCCACGCCACCGCGTCCACCACCGGCCCGTGGTTCGCCGACGCCCAGCACCTCGGCCCGCCGACCGCGCTGCTGGCCCGGGCCATGGAGCGCTGCGACCCGCGACCGGGCACCGTGCTGTCCCGGATCACCGTCGAGGTGCTGGGCCCGGTGCCGGCCGGCGACGTGCGGGTGAGCGCCGCGGTCGAGCGCCCCGGCCGGGCCATCGAGCTGCTGGCCGGGGAGATGACCGCGGGCGGGCGGGCGGTGCTGCGCGCCCGGGCCTGGCGGCTGGCCACCGGGGACACCACCGCGGTGCAGGTGGGTGCGGCCGAGCCGCTGCCCCCGGCGGAGTCCGGGCGGACCCACGACGAACGGCCCTCGGGCTGGCTGCCCGGGTTCGTCGACACCCTGGACTGGCGCTGGCTGAGCGGCTGGTTCGGCTCGACCGGGCCGGGTGCGGCGTGGGGCCGCCAGCGGGTGGAGCTGGTCGAGGGCGAGCGGCCCAGCCCGCTGCAGCGCCTGGCCGTGGTGGCCGACTCCGGCAACGGGGTGGCCGCCCCGCTGGACGTGCGCGAGTGGCTGTTCGTCAACACCGAGCTGACCCTGCACCTGCACCGCGTGCCGACCGGGGAGTGGATGGGCGTGGACGCCGCGACCGTGGTCGGCCCGGCCGGGATCGGCACGGTGTCCGGGGTGCTGTTCGACGAGCAGGGCCAGGTCGGCCGGTCGGCGCAGAGCCTGGTGGTCCGGCCCCGCTGACCGCTGGCCGGACCCGGCGGGCTCAGAGGACCGGCTCGACCGGCAGCGGCTCGACCGCCCGGCAGGACCGGATCTCCGAGGTCAGGATGGCCCGGGCGCCGATCGAGGCCAGGTCGTCCATCACCTTGTTGACCTGCTGCTTGCGCACCATCGTCCGGACGCCGTACCAGCCCTCCTCGGTCAGCCGGGAGACCGTGGGCGCCTGCAGACCGGGGGCCACGGCCTGGGCCTTCTGCAGCGAGCTCTCCGGGCAGTCGTAGTCGATCATCATGTACTGCCGGGCGTAGACCACGCCGCGCAGCCGCTCGGTGAAGATGACCTTGGCCGCCTTGACCTCGACGGTCTCCTCGCGGTCCGGGCGCGGTTCGCGCTCGATGAGGGTGGCCTGGGACTCCGCGATCGGGTCGCCGAAGGCCACCAGGTTGTGCTGGCGCAGGGTGCGCCCGGAGGACACCACGTCGGCGATGGCGTCGGCCAGGCCGAGCTGCACCGAGATCTCCACCGCGCCGTCGAGCTTGATGATGTCGGCGCGGACCCGGTTGCGGGCCAGGTGCGCGCGGACCAGCCGGGGGTAGGAGGTGGCGATCTTGCGGCCCTCCAGGTCCTCCAGCTTCCAGTCCGGCTCGTCGGCGGAGCGGGTGGGCGCGGCGAAGCGGAACTTCGAGGCGCCGAAGCCGAGCTCGATGACGCCCTTGACCTGGCTGCCCGACTCGTCCATCAGGTCCGCGCCGGTGATGCCCAGGTGCAGGTCGCCGGAGCCGACGTAGGTGGCGATGTCCTTGGGCCGCAGGTAGAAGAACTCGATCTCGTTGTCCTCGTCGAGCATGCTCAGGTCGCGGTTGTCGGTCCGCTGCCGGTACCCCGCCTCGCGCATCATGGTGGCGGCGGGCTCGGCCAGGGTCCCCTTGTTGGGCAGTGCGATCCGGAGCATTGAGCTCTCCTCGTAGTGCTGGGCCTGAAGGTGCGGCGCTCCGGACCGGACCGCCGCACCGCTGACCCCGACAGTAGTGCGGTGGAACCCCTACGCGGTGTCACGCGGACGGGGCCTACAGGTACTTGTACACGTCCTCGAGCGAGATCCCGCGGCCGATCATGACGACCTGGATCCGGTAGAGCAGCTGGGAGATCTCCTCGGCCAGCGCGGCGTCCGGCTCGTGCTCGGCGGCGATCCACACCTCACCGGCCTCCTCGAGCAGTTTCTTGCCCTGCTCGTGGACACCGGCGTCCAACGCGGTCACCGTGCCCGATCCGGCCGGCCGGGTGGCCGCCTTCTCGGTCAGCTCGGCGAACAGCTCGTCGAAGGTCTTCACAGTGGGGCTCCCCTCCATCCTCAAGTGTCGACTGTGGGACGCGCGACGCTACGTGCGACCGCGGCGGCGTGCTGCGCCCGGTTGCCCGCGCGCGCCGGGTGGCGCGGCCCCCCGCCCGTTCGGGCTGGGCGGATCGGGTGAGCCCCCGGCCGAGCGGCGCGCGGCCGGGGACGAGCGGTCCGGCGCAGGTCAGAGCGGCCGACCCGGGACATCGCGTCGTCAGGCGGCCGGCCGTGACGACGCCGCCGTCCACGCCGCGATCAGGTCCTGGGCGGCCAGCCCGACCAGCGAGTCGCGGTGCACCCGGGCCGGGCCGGCGGGCACCTCGACCTCGCACGGCACGACGAGCACCGCCGCCCCGGCCCGTTCGGCGGCCAGGGCGCCGGCCGGCGAGTCCTCCACGGCCAGGCAGCGCGCGGGGTCGACGCCCAGCAGCTCGGCGGCGCGCAGGTACGGGTCCGGGGCGGGCTTGCCGTTCGCGACCTCGTCGCCGCACACGCTGACCCGGAAGAACCCCCGGCCGATCGCGTCCAGCGCCGGCTCGGTCAACTCCCGCTGGGTGTTGGTGACCAGGGCCATCGGCCAGCCCGCCGCGGACGACGCGACCAGCGCCTCGCGGGCGCCGGGGCGCCATTCCAGACCGGCGGCGAACAGCTCGCCGGTGCGCCGGCTCATCCAGTCCGCGGCCTCGTCCTGGTGGGCCCGGTCACGGGCCAGGCCGAGGTCGTCGAACAGGATGTCCAGGGTGGCGGCCATGTCCGAGCCCACCATGGCGGCCCGGGCCGACGCGCTGAGCTCGCCGCCGAGCCGGCGGGCGGTCTCGGCGATCGAGATCGTCCAGAGCTTCTCGGAGTCGACCAGCGTGCCGTCCATGTCCCAGAGGACGGCGTCCGGACCCGGCCCGTCGGCCCGCTCAGCCGGCATTGAAGTACTTCGCCTCCGGGTGGTGGGCGACCATGGCGTCGGTGGACTGCTCGGGGTGCAGCTGCAGCTCCTCGGACAGCTCGACGCCGATCCGGCCCGGCTGCAGCAGGTCGACGATCTTGGTGCGGTCCTCCAGGTTCGGGCAGGCGCCGTAGCCCAGCGAGTAGCGCGCGCCCCGGTAGCCGAGCTTGAAGAACTCCTCGACGTCGGCCGGGTCCTCGGCGGCCAGGCTGACCGGGGCGCCCCCGCCGTCGGGGAAGACCAGCTCCTCGCGGATGCGGCGGTGCCAGTACTCGGCGAGCGCCTCGGTGAGCTGCACGCCCAGGCCGTGCACCTCCAGGTAGTCGCGGTAGGCGTCCTTGGCGAACAGCTCGTTGGCGTACTCGGCGATCGGGTTGCCCATGGTCACCAGGTGCAGCGGCAGCACGTCGACCTCGCCGCGGCTGATCGCCAGCTCCCGGGGACGCCAGAAGTCGGCCAGGCACAGGTGGCGGTCGCGGCGCTGGCGGGGGAACTCCAGCCGGTACCGCTCGGGGGCGTCCGGGCGGGGCTCGGTCAGCACCACCAGGGCGTCGCCCTCCGACACCGCCGGGAAGTAGCCGTAGACCACGGCGGCGTGGGCGAGCACGCCCTCGGTGGACAGCCGGTCAAGCCAGTACCGCAGCCGCGGGCGACCCTCGGTCTCCACCAGTTCCTCGTAGGACGGGCCGCCCCCGCCCTTGGCGCCGCGCAGGCCCCACTGGCCCAGGAACAGCGCCCGCTGGTCGACCATGCCGGAGTACTCGGCCAGGCTGATGCCCTTCACCACCCGGGTGTCCCAGAACGGCGGGGTGGGCAGCGGGTTGTCGACCGTGACGTCGGAGCGGTCCGGCACCGGGCCGGCCACCTCGGCCTCGGCGGCCCGGCGCTTGGCCGCGACCCGCTGCGAGCGCTCGTGGCGGGCCTTGCGCTCGGCCCGCGCGCGCTCCTCCTCGGGGTCGATCGCGGGGGCGCCACCGCGGCGGCGGGCCATGGTGGCGTCCATCAGCCGCAGGCCCTCGAAGGCGTCACGGGCGTAGGAGACCCGGCCCTCGTACACCTCGGACAGGTCGTTCTCCACGTACGAGCGGGTCAGCGCGGCCCCGCCGAGCAGCACCGGGAGCTTGCCGGCTACCCCGCGGGAGTTCATCTCCTGCAGGTTCTCCTTCATGATCACGGTGGACTTGACCAGCAGCCCGGACATCCCCACGGCGTCGGCGCGGTGCTCCTCGGCGGCGCTGAGGATGGTCGAGATCGGCTGCTTGATGCCGAGGTTGACCACCGTGTAGCCGTTGTTGGTGAGGATGATGTCGACCAGGTTCTTGCCGATGTCGTGCACGTCGCCCTTGACCGTGGCCAGCACGATGGTGCCCTTGCCCTGGTCGTCGTCGGCGCGCTCCATGTGCGGCTCCAGGTAGGCCACCGCCGCCTTCATCACCTCGGCGCTGGCCAGCACGAACGGCAGCTGCATCTGCCCGGAGCCGAACAGCTCGCCGACCGTCTTCATGCCCGACAGCAGGGTGTCGTTGATGATCTCCAGCGCGGGCCGGGACTTCAGCGCCTCGTCCAGGTCGACGTCCAGGCCCGGCCGCTCGCCGTCGACGATGCGCCGCTCCAGGCGCTCGAACAGCGGCAGCCCGGCCAGCTCCTCGGCCCGCCCGGCGCGCGCCGAGGACGCGGTGACGCCCTCGAACAGCTCCATGAACCGGTTGAGCGGGTCGTAGCCCTCGCGGCGGCGGTCGTAGACCAGGTCCAGGGCGACCGAGCGCTGCTCGTCGTCGATCTTGGCCATCGGCAGGATCTTGGCCGCGGACACGATCGCGGTGTCCAGCCCGGCGTTCACGCACTCGTGCAGGAACACCGAGTTCAGC
>JASLAP010000416.1 GCA_030147065.1 Pseudonocardia sp. | reverse complement strand
CGCAGCCACGACCGCAGCGTGCCGAGGCCACCGAGTCCCGGTCTGGACCGGCGGGCACCGCACCGCCCGGATCCGGGAAGACCGATTCGACCCTGGCGGGCCCGCCGTCGGCGGACGGCGCACCGGCTGCCGCCGCGGTGAACCCGACACCACCCGGCACCCGCACAGCAAGCCCGGCGGCACCCGGTACCCGTGCGGCGAGTCCGGCGGGGCCCGCTGCCGGCGCGGCGAGCCCGGCGAGACCCGATACCCGACCGGCGCCACGCGCCCGGCCGGCAGGCGCGCGGCGGCGCGTCTGCCGGACGGGCGCGTGGCGCCGGTCGGGTATCGGGTGTCGCCGGGCTCGCCGCGCCGGCAGCGGGCACCGCCGGACTCGCCGCACGCTTACCGGGCGCCGCCGGGCTTGCTGCGCGGGTACCTGGTGTCGCGGGGCTTGCCGCACGGTTACCGGGCGCCGCCGGACTCGCCGCACGGGTGCCAGGTGTCGCCGGACTCGCCGCGCCGGCAGCGGGCACCGCCGGACTCGCCACGCGGGTACCAGGTGGTGGCGGGCTCGCCGCGGCGGCAGCGGGTGCCGCCGGACTCGCCGCGCGGGTACCGGGTGCCGCCGGGCTTGCGGTGCGGGTGCCGGGTGGTGCCGGGTTCACCGAGGCGGCAACCGGTGCGCCGTCCGCCGACGGCGGGCCCGCCGGGGTCGAATCGGCCTTCCCGGATCCGGGCGGTGCGGTGCCCGCCGGTCCGGACCGGGACTCGGTGGCCTCGGCTCGCTGCGGTCGTGGCTGCGCACTCGCGGGTCCGGGACCGGGCCGGGCCGAGGACGGTGGCCGCGACGGAGCCGCGCCGACAGCCCCCGGCGTCGGGGTGGCCTCGCCACGCGTGCCCGGCTCCCCGGGACCGGGGCGCTCGGGCTCCGTCGAGCGGGGCTGGGCCGGCGTCGGGGTGTCCGGTCGGCCGGGGGCGGGCCGGCGGAACGGCGACGGCCGGCGGGGCCGGTCGCTGGGCAGCTCGCTGACCACGGTCGGCGCGTTCGGTGCGGACGTGGCTGACGAGGGGGCGGGCCGGGGCGGGGACGGGACCGGGTCGACGACCGGAGCGGGCTCGGTTTCGGGCAGATCGGGTGCCGAATCCGCGGCCCGGGGCGGCACCACGGGAGCGATCTCGGTCGCGGGAAGGTCCGCTGCAGAACCCGCCTCGCGCGACGACGCCGCCTGAGCCCGGGGAGGCCCCGCTGCGGAACTCGCTCCCCGCGGCGACACCACCGGTGTCGGCTGGACCCGGGCAGGGCTCGCTGCCGAACCGGCCGTCGGCGGCACCACCGGCGCCATCTCGGTCTCCGGATCGGCCGGATCAACGGCCGGCGGGGTCCAGGCGAGCTTCGCGGCCGCGCCGAACTGCATCATCGGATCGACGTCGGCGTCCACGGTTGCGTCTGCGCTCGGTCCCGCGTCCTGCTCGGGTTCGGTGCCCGGGTCCAACTCGACGTCCGCGCCCGGCTCGACGTCCGCACCGTCCTCGGCTGCGGGTGTCCTGGGCGACGCGGAGTTCTGCCCGGTCTCCGAGGTCTCGGTGATCTCCGGCCCGGGAGCGGGTTCCGGCGGTCCCCCGTCTGCCTGCGGTTCCGTACCTACCTGCGGAACCACTCCCGCCTGCGGGTGCACTGCCGTCTGCGACTCCACGGCGGCCTGCGGCTCCGCATCTGCCTGCGGCTCCGCACCCGGCTGCCGCTCCCTACTCCGCTGCGGCTCCCCATCCGGCTGCGAGTCCACGCCCAGCTGCGGCTCCACGCCGGTCCGCGGATCCCCACCGGACCGCAGCTCCGCCGCAGCCTGCGGCTCCTCACCCGCCGGCAGCTTCACGCCAGCCGGTCGTTCTCCACCCGACCGCAGCTCCTCGGCGGGCTGCGCATCCCCGTCCGACCGGAGCTCCCCACCAGGCAGCGCCCCTGCGTCCGGCCTCGGCCCTGCATCGGACCTCGACTCCCCGCGCAGCCCCGGACGCGCACCGGGCTGAGGTCGTCCGCCGGACCGCGGATCCCCGCCGGCCCGGGGCTCCGGACCCGACCCCGACCCACCCCCGGCCTGCGACTCCACGCCAGCCCGAGCACCCGACCCCGACCCGGCTTGCGAGTCCCCACCGACCTCCGCCCGGCTCACGCGGGTCACGGGCTCCGGCTGGACTCCACTTCCCGCCCGCGGCGCCGCCTCCGACCCGTCCACCGGCTCCGGCCGCCGATCCGCATGGACTTCGGGCTCCCGCCCGGCTTCGGTCCGCTCGTGCGGACCGACCCGGGGTCCGGAGTCCGGCCGGGCCTTCGCCCGGGGTCGAGGCCTGGGCCGGGCTCCAGCCACCGGCGCGGGGCCGACCGGCGGATCGGGCTCCGCCGCCCCCTGTTCCACCGGCTGCGTAGCCGCCCCGGCCGGCGACGACGCCGGCACCGGCCCCGCAATCGAGTCCGCTCGGGAAGCCCGGTCCCCGGGGTCGGCCGCGACGTCGCCGTCCGGCGTCGACCGCGCCGCCGGGTCCGGCTCCGGCCCGGTGGGCGGGCCGATCGCGTCGACCTGGGAGTCCCCCTCCGCATCAGGAACCGTCACCGGGCCATCGGCGTCGGCCCGCGCGGCCACCTCCGGCTGCGGACCGATCACCGGGAACCGGGTGTGGGCGGACGCCGCCGGAGCACCCTCCGTGCCTGATCCAGAGGCCGGGCCATCGGCGTCCACCGAGGGCTTCGGGGTCACCGCCGCGCCGGGGCCGGAGGGCGGACCAGCAGCCTCCGCCGACACCGCTGACGCCGTTCCCGTACCGGCCTCGGGAGCCGGGGTTGCGGCATCCACCCCGGCCGAACCAACCCCGACGGCCGCAGCCGCTGCGTCCGGCACCGCCGAACGAGACCCGGATGCCTGGTTCGCGGCCTCAACCTCCGCCGGAGCCGACACCGAACCGGCCCCGGAGGCCGGGGGTGCGGCGTCCACCCCCGCCGGAGCCATCCCGGAACGGGGTCCGGGATCGGGCGTGGCGGCATCCACCGCCGCCGCCGGAGCGGTCCCGGGGCCCACCCCGGACTCCGGGGGACCGGCATCGGCCGGCACCGCTGGGGCCTGCTCCGTGTCGGGGCCGGTGACCGGGGCCTGCCCTGCGCCAGGACCGGCCGCCGGGGCCCGCCCGGCGTCAGGACCGCCCGCCGGAACCCGCCCCCTGTCGGGACCGATCGCCGGGGCCTGCTCCGTGTCGGGACCGGTCGCCAGGTCCTCCGGCAGCGGCGGGACGACCGGCGAGGCCTCCGTCTCCGGGTCCGGCTCGCGCTTGCGCACCGGTACGGGCGGAGGCGGGGGCACGGGCGGCACCGCGGGCGTCATCTCGGTGTCCGGGCCCGGGTCCACCGGCTGGGGCTGGACCGGGACGCGGCCGGAGGTGAGCGCGGACAGCCGGCTCACCACCGTGGCGTCGTCCACCGGGGAGCGGGCGGCGTCGAACACCGGCCGGAACGTCATCCGGCCCTCGAGCATCTCGCGGGCGGCCGCGGCCAGCTCCCCGGCGCTCGCGAACCGGATCGCGGGGTCCTTCGCCATCCCCTTCGCCACCACCATGTCCAGCCCGCGGGGCAGGTCGCGGCGCAGGTCCGACGGCCGGGGCGGGGCCGCCTTGACGTGCGCCTGCAGCAGCGTGAACAGGTCGTCGGTGGGGAACGGCCGGCGCCGGACGAGGGCCTCGTAGAGCAGGCAGGCCAGCGAGTAGACGTCGGCCCGCAGGTCCCAGATGTCGCCGAGCATGCGCTCGGGCGCCATGTAGGCGGCGCTGCCGACGGCCAGTCCCGGGCGGCTGAGGGTGGAGCCGCCGAGCATCGCGGCCACCCCGAAGTCGACCAGGTAGACGAAGCCGCGGTCGGCCACCTCGTCGTGGAACCCGCCGACCAGCAGCGCGTTGGACGGCTTGACGTCGCGGTGGACCAGGCCCTCGGCGTGCGCGGCGTCCAGCGCGTCGGCGATCTGGGACACGATGTCGACCACCCGCTGCACGCTGAGCCCGGTGCGGCGCAGCACGGCGGCCAGGTCGGTGCCCTCGACCAGCCGCATGTCGATGTAGAGCTGACCGTCGATCTCGCCGTAGTCGTGGATCGGGATGATGTGCGGCTCGCGCAGCATCGCGGCCAGCGCGGACTCCCGCTGGAACCGCTTGCGGTACTCCGGGTCGGTGATCAGGTGCCGGGACATCCGCTTCACCGCGACCACCCGGTTGCGCCGGGTGTCGAAGGCGCGGAACACCTCGCCCATGCCGCCGCGGCCGATCACCGTGTCCAGCAGGTACGGGCCGAAGAGCTCCGGGGAGGTCATCGGCGTGCCCGCCGCGCCCGCGCGCCGTGATCAGCGACCGCCCCGGAGGGGAGCCCGGCACTCCGCGCGCCCGGCCCGGCGAGCCGCTCGGCAGTCGGCACTGTCCACCTCTCCCTCCGGCGCGGCGACGCAGGTCCCGTCCTGGGGCTGTGCGCGGGCCGCGACCCGCTCCGGCGCGAGCTCGGCGGCCACCGCGGCCCGCAACCACGGGCCCAGCACGGCCCGCTCCCCCGCGCCCAGGTGCGCGGAGTCGTGCGCCGGGCGGCCGAACTCGATCACCTCGGCACAGAGCCCGCCGGGACACAGTAGAGCCTGGTGGTCCAGCGGAACGAGCATCTTGTGGGCCGCAACGGCGTTGGCGACCCGGGCGTCGAGGCAGCGTGCCGCGCCGCCGTCCGCGCCCGACCGGGTCCGCGGGCCCAACACCAGCACCGGCACCCCGTTCCTGGCCGCCCCCAGCACCGTGACGGCCTCGGCGACCAGCAGCCGACACCCGGGTCCGGACGGCGTCGGCGGCCAGGTCGAGCAGCACGGCCACCGGCCGGTGGTCGACGAGTTCGGCACGCCGGCGTTGGTGCCAGTCAGCGCACGGCAGCCCGATTCTCGGGGGGAGTTGGGCGTGGGCGCTGACCCGGGCCGTCGCTGGCACCGCGATCGCGGTCGGCAGCAGGCCGTAGCCAGGCGTCCTCCGGGGCCGGCTCGTCCAGCCTCGCGCGGTGCACCCGCAGCGCGTCCACCCGTCGGATCGTCGGGGCGCTGTGGACGGTTCGGGGGTGGTCCGTCACCCGAGTGCCTGGACCGGGCGGAACTTGCCGCCGGCCGAGCGCTGCGGCGCGGCGGGGTCGCGCCGCACCTGCGCGCCGGCGACGCCCTGCCCGGCGAGCACGTCGAGCAGGGCGGTGCGCACGGCCGTCCAGACCTGCTCGGCGTCGGCGCCGTCGGCCGTCTCCAGCCGCACCCGCACGCTGGTCGGACCGTCCTGCAGGACCTGGAAGCGGTGCACCCCGGGCGTGCTGTCGACTGCGGTCGCGAGGGCGAGCGGCGGGACCCGCACCTGGCCCTCACCGGCGGCGAAGGTGAGCACGTCACCGGTCCGGCCCTGCACCCGGACGGCCGGCAGCGGGTCGCCGCACGGGCACGGGTCCGGCCGCAGCACGACCCGGTCGCCGAGGTCGTAGCGCAGGACCGGCTGCACCCGGTTGGCCAGGTTGGTCAGCAGCACGGTGTGCGCCGGCTCCCCCGGCGGGACCGGGCGGTACCGCTCGTCGACCGGCTCCAGGACCGCCCAGTCGGCGTTGACGTGCAGCCAGCGCGCCGCGCAGCCGTGGGCCAGGCCCATGAACTCCGAGCAGGCGTACTGGTCGCGCACGGTGGCCCCGAAGGCGCGGGCGATCCGCGCGTACTCCTCGTCCGGCAGGCCCTCCGCGGCGCTGATCACCAGCACCGGGTCGATGCGCAGCCGGCCGGCCTCCTGCTCGGCCGCGGCCAGCGCGATCGCGCTCGCGTAGCCGTTCAGGATGGCCGGGCGGAACGCGGCCAGCTCGGCGACCAGCTCGGGCAGCGGGCGGTGCACCGACAGGATGCGCATCCGGCTGCGCCGCGACGGGCGCTCGGCCAGCAGCCGCTGCGCGGTCGCGTAGCCGGCGTAGTGGCCGTCGGTGGCCCAGATCGCCGCGGTGCGCCCCCCGTTGCGCAGCAGGGCCCGCCAGTCCGACCAGCCGTGCAGGAAGCTGGTGGCCGAGCGGGCCACCGCCAGCGCGGTGAGCACCCGGAACATCCGCTCGTCCTGGACGAACACCCCGCGCAGCCCGCTGGTGCCGGACGTGGTGACCACCAGGTAGGAGCCCAGGAACCGGGTGCCGATGGTGTCCGGCCGCTCGAGGTGGGCCGTCACGGCGGCCCGGGTGACCGCCCGGTCGGTGCTCCAGTCGTCGAAGCGGTCCATCAGCCGGGCCTTGTCGGTGACCGGCAGCGCGGTCACGTCGGTGACCCGCTCGGGCAGGTCGCGGTAGAGCTCCCGGTAGAACGGCGAGCCGGCCCGGGTCCGCGCCACCAGGTCGGCCAGCCGGGCCCGCTGGCGCGCGGCCACCGCCTCCGGCCCGCCGCGCCGGGCCCGGCGCAGGTCGCGCAGCAGCGCCGGGAGGCTCCCGTCCACCAGTTCAGCCATCGCGGTCTCCCCTCGCTGTGGCCCTCAACCGGCAGCTCACTCCCCGTGCAACTGCTGGTGGGATCGTGACAGCGGCTGGCCGGCGAGCCGGGCGGTGATGCCGGCGTTGTAGCGCAGGGCCGAGGTGCTGACGCCGGTGCGACGGGCCAGCTCGCCGATGGTGAGCAGGGCGCCGGGCGGGTTGACTTCAGGCGCCCTTGAAGTCGTTGACTGCCGGCCGTGGGAAGACGACATGAGGGAAGCCTGCCACCGGCGGTGCGGCGGGTGGCGACCGCCGCCGTCGAGTACCTGATCGGCCGTGCCGGGATCGCCGCCGTGCGCGCCCTGGACCGCGACGTCATCGGCCAGGCCCACCATCCCCGGGGCGCGGCCGGGCGCGTGACCGGCTGGGTGTTCGCCCATCGCCCGTCCAACCGGCGGCGCAACCGCTGGGTGGTCTCGCTGCTCGGTGTGCGGCCCACCGACCGGGTTCTCGAGGTCGGCTTCGGCCCCGGCATCGCGATCGCCGAACTGGTCCGCGCCGGCGCCGGTCACGTGTACGGCATCGACCATTCCGGGGTGATGCTCCGCCAGGCGTCCAGGCGCAACGCCGCCGCCGTCCGGTCCGGCCGGGTCACCCTGATCAATGCCTCGGTCGATCAGCTCCCGCCCGCTCTCGACGGCCCCTTCGACGCGGTCCTCGCCGTCAACGCCCTCGGGTCCTGGCCCGCGCCGGCAGAAAGGCTCGCCGAGCTGCGCCGGCGGCTCGCACCCGGCGGGCGCATCGCCGTCGCAGCCCAGCCCCGCTGCCCCGGGGCCACGGCAGGCACGTCCCGCAGCGCCGCCGACGAGGTCGAGAACCTGCTGCGGAGCGCCGGTTTCACCCGGATGAGCACCCGGACCCTCCCCCTCAGCCCGCCGGTGACCTGCGTCCTCGCAACTGTCCCCCGGTGACCCGGGCCCGAACGCCTGGTGCGCGGCGAGGTCCCGGCCCGGGTGGTGGCCGGCGGGGTGCCGGCCCGGGTGCTGCGGGAGCTGGAGATCCCCGACGGCTGGCGCCGGATCTGAGGGGACGGGTGCCCGGTCAGACCCGCTTGCGCGCCAGCGGCAGCCCAGCGGCGATGCCGATGACCACCCCGATCGGGATGAGGATGGTCGGGGTGAGCACGAACTGGCCGATGATGAAGCCGAGCACCCCGCCGATGATGGCGAGGACGGACATGATGAGGATCTGCCTGCTGTTGCGGGTCACGGGAGCCTCCTGAGGACCTGCGGTGGGGCCGGCACCGCGGTGGCGCGGGCGATGGACCCGTCCGATGGTGGCGGTCCCGCGGCGACCACGCCTAGTAGTCCCGTCACGACCTTCTCGTGACACCTGTCAAGGGCGTCCGCGGCCACGGCGACCTATCGTCGTCGGCAGCCGGCGAGAGATCCGCGGGCCGGACGCGACGGCCGGGGGCCCGGGATCGAGCGGCACCCCCGCCGCGCCCGCCCCCGTCGAGACCGAAGGTTCCCATGGCCCACATCGCGTTCTTCGCCCCCGCCGCGGCGGGGCACATCAACCCCACCCTCGGCATGGTCGCCGAGCTGACCGCCCGCGGGCACCGGGTCAGCTACGCGACGACCACCGACTACGCCGACCGGGTCGCCGAGGCCGGCGCCGAGGTCGTGCCGTTCACCAGCACCATCGCCCCGCCCCCGGACAAGCCGTTCAAGCTCAACGGCACCGACCTCTCGCGCGGCCTGATGGCCAACGTGACCGAGACCAGGGCCCAGGTCGCGGCGCTGCGCGGCTGGTACCGGGAGCACCGCCCGGACCTGGTCGTGTTCGACGGGCTGGCCGCCTGGTGGGGCCGGCTGATCGCGCACGAGCTGGGCGTGCCGAGCATGGCGGTGTGGACGACGTTCGTGTCCAACAAGGAGTGGTCCCTGATGGGGCCCTACATCAAGCCCAACCCGCTCGACCCGCGGCTGTGGCGGTTCGGCTTCGAGATCCTGCGGATGTCGCGCCGGGCCGGGCTGACCATGGCCGAACTGGTCGACGCGGTGGGCTCCGGGGTGCGCGGGCACCTGGTGTTCATGCCGCGGTCGTTCCAGTTCAAGGGCGAGACGTTCGGCGAGGACTTCCACTTCGTCGGCCCGTGCCTGCACGAGCGGGCCAGCCAGGGCCACTGGCAGCCGCCCGCGTCGGGCCGGCCGGTGCTGCTGGTGTCGCTGGGCACCATCTACACCGCCCGCCCGGAGTTCTTCGCCGACGTCGTCGAGGCCGTGCGCGGCGAGCCGTGGCACGTGGTCATGGCGCTCAGCGACCGGGTCGACCGCGCGGTGCTCGGCGAGCTGCCCGACAACGTCGAGGTGCACAGCGCGGTGCCGCAGATGGCCGTGCTTCCGCACACCGCGCTGTTCGTCAACCACGCCGGCATCACCAGCGTGATGGAGGCGGTGCACCACGAGGTGCCGATGATCGGGGTGCCGCAGATGGTCGAGCAGCGGGCCACCGCCGACCGGATGGAGGCGGTGGGCATCGGCCGCCGCCTCGACCCGGGCCGGGCCACCGCGGACACCCTGCGCCGGACGATCCGCGAGGTGGCCGCGGACCCGGTGATCAAGCAGCGGTTGGCCGCGTTCCACCGCGAGCTCGACGACGCCGGGGGCACCGCGGCCGCCGTCGCGGAGATCGAGCGCGTGCTGAGCGCCGAGCGGGTCGGGACCCCGGGCCCGTGAAGCACCGGGAGCTCGCCGTGGCCGGGGCCCTGGAGTTCACCCCGACCGTCCACCGCGACGACCGCGGGCTGTTCGTCTCCCCGTTCCAGGAACCGGCGTTCGTGGCGGCCACCGGGCACCGGCTCACCGTGGCCCAGACCAACCACAACCGGTCGGCCCGCGGCGTGCTGCGCGGCGTGCACTTCACCACCACCCCGCCCGGCCAGGCCAAGTACGTCTACTGCTCGCGCGGGCGGGCCCTGGACGTCGTGGTCGACCTGCGGCTGGGGTCGCCGACCTACGGCCGCTGGGACGCCGCGGAGCTCGACGACGAGTCGTTCCGGGCGATGTACTTCCCGGTCGGGGTGGGCCACGCGTTCCTCGCGCTGACCGACGACACCCTGATGTCCTACCTGGTCACCAGCAGCTACGTGGCCGAGCACGAGCGGACCGTGCACCCGCTCGACCCCGACCTGGCACTGCCCTGGCCGGCGGGCTCGGACTTCGTGCTGTCCGCCCGGGACAGCGGGGCCCCGCTCCTCGCCGAAGCCGAGGCGACCGGGCTGCTGCCCCGGTACGCCGACTGCCACCCGGATGGCAACCCCTCTTCCCGGCCGACCTAGGGGCCCCAGTAAAGCGCGCGGCGCATATCTCGGAACCGCCGGAATTCCTAGTGTGGACGGGTCGGCGAATGCGCCGGCCGGCTCGCCGCGATTGCGGCGGGCGATTCCCGGAGGAGCCCGGACGAAGGAGCGCGCGCATGACCGCCCCATCCCCCACTGCCACCGCCGTCCTGCGGACGCGCGACACGGTGACCCCGCGGCTGATCGCCGAGTCGGCGCTGACCACCGCCGGGGTCACCGGGATGGCGGTGTACCGCTGCTGGTTCGACCGGTGCGGCGAGCGCAACTACTCGAAGGTCCGCGAGCAGCCGCTGGACCGGCTCGACGGGTGGACGACCGACCCGACCACCGGGGACATCCGCCACGACAGCGGCCGCTTCTTCGCCATCGAGGGCCTGGACGTGCAGCGGCCCGACGGCCCGGTGCCGGCCTGGACCCAGCCCATCATCAACCAGCCCGAGGTGGGCATCCTGGGCCTGCTGGTCAAGCGGTTCGGCGGCGTCCTGCACTGCCTCGTGCAGGGCAAGGTGGAGCCGGGCAACTGCAACGGCGTCCAGCTCTCCCCCACCGTGCAGGCCACCCGCAGCAACTACACCCGGGTGCACCAGGGCAAGCCGGTGCCCTACCTGGAGTACTTCACCGACACCTCGCGCCACCACGTGGTCGCCGACTCCCGCCAGTCCGAGCAGGGGTCGTGGTTCCACCAGAAGCGCAACCGCAACATCGTCGTCGACGTCGGCGACGAGGACGTCCCGGTGCTCGACGACTTCTGCTGGCTGACCCTCGGCCAGCTGCACCGGCTGCTGGCCGAGCCGGACGTGGTGAACATGGACGCCCGCACGGTGCTGTCCTGCCTGCCGTTCGCCGGGCCCGGCCTGGCCGCCCTGGCGGCGTCGGCGCGCGACGACTTCACCGCGGCCCTGCTGCGCTCCTGCGACGAGGAGGAGGGCGCGCTGCACCCGACCGGCGACATCCTCAGCTGGATCACCGGGACCCGCACCCGCCACGACATCACCGTGCGCCGCATCCCGCTGCGGTCGGTCCGGGACTGGCAGCGCACCGAGCGCGGCATCGAGCACGTCAGCGGCCGCTACTTCCGGGTCCTCGGGGTGGACGTGCAGGCCGGCGGGCGGGAGGTGCGCCGCTGGTCGCAGCCGATGCTGCAGCCGTGCGGGGACGGCGTCGCGGCCTTCCTGGTCCGCCGGATCGGCGGGGTGCTGCACCTGCTGGTGCAGGCCCGGGTCGAGCCCGGCTTCCTGGACGTGGCCGAGCTGGCCCCGACCGTCCAGTGCACCCCGGACAACTACCGCCACCTCCCGCGGCCGGCGCAGCCGCCGTTCCTGGCCGAGGTGCTCGACGCGCCGGCCGGGCGGGTCCGGTTCGACACCGTGCTCTCCGAGGAGGGCGGGCGCTTCTACCACGCCCGCACCCGCTACCTGGTGGTCGAGACCGACACCGAGGCCCGGCCCGAGGACCACCCCGACCACCGCTGGATGCCGCTGCACCAGCTGCTGGAGCTGCTCCGGCACAGCCACTACGTGAACGTGCAGGCCCGCAGCCTGGTCGCCTGCCTGCACAGCCTGTTCGGCGAGCGCTGATCGAGGAACCCGCGCACCGAGAAGGGCCGCCCCGGCGGGGCGGCCCTTCTCGGTGTGGTCGTTCTCAGCCGCGGTGCTTGTCGGTCAGCACCTCGAGCTCGCCGACGACGTCGTTCACCGTCTGGGTCTCCAGGATCCCCCGCCGCAGCTCGCCGGCCCGCTCGGCGTAGGTCGGCTGCTCGATCAGCGCCCGGACGCCCTCGCGCAGGCCCTCCGCGGTGGCCTCGGTCGGGTGCGTGCAGATCCCGGCGCCGAACTCCTGCAGCCGCCGTCCCTTGATCCACATGTCGGCCATCCGGATCGGCAGCACGTACTGCGGCACCCCGTACAGCGCGGCGGTCGACCAGGTGCCGAAGCCGCCGTGGTGCACGACCGCGGCGCAGCTGGGCATCAGCGCGTGCATCGGCACGAAGTCGACCACCCGCACGTTGTCCGGCACGGTGCCGGCGGCCGCCCGCTCGGTCTCGCTGAGCGTGGCCACCACCTCGACGTCGAGGTCGGCCAGGGCCTCGAAGCTCGCCGCCAGCGGGACGAAGGTGCTGCCGAGCACCTTGCCGAACGACAGCCCCGGGGTGAGCAGCACCCGGCGCCGCTCGGGCTCCGCGATCAGCCAGTCGGGCACCACCGAACGGCCGTGGTACGGGGTGAAGCGCACCGGCATCCGGTTCACCGGCAGCGGCAGCTGGATGCCGTCGGGCACCAGGTCGATCGTCCACTGGCCGTTCACGACGTCCTCGTGGAAGTCGCTGCCGAAACCGGCCAGCCGCTCGCCCAGCCAGTCGGCCATCGGATCGCTGCGCTGGTCGGGCGGCTGCTGGGCGGCCAGCTCGTGGAAGACCCGGCGCATCGTCGAGTAGACGTCCACGCACCAGCTGAGCCGGGCGTGCGCGGCCCCGACGACCCGGGCCGCGACCCCGCCGGCGAAGGTGATCGGGTCCCAGACCACCAGGTCGGGCTGCCAGGACCGGGCGAAGGCGACCAGGTCGTCGACGATGGTGTCGTTGTAGGGCTGGAACGCGTAGCCGACCGCCACCTGGTACTTCAGCAGCAGCATCTCCCAGGTCTGGGCGTCGGCGAACGGCTCGCTCCAGTCCGACAGCGGGTGCTCGACGGAGTCCTCCTGGGCGAGGGCGTCGTGCAGGGCGTGGTCGGTGCCGACCGGCACCGCGGTCACCCCGGCCGAGGTGATCGCGTCGATCGCGGCCGGCGCGCTGGCCATCCGCACCTCGTGCCCGGCGTTGGTGAGCGCCCAGGCCAGCGGGGCCATGGTCAGGATGTGGGACTTCTCGGAGACGCAGGCGAACAGGACGCGCACGGGACCCTCCTGGGTGGTTGTGGGGCGGCCGGAGTCAGGCGCCGAGGACCTCGCGCACGGCCATGATCACTTTCTCCTGCGTCGGCTCGGGCAGCGACGGGTACATCGGCAGCGAGAAGATCTCCCCGGCCAGCCGCTCGGTGACCGGCAGCGACCCGGCCGCCCAGCCGAGCTTCGCGAAGCCCGACATGGTGTGCACCGGCCACGGGTAGCTGATGTTGAGCTGGATGTCGTAGGCCCGCAGCGCCTCCAGGATCGCGTCCCGGTCGGGGTGGCGGACGACGTAGACGTAGTAGACGTGCTCGTTGCCGGGGGTGACCGACGGCAGCACCAGCTCGGTGTCGCCCAGGCCCTCCTGGTAGCGCCGGGCCACCGCGCGGCGGCCCTCGGCGTAGGCGTCCAGGCGGGTCAGCTTGCGGCGCAGGATCTCCGCCTGCAGCTCGTCGAGGCGCGCGTTGTGCCCCGGGGTGGAGACGACGTAGTAGGTCTTCTCCATCCCGTAGTAGCGCAGCCGGCGCAGGTTGTCGGCGATCCCGTCGTCGGAGGTGATCGTCGCCCCGCCGTCGCCGTAGGCGCCCAGCACCTTGGTCGGGTAGAAGGAGAACGCCGCCGCCGCGCCCATCGACCCGGCGACGCGGCCGCGCTGGCGGGCCGCGTGGGCCTGCGCGCAATCCTCCAGGATCGGCAGGCCGTGCCGGTCGGCGACGGCCTGCAGCGCGGCCATGTCGACGCACTGCCCGTACAGGTGCACCGGCAGCAGGCACTTCGTCCGTTCGGTGATCCGGGCCTCGACCTGCTCGACGTCCATCAGGTAGTCGTCGGGCTGCACGTCGACGAACACCGGCGTGGCCCCGATCTGGTCCACCGCCACCACCGTCGGCGCGGCGGTGTTGGACACCGTGATCACCTCGTCGCCGGGCCCGACGCCGAGGGCCCGCAGGCCCAGCACGATCGCGTTGGTGCCGTTGTCCACACCGACCGCGTGCCGGGCCCCGTGGTAGGCGGCGAACTCCTCCTCGAACCCGCGCACGCTGCCACCCAGGACCAGCTGGCCGGAGGTGAACACGGTCTCGACCGCGTCGTGGATGTCGTCGCGCTCCTGCTCGTACTCCGGGAGGTAGTCCCACACGCGAGTCGTCATGGTGGTCGAGACAATCGCACACCGGGGGTCCGGACAACCCTTACCGACCCCTGTTCCGACCCCACCGTGATAGCGCCGCAATAGGGGATGACATCTGTCATCAGCAATGCGTGACGCCCGATCTGGCCGTTCTGTCGGCAATTCCGCCATGCTGTTCGGTATGCATGAGGTCCTTCCCACGAACTCCACCGCGAGCAGTTCGGTGGACACGGCCGACGCCGCCATCCGGGTGAGCGGGTTGCGCAAGCACTACGGACAGGTGCGCGCTGTCGACGGCATATCCCTGGCGATCGCGCCCGGGGAGGTCGTCGCCCTGCTCGGCCCGAACGGCGCCGGCAAGTCCACGGCCGTGGACATGATCCTCGGCCTGACCCGCCCCGACGAGGGCGAGGTGCACGTGTTCGGCCGGACCCCGGCCCAGGCCGTGGACGACGGCGTGATCGGGGCGATGCTGCAGAGCGGCGCGCTGCTCGACGACGCCACCGTCGGCGAGATGGTCGGCATGGTCGCCTCACTGCACCGCACGCCGATGCCGGTGACCGAGGCGCTGCGCCGGGCCGGCATCCAGGACCTGGCCAAGCGCCGGTCCACCCGGCTCTCCGGCGGCCAGAAGCAGCGGGTGCGCTACGCGGTCGCCCTGGTCAGCGACCCGGACCTGCTCGTCCTGGACGAGCCGACCGCGGCCATGGACGTCGGCACCCGCCGCGAGTTCTGGCAGTCGATGAAGGAGTTCACCGCCGCCGGGCGCACCGTCGTGTTCGCCACCCACTACCTGGAGGAGGCCGAGGAGTACGCCGACCGGGTCGTGTTCATGAAGGCCGGCACGATCGTCGCCGACGGCTCGGTGGCCGAGGTGCAGGCGCTGGCCGCGGGCCGGACGCTGCACGCGGTGATCCCGGGGGCGACCGCGGTCGAGGTGGCCGCGCTGCCCGGGGTGGCCGACGTCGAGGTCCGCCACGACAAGGTCGTGGTGGTCAGCTCGCGCTCGGACGACACCCTGCGGGCGCTGCTGGCCCGGTTCCCGCAGGCCCGTGACATCGAGATCGCCGGGGTCAGCCTGGACGAGGCGTTCCTCGCCCTGACCGCCACCTCGGACCCGCACCGGAGGTCGTCGTGAGCCTGGGATACCTGGTCCTGGAGGTCCGCCGGGCGCTGCGCGCGCCGGGCACGCTGCTGTTCACCATCGGCTTCCCCGCGGGGTTCTACCTGCTGGAGATGATGCTGTTCAACGACATCGCCGGCGGCGAGGGCGGCGCCGACCTGGCGCTGGACATCATGGTCGGGCTGACCGCCTGGGGCGTGATGACCGCGGGGCTGCTGATCGGCACCCGGGTGGTCCACGAGCGGAGCGTGGGCTGGCAGCGCCAGTTGCGGCTCACCCCGCTGTCCGGTGGGGGTTTCCTGGCCGGCAAGGTCGCGGTCGGGATGGGCGTCGCGCTGCCGACGGCGCTGGTGGTGCCGCTGGTCGCGGTGCTGTTCGAGGGCGTGCAGCTCACCCCGCTCGGCTGGTTCCACGCGGTGGTGCTGGTCTGGCTGGGCTCGCTGCCGTTCGCGATCCTGGGCCTGCTGATCGGGCAGCTGGCCACCAAGGACAACGTCCAGAACTTCGTCATCATCGGCATGCTGCTGCTGGCCATGTTCGGCGGGCTGTTCATGCCGCTGGACACGCTGCCGCCGTGGTGGACCGACATCGCCCGGTTCGTGCCCAGCTACTGGCTGGCCGAGGTCGGCCGGGCCGGGGTGCTGCCCGGGCACGGCCTGCTGGTGCCGGTGCTGGTGCTGGCGGCCTGGGCCGCGGTGCTGAGCCTGGCCGTGGTGCTCCGCTACCGCCGCGACTCGGCCCGCACCTGACCGACCACCACCACCGCCGGGGCGGTGGGCGGCTGCGCCGCCCGCCGCCCCTTCGCCCTGCCCCTTTGCCCCTGCCTCGACCCCGTTGACCTGCAAGAACAGGGATAGGGGTCGGGCAGTCAGGGGTTGGCCGGCCCCCGGGACGACCTTACGTTCTTCTCATGACTGACTGTCGCGTGTGCGGCCGGGCCCTCACCGAGTTCTACGATTTCGGTCGCCAGCCGCTGTCGGACGCGTTCCCCGAACCCGGCGACTACGCGGGGGAGTTCTTCTTCCGCCTCGCCGTCGGCCTGTGCCCGGGCTGCACGATGGTGCAGCTGGTGGAGGAGGTCCCGCGGGACCGGATGTTCCACGCCGACTACCCGTACCACTCCTCGGGTTCCACGGTGATGCGCAAGCACTTCGAGATGACCGCGCGGCACTTCCTGGACACCGAGCTGACCGGGCCGGACCCGTTCCTGGTCGAGATCGGCTGCAACGACGGCATCATGCTGCGCACGGCCGCCGACGCGGGCGTGCGGCACCTGGGCGTGGAGCCCTCCGGCGGCGTCGCCGAGGTCGCCCGGGCCCAGGGCGTGCGGGTGCGCACGGAGTTCTTCGAGGAGTCCAGCGCCCGCGCGATCGCCGCCGAGGACGGCCCGGCCGACGTGGTCTACGCGGCCAACACGATGTGCCACATCCCCTACATCGACTCGATCTTCGCCGGGCTGGACGCGCTGCTGGCGCCGGCCGGCGTGTTCGTCTTCGAGGACCCCTACCTGGGCGACATCGTCGCCAACACCTCGTTCGACCAGATCTACGACGAGCACTTCTACTTCTTCACCGCCCGCTCGGTGCAGGCCATGGCCGCCCGGTTCGGCTTCGCGCTGGTCGACGTGCAGCGGCTGCCGGTGCACGGCGGCGAGGTGCGCTACACGCTGGCCCGCGCCGGGGCCCGCACGCCGACCCCCGCGGTCGCCGAGCTGATCGCCGAGGAGGACGCGGCCGGGCTGGCCACGCTGGCCACGCTGACCGCCTTCGGCGAGCGGGTCAGCCGGATCCGCGACGAGCTGGTCACCCTGCTGACCGACCTGCGGGCGCAGGGCCGCACGGTCGCCGCGTACGGGGCCACCGCGAAGAGCGCCACGGTGGCCAACCTGTGCGGGCTG
This sequence comes from Pseudonocardia sp., assembly GCA_030147065.1. Lineage (GTDB taxonomy): Bacteria > Actinomycetota > Actinomycetes > Mycobacteriales > Pseudonocardiaceae > Pseudonocardia. The sequence continues at coordinate 5,931 of JASLAP010000416.1, read as the reverse complement.
AGCCCCGAGCTGGTGTCCTACGTCTGCGACACGACCCCGGCCAAGCAGCACCGGGTCACCCCGGGCACGCACATCCCGGTCCGGCCGCCGGAGGCGTTCGCCACCGAGCGCCCCGACTACGCGCTGCTGTTCGCCTGGAACCACGCCGAGGAGATCATGGCCAAGGAGAAGGCGTTCCAGGAGGCCGGCGGGCGGTGGATCCGCTACGTGCCCGAGGTCCACGTGGTGTGATGAGCGCACCACAGCCCCGGCCGTTCCGGTTCGGCGTCGTGCTGATCTCCGAGGGGTGCACCCGGGCGGAGTGGGTGGCCAAGTGCCGCCGGGCCGAGGACCTCGGCTACGACGTCGTGTCGGCCCCGGACCACCTCAACCTGACCTCGCCGTTCCCCTCGGTGGTGCTGGCCGCCGAGGCGACCCGGCACGTCCAGGTCGGCACGTACGTGCTCAACGCGGCCTTCCACAACCCGGCGCTGCTCGCCCGCGACGTCGCCACCCTGGACCGGTTCGTCGACGGCCGGCTGGAGGTCGGCCTGGGCACCGGGTACGTGGCGTGGGAGTTCGAGCGCACCGGCATCCCGTTCGGCAGCCCGGGCAGCCGGGTGGACCGGCTGGAGGCCGCCGTGCACCGGTTGGACGACTCGCCGGCCGACCCGGACCGGGCCGGCAAGGCCCGCCCGCGGATGCTGGTCGGCGGGCACGGCGACCGGGTGCTGCGGCTGGCCGCCGAGCGCGCCGAGGTGGTCAGCTTCGTCGGCGCGCGGTACCGGGCCGAGCACGGCCGGATGGTCATCGCCACCGCCGAGCAGATGCGCGAGCGGGTGGCGTTCACCCGGGCCGCGGCCGGGGCCCGGGCGGCCGACCTGGAGCTCAACATCCTGTCCAAGGCCACCGTGCTCACCCGGGACCGGGCCGGCGCGGTGCCGGCCCTGCGCCGGTTCGGCCCGCACCTGCCCGACGAGCAGATCCTGGCCGCGCCGACGATCTCGGTGGGCACCGCCGGGCAGATCGCCGAGGAGCTCGAGCGCGACCGGCAGACCCTGGGGATCAGCTACATCACGGTGATGGAGCACGCCCTGGAGGACTTCGGGCGGGTCATCGCCGAGCTGCGCTGACCCGGGAGTGGGTCACCGCTGCCGGGCGTCCACCGCGTCGACGAAGTCGAGGATCCGCCGGTTGACCTCGTCGGCGCACTGGCCGGCGATCGCGTGGGTGGCGTCGGGCCACAGCTCGGCCTCCACACCCGGGATCTGCTCGCGGGCGGTCCGCAGCGCCTGCTCGGGGTCGTGCATCACGCTCTTCCCGGCGATCAGCACCAGCAGCGGCACCCGGATGCCGCGCAGCTCCTCCTCGTCGAACGCGCGGGGCTGGGGCAGCTTGCCGTGGAACTCCTCCATGGCCGAGTCGATGACCCGGCCGACCGGGTCGGCCTGCGGGTCGGCGTCCTGCTCGCCCTCCACCCAGCCGAGGAACCGCTCGCGGGCCCACCGGTCGACGAACGGCAGCATCGTCGGGATGGTGCGCAGCACCGCCTCCACCGAGATCGGCGCGACGGTGGCCACCGGGTCGAGCAGGGCGGCCGAGGCGACCCGCCCGGGCGTCTCGATCGCCTGGTTGGCCGCGGCCCAGCCGCCGATCGACACCCCGACCAGGTGCGCCCGGTCCAGGCCGAGCCCGTCCAGGGTCTGGGCGAACCAGGCCGCCTGGTCGGTGGAGGTGCGGATCGGCACGGACTGCTCGCTGCACCCGGCCTCGCCGAGCAGGTCCACCGAGTAGACGGTGCGCTCCCGCGACAGCGGGCCGACGTTGGGGCTCCACGAGGCGGTGGTGCCGTCGCGGCCGTGCAGCAGCACCAGCGGCCGGGAGTCCGCGGTGCCGAACCGGTAGACCCGCACCCGGCCGAAGGCGGTCGGGACGTCGTGCACCTCGTCGGGTTCGGGCAGCTCGCGCAGGGCGTCCCGGTAGAGCGACTCGAAGCGCTCCCGGGCCTGCGGGGAGTCGAAGTGGCCGACTGCGGACATGGGTCCTCCTCAGCGGCGCCGCGGCGCCATCAGGCGTCCCGCCCGGCGAGCAGCCGGTCGGCGAGGGCGAGCACGGCCAGCACCCACAGGGCCAGGGTCAGGCCGGCCACGCCGGGGCTCAGGTAGGTGGGGTCGGCGGGGGCGGTCAGGCCGGCCAGGTTGTGCACGGCCGGGGTGGGTTGGTAGGCGATGAGGAACCCGGGCAGGTAGTCGCGCAGCCAGTCCAGCACCGTGGGCAGGAACACCACCGCGAGCGCGCCGACGATGCCGGCCCCGGTGGCCCGGAAGATCACCGCGAAGGCCAGCCCGAGCAGCCCGTAGACCGGCACCTCCACCGCCACGCCCAGGATCAGCCGGATCACGGCCGGATCGGTCCAGGAGGCGGTGGGCAGCCCGGAGAGCACCAGGACGGTCTGCGCGGTGGCCACGGTCAGCACGCCCACGACGACGCCGACGGCGTAGCCGACCACGGCGAGCACCGCGGCCTTGGCGACCAGCAGCCGGGTGCGCCCGGGTATCGCGGTCAGCGTGGTGCGGATCATGCCGGTGGCGTACTCCGAGCCGACCATGGTGGCCGCCACGACCAGGATGAACAGCGCGGTCGCGTCCACCCCGAGCAGGCCGGCGGTGAGCACGTCGAAGGTGGGGGTGTCGGCCAGCGACACCCCGGTGGTCGCCTCGATCACCAGGCAGAACAGCGCGGCGCAGACGACCGCCAGCAGCACCGCCGCGACCAGCGAGCGGCGGGTCGCGCGCAACGAGAACAGCTTCGCCCACTCGGCGGCGAACGCCGCGGTGGGGGCCACCCGGGTCGGCTGCGAGGCGGCGGGGGCGGTGGTCATCGCGTCGGCGTCCCTTCGGTGCGAGCTGTGTCGGAGAGGTGAGCGGGCCGGGCGCCGGTCGGGTCGGCGGGCCGGTCGTCGGGGTCCGCCGCGCGGCCGTGGTGCTTGCCGTGCACGTGGGTGAGCGAGATGAAGGCCTCCTCCAGGCGCGGGCGGGTGGTGGTGAGCTGGTGCAGGGCGATGCCGTGGCGGGCGGCCAGGTCGCCGATGCCGGCCGCGTCCATGCCGCGCACCTCCAGCTCGTCGGGCTCGTCGGGCTGCGGCGAGCGGACCTCGCCGGACCCGGCGGTGATCAGCCGGGCCAGCTCGGCGGCCCGCGGCGAGCTGACGAGCACCCGGGCCGCCGCGCCGGTGCTCACCATCTCCTCGACGGTGACGTCGGCGAGCAGCCGGCCGGCGCCGATCACCAGCACGTGGTCGGCGGTGGCCTCCATCTCGTTCATCAGGTGGCTGGACAGGAACACCGTGCGGCCCTGCGCGGCCAGGCCCTGCAGCAGCCGGCGCACCCAGACGATGCCCTCGGCGTCCAGGCCGTTGAGCGGCTCGTCGAGGATCAGCACGCCGGGGTCGCCGAGCAGCGCCACCGCGATGCCCAGGCGCTGGCGCATGCCCAGCGAGAACTCCCCGACCAGCCGGTCACCGACCTCGCCCAGGCCGACCTGGTCGAGCACCTCCTCGACCCGCGACAGCGGCAGCGACCCGGCCCGGGCCAGCCACCGCAGGTGCGCCCGCGCGGTGCGCGAGCGGTGCAGGGCACCCGGTTCGAGCAGGGCGCCGACCTCGCGCATCGGGGCCGCGGAGCGCGCGTAGCGGTGCCCGTTGACCAGGGCCACCCCGGAGGTGGGGCGGTCCAGCCCGAGGACCATCCGCATGGTGGTGGACTTCCCGGCGCCGTTCGGGCCCAGGAAGCCGGTGACCCGGCCGGGGTGCACCGTGAACGACAGGTCGGCCACGGCCGTGACGTCCCCGTAGCGCTTCGTGAGGTTCTCCACCTCGATCATCACTCAACCCCGTCCCGCGTCGCCCGTCGCTGTACCCGTCGTGTGGGGCCCATCGTGCTGCCCCGCTCGCAGCGGTGCGTAGCGCGTCCGTCACCTGTTCGCCCTGACCGGTGTCACGACCCGGCGGGGGCCGGGCGGGGGTGTCAGGTCGGGCGGAGGGCGCCGAGCGCGATGTCGGCGATGGCCGCCGCCAGCGCCGCCGGCCGCCGGCCGAAGTAGAAGTGCCCGCCGGGCAGCACCCGCAGCGAGAACCCGGCGCCGGTGTGCGCCCGCCACCCCTCGACGTCGGCGGGGGCGACCCGCGGGTCGTCGTCGCCGCACAGCCCGACGATCGGCACCGGCAGCGGCGGCCCGGCCCGGTAGCGGTAGGTCTCGGCGGCCCGGTAGTCGCTGCGGATCGCCGGCAGCACCATCCGCAGCAGCTCCTCGTCCCCGAGCACGGCGGCCTCGGTGCCGCTGAGCCGGCGCAGCTCGGCCAGGATGCCGTCGTCGTCGAGCAGGTGGATGTCGGCGCTGCGGTGCTGCGACGGCGCGCAGCGGGCGGAGACCAGCAGGCCCGCCAGCGGCACGGCGGGGTCCTCGGCCAGCCGGCGGGCGACCTCGAAGCCGACGGTGGCACCCATGCTGTGGCCGAACAGCACCAGCGGCACGTCGCGCTGCCCCGCCAGCACGTCGACCAGCTGCTCGGCCAGGACCACCACGTCGTCGACGCACGGCTCGGTGCGCCGGTCCTGCCGGCCGGGGTACTGCACGGCGAGCAGCTCGACCTGCGGGGGCAGGGCCTGGGCCAGCGGGAAGAAGTAGCTCGCCGATCCCCCGGCGTGCGGCAGGCACACCAGCCGGACGGCGGGGTCGGGGCGGGGTTCGGTGCTGCTGCGGTAGCTGCGCAACCACTGCGCGGCTGCGACGGTCGGGGGCATCAACGGGTCCTTCCGGTGGGGTCCAGCCGCCGGATCCAGGCGTCGACGGCCAGGGCGGTGGGGTGGGAGTGCTCCTCGAGCATCGAGAAGTGGTTGCCGGCCACGTCGACGGTGTCGTGCGGGAAGTCCCAGAACGAGCGCCAGCCGTCGCCGAGCGCGCGCATCGAGCCCGTCGACAGCGGTTCGGTGGCCCGGACCAGCAGTGTGGGGGTGGCGATGGGTTCGGGTTCCCAGGTCCCGAACAGGGTCAGGTACCAGCCCATGGCCGAGAGCCGGGCGTCGTCCATGGTCACGAAGACGCCCTCGCGCTCGACCATGCCGTCCATCAGCGACAGCCCGAACTGGTTGATCAGGTTGCTCTGCGGGGTGTAGGTGTCGACCAGCACGACCCCGGCCACCGGGGTGCCCTGCCGCTCCAGGTGGCCGGCGGCCGCGTGCGCGAACCACCCGCCGGCCGAGGAGCCCAGGAACACCGCCGGTCGGTCCCCGGCGTCCCGGCGCACCGCCTCGGCCTGCGCGGCGACCACCGCGCCGACGTCGGCGGGCAGGCTCTCCCCCGGTCCGAAGCCGGGCACCGCGAGCGAGGACACCTGCCGGCGGCCGCGGAAGCTGCCGGCCAGCCGGGCGTACTGGTGGATGCCGGCCACCGCCAGGCAGGACGGGAAGCAGTACAGCGCAGGCTCCTCCGGCCCGCGGGCCAGCTGCACCGGGGTGGGCAGCTCCGCGCGGTCGGCCAGGTCCTCGGCACCGGTGAACATCGGGCGCAGCGCGGCGGCGGCGCGCAGCAGCTCGAAGATCTCCTGCCACTTCCCGGTCCGGAAGGCCTCGGTGTAGAGCGGCATCAGCCCGGTCGAGCCGGTGGATCCGGCCGGTGCGGGCGTGCCCGCCGCCGGTGCGGCCGCGCCCTCGCCGAGCAGGCCGTCGAGGTGCGCGGCCAGCGCGGCCGGTGTCGGGTGCTCGAAGGCGAGGGTGGCCGGTAGCCGCAGCCCGGTGGCCGCAGCGAGCCGGTTGCGCAGTTCGACCGCGGACAGCGAGTCGAACCCGGAGTCGACCAGGGCGTGCTCCGGGCCGACGGCCGCGGTGTCGGGGTGGCCCAGCACCGTGGCGACGTGCCCGCGGACCAGTTCGACCAGGGCCGCGGCCCGGTCCG
>JASLAP010000372.1 GCA_030147065.1 Pseudonocardia sp. | reverse complement strand
CCGGGGCGGCCAGGGCGCTCGCCGGCGCGGCGACCGCGGGCACGGCTCCGCCGGCGACCTCGCCCACCGGCGCGGCGACCGCTTCGACCGGGCCGTCCACGGTCTCGACCGCGGTGTCGAGCACCGGGCCGACCGGTCCGGCGACGGGGGCGACGACGTCGCCGATCGCCGCTCCGACCGGTTCGGCCACCGCTGCGACCGGCGGGGCGACGGTGCCCACCAGGGAGTCCAGCACGTCGGTGGCGGCCCGACCGACCGGTGCCGGGGCACCGGCCGGGGGAGTGCCGCCACCCGGCCCCCCCGGAGTGCCCGAACCGCCCGGACCGCCGGGGACGGTCGGGGTGCCCGGGCCGCCCGGGACGGTCGGTCCGGTCCCGCCGTCGGCGGGCGGTGCGGGCGGGACGGGTGTGCCGGCCGGGCCGTCCACCGGCGACGCGGGCGACGGGATGCCGGGCGTCCAGCTGCCCGGGCCGCTGTCCGGGCTGTCCACCGGGTCGCCACCGGGCACGCCGGCGCCCGGGAGGGGGGCCGCGGGCGCGTCGACGACCTCCCCCGCCGTCCCCGGCCCGACCGGGCCGGTCGGCAGGCTGCCCGGGACGGCGGCGGCCCGGTCCGCACCCGGGCCGATGATCGCCGGTGCACCGGACGTCCGGCCGCCCGCCGCCGCAGCCGCGGTGGTCCCGGCGAGGCCGGCCAGCGCGCTGCGGGTCAGGGTCGCCCCGTCGGTCACCACCGGCTCGTCCGCCCCGGCCGCCCCGGAGCCGGTCCGCTGCAGGGGGAGGTCGGTCACCACCACGGCGGCCAGCGCGACGGCTGGAGCGCCGGACCGGGCGCCGTCCGCGGTGAGCGCACCGCCGGGTGCGTCCGGGCTGCCGGACCGGGCGCCGCCGTCGCCGTCGAGCGCGGTGCCGCTGCCGCCGTCGGGCCGCAGGCCGAGGTCCTGGAGGACCGCCGGAGCGAGCACGGCGGTGACGGTGAACAGCATCCCGGCGGCCCCGGCCACCCGGCGCAGCCGCAACGGCGTGGTCTCGGCCGACGGCGCCGGGACCGGCCGGGAGTGGCCCCGCGGCAGCAGCGGGCGGTCGGCCGCACGCCGGGCGCGGCCCTCGCGGCGCAGCAGCGCACCGACCGAGATCGGGCCCGCGGCGCCCGGGCCGGGCACCGCCGTGGCCGGCTGTCCGACGGCCGGGAACCGGTCGGTCGGTGCGGCGGGCGCCGGCCGGCAGCGGGCGAGCAGCTCGTCCACCGACACCGGGTGGGCCGAGCGACGCGGGTCGAGCCGCCGGCGGTCGGGGATGTCCACGGTCGAGCACCTCTCAGCGGGATACGTTCTAGCGGATGGTGGCCGCGCCATTACTACTTGTGCAGTAGCTCGACCCGCCAGATGCCGCTCATCCGCTCGTCGTGCATCACACGAACGGCCGACATGTGCACTCGGCGCTCCCGGTCGACCGCTCACCGTGGCACCGTGCTGCTGGTGTCCGCTCCGACCGTGCTCACCTCGCTCGACGAGGCGCGCCGACCGTGCCGACCCGCGCAGTCGCCGCCCGGGTGCCCCTACCCTGACTGTCACCCACGGTCACGGGAGTTACGCTCTTTGCGCCGACAGGAGGGTGGCGCCGCCGGCGCCGTCCCTGATCGGCCTTGCGGCTGTTCGGACCCCCGGCTCCGCGCTGATCGGCTTACCCGGGTGACGGTCCGGTCGCAGCGACAGGCTGAAGGGACGAGAGGCTGAGGGCACCAGAGACCGCGCCGGCGGGCCGCGGATCCCGACCCGGTCCCGGATGGGCCCGCGGCCGGGCGTACTGGCCGCGGCCGGTGGGGCTGATCGAGCAGACCCGCCGGCTGTTCGCGATCAGCGCGGTGCTGTCGCTGGCCGCCACCCTGCCCCGGCCGCTGATCGTCATGCTCCCCGGGCTGCGGCCGCTGGCCGCGGCGGCGCTCGCCGTCCTGGTGGTGGTGTGGGTCCGGCGCTACCGCACCCGGCGGGCCGGGCTGCTGGCGGACCTGGCCGAGGCCGCCGCGGTGGTGCTGCTGGTGACGGCCCTGCCGATGCCGGTGGCCATCTACATCTGCTGGTTCGCCGCGGTCTGGTTCCGCGCGCTGTACGGCTCGGCGCGCCGGGCGGTGCTGTACTGCGCGCTGATCTCGGCGGGCGCGCTGGCTGCCGTGCCGCTGTGGGCCCGGTTCACCGGTGGGGACGTCCGGACCCAGCTGCTGACCATGCTCGTCCCGGTCCCCGCGCTCTGGTTGACCATGCTGGTGGCGCGGGCGCTGGCGCGCAGCCTGTTCGCCCGCGAGCAGTCCCGCCGGCGCGACGCCGCGCTGGTCCAGCTGGGCAACCGGCTGATCGGGCTGACCGACCGCACCGAGATCCACCAGCAGGGCCGCACGTGCGTCGCGGCGATCTGCGCGGCCACCCCCGGGCTGCGGGCCCTGACCCTGAGCGGCGACGGCGAGCAGCTCCGGGTGCTCGACCACGCGGGCGAGCTCGCCCCCGTGCCGCGGGAGCTGCCGCGTGCGGTGCTGCCCGGCGACCCGGGGATCGGCGGGGTGCACCGGTTCGCGGACGGGCCGGCGACGGCCGGGCTGATCGGGCCATCCGCGGAATGGCTCGGCGTGGCGCTGCCCGGGGAGCCCGACGGCTGGATCGCGCTCGGGGCGCCCGGGGCGGTCCCGCCGGACGCGATCGTGGCGGTGCAGTCGATGACCAACCAGGTCGCGCTGGCCCTGCGCACCAGCGAGGTCCACCACGAGCTGCGCGAGCAGGCCCGGATCGACCCGCTGACCGGGCTGGCCAACCGGTCGGCGTTCCTGGAGGAGCTCGACCGCCGACGGCTCGGCCCCGGCCGGTGCGTCCTGCTGTTCCTCGACCTGGACGACTTCAAGAACGTCAACGACGAGCTGGGGCACGCCGCGGGCGACGCGCTGCTCGCCCACGTCGCGTCCCGGCTGCGGGCCGCCCTGCGCCCGCAGGACGTCTGCGCCCGGCTGGGCGGTGACGAGTTCGCGGTGCTGCTGCCCGACGCGGCCGACTCCGCACCTGCCGTCGCGCAGCGGCTGGTCGACACCATCGCCGGGCGGGTGTCGCTGGACGGGCGGATGGTGCAGGTCTGCACCAGCGTCGGGCTGGCCTTCGCCGCCCCCGGGATCACCTCGGCGGCACTGCTCAAGCACGCCGACGCGGCCATGTACGCGGCCAAGGCCCGCGGCAAGAACCGGGTCGAGGTGTTCGACGTCGGCCTGCTCGACGACGCCGGCGGGGCCGGCTTCGAGCGCGAGCTGGCGGCTGCCGCGGTGGCCGGCCAGCTGGTCGTGCACTACCAGCCGATCGTCTCGGTCGCCGGCGGTCACTGCGTCGCGGTCGAGGCGCTGGTCCGCTGGCAGCACCCCACCCGCGGGTTGTTGCCGCCCGGGGAGTTCATCCCGCTCGCCGAGCGCACCGGGGCGATCGTCGACATCGGCGCCCACGTGCTGCGCCGGGCCTGCGCCGAGGCGGCCGGCTGGGCCGGGCCCTCGGGGCCGCTCGCCCTGCACGTCAACGTCTCCGCGGCGCAGCTCACCGAGCCGGGGTTCGCCGAGGTGGTGCGCGGCTGCGTGGCCGACTTCGAGCTGGCCGCCGACCAGCTCGTGCTGGAGATCACCGAGAGCATGGTGCTCGACTCGCCGGACATCGCCCCGGCGCTGGACCGGCTGATCGGGCTCGGTGCCACCATCGCCATCGACGACTTCGGCACCGGCTACTCGGCGCTGACCACGCTGCGCACGCTGCCGCTGGACATCGTGAAGATCGACCGGTCGTTCCTGACCGGCGGGCCGAGCCGGGCCGCCGACGAGGCCGTCGTGGAGGCCATCGTGGAGGTGGCCGGCCGGCTCGGGCTGCGGATCGTGGCCGAGGGCGTGGAGCGGGTCGACCAGCAGCAGTTCCTGCGCCGGGTCGGCGCCGACGCCGCGCAGGGCTACCTGTACCTGCGCCCGACCCCGGCCGCCGGGTTCGCCCGCTGGCTGGCCGGGCGCAACGCCGGGACCGGGGACGGGGACGGCCGGCCGGCGTCGCCCGCCGACGGCGGTGCTCTCGATCCGGTCGACGACACGGCCTGCGGTGCGATCAGCTATACGGCCGGCGGGGTTGGTGCCGGGGTGGCGGGGCGGGTGGTGGCGCGCCCGGCCGGCTGAGCCAGGGCCGGCTCAGTCGGACCGGTCGGTGCCCGCGTCGGCGACCCGCGGCGGCCAGACCGCGGGGTGCAGGATGCCCAGCGCGTACGCCCGGGCGATCAGCGCGGCGCTGTTGGTCGGGGTCCCACCCGGTCCGTCGGCCCGCAGCTTGTGCCGCAGCCGGGTGATCCGGTAGTCCACCCCGCGCCGGCTCATCCCGAGGTCGGTGGCGATCTGCTGCAGGCTCGCGCCGGCGGCGAGCCGCTCCAGGACCGCCGCCTCCCCGGCCGAGGGCACGCTGCGGGCCGGCACGGTGACCGTCTCGGTCTCGGTGGCCAGCGGCACGGCCAGCGCCAGCCCGAGCGACGGGGTGCCCCGCGCGGTGCGGACCAGGGTGACGGTGAGCCGGGCCGGTCGCAGCCGCCCGTCGCTGCTGCGCAGGGTGACGCTCAGGTCGTAGCGCCCGCGCCGGCCGGCCACCAGTTCGGCCCACAGCGGCGCGTGCCGCTGCACGTCGGCCACGGTGATGGCGAGGTCGACCGGCTGCCCGCGCACCTCCTGCAGGGTGCGCCCGGTCAGCCGCAGCGCCGCCGGGTTCGCATCCACCACCCGGGCGTCCAGGTCCAACATCAGCACGCCGATCTCGGCGCCGTTGAAGAACGCCCGGAAGCGCTGTTCGGACTCGGCGAGCTCGCGCCGGGACCGCTCGTGCGCGGTGACGTCGACGAAGACCTCGCCGATGTCGCCGCGGTCGTCCTCGGCGGGCAGCGGGAAGACGTGACCGAGCAGGTCCACCAGGTGCCCGTCGGGGTGCGGGATCCGGCCCTGCCACACCCGCGGCCGGCCGGTCTCGCGCACCCGGCGCCCGGCCTCGAGCAGGTCGGCCACGTCGCTGCCGGCGGCGTCCGGGACCTCCTGCTCGGCGGGGCGCTGGCCGACCACGTCGGCCAGCCGCACGCCGAAGGTGCGCAGGAAGGCCGGGTTGGCGTGCACGATGCGGTCCGCGGCGTCCCGCACGTCGATCACCGCGGGGGAGTGCTCCACCAGCAGCCGGAACCGCTCCTCGGCCAGCTGCTGGCGGTGGCGGGCCAGTTCGGTGTCGGTCACGTCCACCGCCACGGTCACGGTGCCCGTCGTGCGGCGCTCGCCGTCGAGCAGCGGGCCGACCCGGTAGTCCAGGTGCACGCCCTCGAAGGTCGCCCGCTGGTGGACCTGCTCACCGGCCAGCGCCCGGTGGAACGGTGCCACCCAGGGGTGCGCGGGATCGGTGATGCCGAGGATCTCCGGCAGCGTCCGGCCGATCAACGACCGGGGTTCGCCCGGCCAGGCCGACACCTCGCCGGCCACCCAGGTGCAGCGCAGGTCGGGATCGGTGGTGAGGATCAGCACCGGGGTCTCGGCGAGCAGCCGGGCGAGGTCGCCGGCGACGTCCAGGCCGATCTCGTGCAGCGTCGCGGCGGCGAGCGGGCCGTCGTCGGTCGGTACCGCGACCGCCGAGCCGGTCGCCCAGCGCGGCGGACCGGACTCCTGGTCGAAGCGGACCCGCTCGATCCGGACCGGCAGCCCGGTCCGGGCGGCCTCGGCCACCCGGCCGGCGAGCCCGCCGGCCGCGTACGGGTCGGAGCGCTGCGCCTCGCGCCCCGCGACGCGCGGGGCGGGGACCCCGGGCGCCGGGGCCGGCCCGAAGGTCTCGGCGGTGGTCCCGGTCAGGGCGGCGAAGGCCGCGTTGGCCCAGACGCAGCGGCCCCGGCCGTCGACCAGGAAGGCCGCCGCCGCCGCGGTGTCGAAGCACCGCACGAAGTGCTCCGCCTCCCCGGTGGGCCAGGCGTCCCCGGTCGCGCCGGGCAGTCGGAGGCGCTCGTCGGCACCGGTGGTCACGGGCGCACCACCCCGCCGGCGCGGTCCGCGCGAGGGCGGCGGGGCTGCGCGGCCACTGTGGAGCGGACAGTCACGAGACTCTCCTGCGGCGGGGTGACGGGGAGGAGCTAGACCGTATCCATCCGGTCACCGGTGGCGGCAGGAGGTGTCGATCGTTCACTCTTCTGGTCTAGTTGAATCGTTACAGTATGCATCAGCGGCCCATTCTTGCGAACCTGGTGGGGGGACGCTCGCGGGCGGAGCCATGAGTGAGTGCAGATGCACATGCATTCGTGCGTGCAGACATCGCTTTCGTTGGCAAGCTCACCCACACGGTACGGGCCGGACACGGTCGGGAAGGGGAGCAGTCGTGGTGCCTGGCGGACAGAACCGCTCGCGGCCTCGGGCCAGCGCTTTCGCCGACGAACTGGCGCCGATGGTGGGGGTGTGGCTGCGCCTGCTCAACGCCCACGTCCCCGACGCGGACGGGCGTTGTCGGGCGTGCACCGCGGGCGGCACCGGGGTGCCCCGCGAGCCCTGGCCGTGCGTGCTGCGCGGCATGGCCGAGCTGGCCCGGATCAGCCACTCCGCGGGCGCCGCCTGATGACCAGCGCGGGTGTCGACCACCGGCCGGGCGAGCCGGTGCCGGTCGGCGCCGAGCCCTTCGTGCTGCGCCGGGTCCTGCTGGTCCACCCCGACCCGGCGCGCCGGGCGCTGATCACCGCCCAGCTGCGCGAGTTCGGCGTGGTCGCGGTGCTGGAGGTCGCCGACCCGGCCGAGGCCCGGATCGCCGCGCGTTCCGCGGGGGCCCGGGACCTGGCCGTGGTGGGCGCCGACCCGGGCGACGCCGAGTTCAGCAGCCTGCTCGCCGAACTGGACGGGCAGGGCTGGTGCCGGGTCGTCGTGGTGATGCCGCGGGCCGGCACCCGGCAGATCGTGTCCGCGCTGCTGGCTGGCGCGACCGGGGTGCTGTCCGCGCCGACCGACCGGCCGGTCCCGGCGCCGAACCCGGAGCCGCTCGCGCCCGACGGGCTCGGCCCGCGCCCGCCCGGCGTGCGCTACGTGCCGGACCTGCGCGGGGTGCCGCGCGCGCTGACCCACCGCGAGCAGGAGATCCTGCAGCACGCCGCGAACGGCCACCCGAACCGGGAGATCGCCGAGCAGCTCGGCCTGTCGCCGCTGACGATCAAGAGCCACCTGGGCCGGATCGGGCGCAAGCTGGGCTCCGGGGACCGCGCCCAGCTGGTGCTGCTGGCGCTGCGGGCCGGCGCCATCAGCTGACCGGCGGTGCGGCCCGCCGTCGCCGGGCAGCACCGGCCATCCGTCCGAGCCGAGCGGCGAGGAACGGCTCGGGCCGCGCTCCGGGCCCCCGATGCCCGGCCGCTCTCAGCGCCGCAACCGGTACCCGGTGGGCAGCAGGCGCACGTCCCGGTCGAGGGTGATCAGACCCCACATCCCGCGGCGGGCGAACAGCGCGGCGGCGATCGCGACCAGGCCGAGCACGACCAGGTACCAGGCGCCGTAGGGCTGCAGCAGCTGCTGCAGGGCGAAGAACAGCACCGCCCCGAGCACCGGGCCCTCGATCGTGCCGAGCCCGCCGATCACCACCATGAAGATCATGAAGGCGGACCACTGCACGCTGTAGACCGAGTCCGGCTGCACCCGCAGGGAGTCCACCGCGATGAGCGCCCCGCCCAGCCCGCAGCCGGCCGCCGCGACCACGAACACGATCCGCTTGGCCCGCCGCACCCGCACGCCCAGCGTGCCGGCCGCGGTCGGCTCGTCCCGGATCGCGGTCAGCCCCAGCCCCAGCCGCGACCGCATCAGCAGGTACACCCCGCCCACCGCGAGCACCGCCGCACCCAGCGCGCACCAGTAGGTGATCGCCCCGCGCAGCACCGGCGGCACGTCGGCCAGCCCGGTGACCGAGGCCCCGGAACCGCCGCCGACCGCGGTGAACTCCACGGTGACCAGCCGGTACACCTCGGCCACCACCCAGGTCCCGATGGCGAAGTAGCCGCCGTGCAGCCGGAACACCAGCGCCGCGGTGGGCAGCGCGAGCACCGCTGCCGCGACCACCGCCAGCGCCAGCCCCAGGAACGGGCTGACCCCGGCCAGGTCGGCGACCAGCACCGCGTAGGCGCCCAGGCCGATGAAGCCCTGCTGCCCGACCGAGATCATCCCGCCGTAGCCGGCCAGCAGGTTCCACATGGTGGCCAGCAGGACCAGCGTGAACAGGTCGACCAGCAGCCGGGTGACGTTCGGCACCACCAGGTAGGGCAGCGCCACCAGCACGGCCAGCACGGGCAGGGCCACGAGGGCGGCCACCCGGGAGGCCCGGGTGCCGCGCACGACCCGCGGCTCCGGCGCGTCCGGGGTCGCCCCGGTCGCGGTGGCGGTGGTGTCGGTCATCGCAACTCCTTGCGCCGAAGCAGCCCGTTGGGCCGCGCGGCCAGCACGGCCAGGAACACCAGGTGCCCGGCCAGCACCCCGTAGCTGGGCTGGATCTGCGCGCCCACGGCCTGGGCGACGCCCAGCACCAGCCCGCCCAGCAGCGTCCCCCACAGCGAGCCCAGGCCGCCGATGATCACGGCCTCGAAGGCGAAGATCAGCAGCTGCGGGCCGAGGGTGGGGGTGAACGTGCCGCGCATCCCGTAGAAGATCCCGGCCAGGGCGACGGTGGCCAGCGCGATGGCGGTGGCCACCGCGTACACCCGCCGGTCGTCCAGGCCCATCAGCTTCGCCGTCTCGGGGTCGTCGCTGGTGGCCCGCATGGCCCGGCCGATGGCGGTGCGGGCCAGCAGCAGCTGCAGCCCGGCCAGCACGGCCACCGCGACCAGCAGCGTGCTCAGCGCCAGCCAGCCCACCGCGATCGGGCCCAGCTGCAGGCTGGCCGTGCCGAACTCGCCGACCGGCAGCGACCGGGTGTCCGCGGAGAAGGTCTGCAGCAGCGCGTTCTGCAGCACGATCGACAGCCCGAAGGTCACCAGCAGCGGGGCCAGCTCGCCGGCCTGCAGGCTGCGGTGCAGCAGCACCCGCTGCAGCACGAAGCCCAGCCCGGCCATCACCGGCACGACCACCACCAGCGCCAGCAGCGGGTTCAGCCCCAGCGTCGTGGTGACCACCACGCCGAGGAACGCGGCCAGCACGGTCAGGTCGCCGTGGGCGAGGTTGACGATCCGCAGCACGCCGAAGACCAGCGAGAGACCGCAGGCGAACAGCGCGTACACCCCGCCCAGCAGCAGGCCCTGCACGACGGCGTTGATCCAGGTCACGGGTTCACTCCCCGGTTCGGGTGCCGAAGTAGGCCGCGGTGACCGCGGCCGCGGTGACCTCGGCCGCCGCTCCGGCCAGCACGGTCCGCCCGGCCCGCAGGCACAGCACCCGACCGGCCAGCCGCAACGCCGCGCCGACGTCCTGCTCGACGACCAGCATCGCCATCCCGGTACCGGCGATCGTGGCCAGCGCGGTGTAGAGCTGCTCGACCACGACCGGGGCCAGCCCGAGCGAGACCTCGTCGAGCAGCAGGACCCGCGGGTTCGCCATCAGCCCGCGACCGATGGCCACGGCCTGCTGCTCGCCGCCGGACAGCGCCCCGCCCGGCCGGTCGCGCAGCCGGCCCACGTTCGGGAACAGGTCGTAGACCGCGTCCAGGGTCCAGGCTCCGCTGCGGCGGCCGTGCGCTGCGGTCGCCGCCACCTGCAGGTTCTCCTGCACCGACAGGCTCGGGAACAGCCGCCGGCCCTCCGGGACCAGGCTGATCCCGAGCCGGGCGCGGCGGTGGGCGCCGAGCCCGGTCACCGAGGCGCCGTCGAGCTCGATCCCCGACGTGGGCGGCACCGCCACGAGCCCGGCGACCGCGCGCAGCAGCGTGGACTTCCCGGCCCCGTTGGCCCCGATCACCGCGACCGCCTCGCCGGCCTCGACCTGCAGGTCGATGCCGGACAGCGCCTGGAAGTGCCCGTAGTACGCGTCCAGGTCGCGCACCGCCAGCAGCGCGCTCACCGCCGCTCCGCGGGGTCGGCGGCCGGTTCCCCGGTCGGCGGTCCGTCGGCGTGCGGGTGCTCGGCGAGCTGCTCGACGGCCCGGGCCCCGGCGTCCGCCGCGCCCAGCGCCTCGACGCTGGAACCGAGGTAGACCTCGCGCACCGCCGGGTCGCCCAGCACCTCGTCGGGCCGGCCCTCGGCCAGCACCGCCCCCTGGGCCAGGCACAGCATCCGGTCCGCCACCTCCACCAGCGCGTGCACGATGTGCTCGATCCAGATCACCGCCGTTCCGCCGTCGCGCAGCTCCCGGACGAGCCCGATCAGTTCGGGCAGCTCGGCGTCGGTCAGCCCGCCGGCGATCTCGTCGAGCAGCAGCAGCCGCGGCGCGCAGGCCAGCGCCCTGGCCAGCTCGAGGCGCTTGCGGTCGAGCAGTCGCAGGTCGCCGGCCAGCTCGTCGGCCCGGCCGAGCAGCCCCGTGCGGCGCAGGCAGTCCAGTGCGGCGCGGTGCGCCGGGCCGCCGCGCAGGCCGGCCCCGTGCACCGCGCCGACCAGCACGTTCTCGAACACGGTCATGCCGGAGAACGGCCGCGGGGTCTGGTAGGTGCGCCCGATCCCGGCCCGGCAGCGCTGGGCGGCCGAGGCGTCGGTGACGTCCCGGCCGTCCAGCTCGATCCGCCCGGCATCGGCGGTGAGGACGCCGTCGAGCAGGTTCAGCAGCGTGGTCTTGCCCGCGCCGTTCGGCCCGACGACGCCCAGTGCCGTGCCCGCCTCGACGTCGAGCGAGACGCCGTCGACGACGGTGAGCCCGCCGAAGGAGCGCGACAGCCCGCGTACCGAGAGGATCACCGCGGAAGGCTAACTAGCTGTCCGCGGGCGCGCCCAGCGGCTCCACCGCGCCCCCCGTCGGGATGTTCGGCGCCTGCTTGTTGCTCACGATGACCAGGTCGAACGGGAAGTCCGTGCCGGTCCGCCACTGCCCGCCCACGACCGGGGTCTTGGCCACGTTCGGCACCGGACCGGAGGTCCAGTCCAGCGAGCCGACCACGGTGTCGAGCTGCATGCCGGCGATGGCTGTGGCCAGCCCCTGCTTGTCGTCGATGGACTCCACCGAGCCGAATGCCCTGGCCGCGACCTCGAACAGCGCGTGCGCGAAGCCGATCGGCTGCGTCCACTGCTTGCCGGTGGCCTGGGTGTAGGCCTCGGCCAGCTGCCCGGCGGTCTGCCCGGTCAGCGAGGAGGTGAACGGGTGGCTCGGGGACCACCAGACCTCGGTGCCCAGGTTGACCCCGAGCGGCCCGAGCGCCTCCACGCTGGACGGGAACAGCAGCGCCTTGGCCACGGTCGCGATCCGCGGCTGGTAGCCCTGCTGCGCGGCCTGCCGCCAGAACGTGGTGAAGTCCGGCGGGATCGGCACGCCGAGCAGGATCTCGGCGTTGCCGTCGCGGAAGGCCGCGATCTGGGCGGAGAAGTCCTGGGTGCCGTTCGGGTAGTTGCCCGGGTCGACGATCTGGTACCCGCGCTGGGCCTGCGCGGGGGCGAACCCGGTCGTCGGGTCGCCCCAGGCCAGCCCGTCCGGGTCGTTGGGCCACAGCGCCCCGGCGATCTTGTTGGTCGGGACCTCGTCCCACATGTCGGCGTAGACCGCCTCCACGTCCTCCAGGCCCCAGAAGAAGTTGAACGTCCAGTCGAACCGGGAGCCCTCGGTGCCGCCGCGGCCGAAGAACCACGGCTGCCACGGGGTGACCGTCGCGACGCACGGCATGCCGTTCGCCTCGCACTGGTCACTGACCGGGTTGGAGGTGTCCGGTGTGGACGAGACCAGCATCAGGTGGATGCCGTTGTTCTGGATCAGGTCGGCGGCCACGTCCGCGGCGCGATTGGAGTCCGACTGGCTGTCGCGCTTGAGCACCTCGACCGGGTAGCTCTGCCCGCCGACCTGGATCGGGTTCTGCGCGAAGTATTCCTGTATCGATCCGATGACGAAGTCGTCGGCTTCGCCGAACGGCGCCAGCGGGCCGGTGCCGGGCGTCACATAACCAATCTTGATCGTATCCCCGGCGCCGCCGCCTCCGCCGCCGTCGGCCTCCTGCAGACCGGAGCTGCACGCTGCGGTCGCGCCCCCGGCCGCCATCACCGTGCCGGCCGCACCGGCCGTGCGCAGGAAGTTGCGCCGGTCCAGCCGGAGGGCTCCTGCCCTGTCCGCCATGACACCTCTCGTTTCTGAAATGATCATCTTCGGGGAAGGCGCCAGCATCTTCGGCGGCGCCGGGAGTGTCAACTCGCCGTTGCGGGATTGGTCGTTCCGCACCTCGCGTTCGGCCGTTGGCTGGATCGCTTGTCCACCACGGTCCACAGAACGTAACGATTGCGCGAGACGTGGCCCGACCGAGTGAAAGGTAGCGCCCCGGCTGGGGCTACACTCCCGCACCCATCGGCCGGATTGCGCCGAGGCCGCCGTTCCGGGCTTCTTCCGCAGGTCCGAGCAGGGCCGGGCGGGTCCGCCCGGGAGATCACCGCATCGAGCTTCATCGAGCTGGGAGAGGTCGACGTGAGGAAGGATCAGCGCCCGCCGCCCAGCGGGCGGCCCGAGCGGTTCGCTCCCCGTAACTGGAGCCTGCGGACCAAGCTCGCCATCGTGCTGGCGGTGCCGGCCGTGCTGGCGGTGGTGCTGGGGGGGTTGCGCATCCTCGACCAGGCCTCGCAGGCCGCCGAGCTGGACCGGGTGTCGCGCTTCATCGAGGCGCAGGGCGAGATCGCGGTACTGGTGGAGCGGCTGCAGCAGGAGCGCTTCCAGGCCACCGAGTACGTCGCGGCCGGCCGGCAGGGCGACGTCGGGCCGCTGGAGCTGGCCGGGGCCGATGTGGACAACGCCGGTGCCGCGGCGCGGCCGGTGGCGCAGGCCCTCTACGAGGACGACCAGGGCCTGGTCGGGGCGCACCGGCAGACCGAGCAGGCGCTGGCCCGGTTGCCCGGGCTGCGCAACCTGGTCACCACCTCCAACGCGCCCCCGTCCGCGGTGATCTCCCGCTACTCCGACCTGATCGGCCAGATCCTGCAGCTGGACAACACGCTGCTGCGCGGGGTGAACACCGCCGAGACCAGCGGTCTGGCCAACGCGCTGACCGGGCTGACCCTGGCCCGCAACGAGGCCTCGCTGCAGAAGGCGCTGGTCGACGTCGCCGCGCGCACCGACGAGCTGCAGCCCGGTGACCTGGTCGAGCTGCAGAACAGCCAGGCCCGGCTGCAGCAGGGGCTCAACGACTTCCGCGGCGCGCTCGACGCCGGTCAGCGGGTCCGTTACGGCGAGCTCATCGCCGGCCCGACCAACAGCGACCGGACCACGCTGGTCAACGGCCTGCTGGCCGGCGCGGTGTCGAACGAGCCGGGCGGCGGCCTGGACGAGGAGTCCGCGGCCACGGTCTACGACGCCTTCCTCGGTGAGCTCGACCAGGCCGAGGACGGCGTGCGCAACGAGCTGACCAGCACCAGCGCCGCGGCCCGGCAGACGGCGGTCACCCTGGCCGCGGTCAACGGCGTCGTGCTGCTGCTGGCCCTGCTCGTCGGGGCCGTGGTGGTCGGCCTGATCGCCCGGCAGATGATCTCCTCGCTGCGCACGCTGCGCCGCGGGGCGATGGAGGTGGCCGACGCCCGGCTGCCCGACGCGGTGGCCCGGATGCGGTCCGGGTCGGTGCCCGACACCGACATCGTGCCGGTCCCGGTGACCACCCGCGAGGAGATCGGCGAGGTCGCCAGGGCCTTCGACGCGGTGCACGCCCAGGCCGTCCGGTTGGCCGCCGAGCAGGCCACCCTGCAGTCGAACGTGAACGCGATGTTCGTCAACCTGTCGCGGCGCAGCCAGACCCTGGTCGACCGGCAGCTGAAGCTGATCGAGGAGCTGGAGGCCGGCGAGGAGGACCCCGACCAGCTGTCCAACCTGTTCCGGCTCGACCACCTGGCCACCCGCATGCGGCGCAACTCGGAGAACCTGCTGGTCCTCGCCGGCACCGACCTGGCCCAGCGGGCGGTGCGCCCGGTCCCGGCGATCGAGGTGCTGCAGGCCGCGGTCTCCGAGGTCGAGCAGTACCGCCGGATCGTCGTGCAGTCCCCGCCGGACCTGGCGATCATCGGCCGGGTCAGCAACGACCTCCAGCACCTGCTCGCCGAGCTGCTGGAGAACGCGGCCAACTTCTCCCCGCCGGACTCCCGGGTGGTGATGTCGACCAGCCGCACCGCCGACGGCGCGTTGCTGGTGGAGATCGCCGACCTGGGCGTGGGCATGACACCGGCGGAGCTGGCCCAGCTCAACGACCAGTTGCGCAAGTCGGGCGATGCCACGGTCGAGGCGTCGCGGCGGATGGGCCTGTTCGTGGTCGGGCGGCTGGCCGCCCGGCACGGCATCGACGTCGGGCTGTTCGCCGGGTCGTCGGTGGCCACCGGGGGATCCGGGACCAGCGCTCCCAACAGCGGGTTGACCGCGCGGGTGTGGGTGCCCCGGCACCTGATCGCCGAGCGGCCGGGCGCGCAGCAGCAGCCGCCTCAGCAGCAGCACCCGCAGCCGCAGCAGCAGCCGCAGCAGCACCAGCAGCCCGGTCTGCCGCAGCGGGTCAGCGGCCTGCGCGAGGAGCCGCCCTCCCAGCCGCCGTTCTCGTGGGCGGGCAACCCCGAGCGCCGCACCGGTCCGCTGTCGCTGCCGGGCGGCCCGCCCCAGCCCCAGCAGGGCCAGCCCTCGGGCCCGCAGTCGATCCCGCAGTCGGTCCCGCGGCCGGGGCAGTCGGGAGGGCTGCCGGCCCGCGGCCCGCGCCCGGTGTCCGCGCGGGCCGCCGAGGCGCCGCCGTTCCACCCCGGGTTCGGCGACCCCGAGGCCCGGCCCCGCCCGGCCCGGCAACGACCT
>JASLAP010000284.1 GCA_030147065.1 Pseudonocardia sp. | reverse complement strand
TCGACCGGCACGTGACCGCCGGGTTCAGCCGTCCCTGCCGCGACCTGACCGCGGACGACCTGACCCCGGTCACCGCGCGGCGGCTGCGCGCGTTCTTCGACGCCCGGATCGCCGCGCAGGGCTGCGACGTGCTGGTGCAGCACGTGACCGGCTGGCCGCGCGCCGGGTTCGTGCACGCCGCGTACCCTGATCTGCGGGTGGTCAACGTGGTCCGCGACGGCCGCGCGGTGGTCAACTCGTGGCTGCAGATGGGCTGGTGGGACGGCTGGCGCGGGCCCGAGAACTGGTACCTCGGCCCGCTGCCCGCGCCGCTGCGCGAGCGGTGGGAGTCGTCCGGGCGGTCGTTCCCGGTGCTCGCCGCGCTGGGCTGGGTGCTGCTGATGGACGCGTTCGGCCGGGCCCGGGCCGCGCACCAGGCCGGGCAGTGGCTCGACATCCGGTACGAGGACCTGGTCGCCGAGCCGCGCAAGGAGCTGACCCGGGCGCTGGAGTTCCTCGGGCTGGAGTGGTCCCCGGCGTTCGAGCGCGGCTTCGGCAGGCACGCGGTCCACGCCGGGCGCGGTGACGCGTACCGCGACGAGCTGACGCCGGCGCAGCTGGCCGACGTCGAGCGGGTGCTGCGCGAGCCGCTCACCGAATGGGGCTATCCCGCCCGGTGAGCGCCGGCGGGCGTACCGGATCCCGCCTCGGCCCCCGGCCGGCGCTGCCGGCGTTCTGCCGGCCGGCTCGGGCGCCCGTGCTTAGATTGCCGGATGCTCGTGATCGGTAAGGTCGCCCGGGCCGTCGCCGCCGCGCTCTGCGCCGCGGCGGTCGCCGCCGGGTGCAGTTCCCCGGACGACGCCCCCGACCCGCCGGACGGCGGCCTCATCGACGCCACCACCATGCGCGGCGCCCTGCTGCAGGCGGCCGACATCGGGCCGACCTGGAAACCGCCGGCCGCGTCGGCCGACCCGGGCCGGCTGGTCCCGTTCTGCGGCGGCGCCGCCACCGCGCCCCCGGTGCCGCCGGGCGCCGACGTGCTCACCGTCCCGCTGGTCGACGAGGGCACCAAGGGCGCGCAGACGCTGCACCAGGCTGCGCTGATCTACCCCGACCGGACCGCCGCGCAGGCCGGGCTGGCCGCGCTGCGTGCCGTCGCGGACGGGTGCCCGGCCGACGTGTCGCAGCCGGCGAAGCGGACCGCGGACCGCAACGAGCCGGCGTACACCGAGAAGACGTCCACCACCGACCTCACCGAGGGCGGCTGGACCGGATTCGTCGTCATCCGGCACAAGCAGTACGAGCCGAAGCACCCCGGCACCGCGGACACCGCGGTCGCCGTGCTGAACAGGCAGAACGTGCTGTTCGTGGACGCCTACGCGGTGTACCGGCTGGGCGCGGCGAGCTCCGGCCCGCAGTTCGACACGGACTGGAAGAAGCTCGTCGGGACCGTCCTCAACCGGGTGGGATAGACAGCCTCCCCACGCGTGGTCTAACCTTCCGACAACGCCGTTGCGAGTTCTTCCCCCGTGGAATTCGCAGCGGCGTCTTACGTTGCGGGGCCCGGTCAGCGCGGACGGACCGGCAGGCGGGTGAAACCGCGGATCGTGAGGCTGTCCCGCCGCTCCGGTGCGCCGGCCGCGGCCAGGCCCGGGAACCGCCGGAACAGCGCGGGGAACGCGATCCGCGCCTCCAGCCGGGCCAGCGGTGCGCCCAGGCAGTAGTGGATCCCGCCGCCGAACGACAGCGGGGCGTTGTCCGCCCGCGCCAGGTCGAGGCGGTGCGGATCGGCGAACCGTTCCGGGTCCCGGTTGCCCGCACCGAGGTACGCCACCACGCGCTCGCCGGCCGCCACGGTCGTGCCACCCAGCTCCACGTCGGCGTACGCCACCCGGGACACGATCTGCACCGGCGTGTCGAAACGCAGGAGCTCCTCCACCGCGGCCGCCGGATCGGCGTGCAGAGCCGGGAGCTGCGCCGGGTGGGTGAGCAGCGCGGCCAGCCCGTTCGTCAGCAGGTTCGTGGTGGTCTCGAACCCGGCGACGAACAGCAGCCCGGCCATGGTCAGCAACTCGTCCGGGGTGAGCCGGTCGCCCTGCTGCTCGGCCTCGACCAGCGAGCTGATCAGGTCGTCGCCCGGCCGGCGCCGCCGGTCGGCGACCAGATCGGCGAGGTACGCGCGGACGGTCGCCGCCGCCGGGTCGGCCCGCGCCAGCACCGCCGGCGTGATCACCTCGAGGACCTGCGTCCAGTCCCGGGTCAGCGACTGGAACTGGGCGCGGTCGCCGGCCGGGACGCCGAGCAGTTCCCCGATGACGTTGACCGGCAGCGGGAACGCGAACGCCTCGACGAAGTCCGCCGGGCCGTCCAGCCGGTCCAGCAGCCCGTCGACCATCGCCTCGATCGCGGGCTGCAGCGCCTGCACCCGGCGGGCGGTGAACGCCGAGCTGACCAGCCGCCGCAGCCGGGTGTGGTCCGGCGGGTTGACCGCCAGCATGCTGGTGAACAGCTGCCGCAGCGCCGGGTGGTCGGCCCAGTCGGGCAGCCCCACGAACGCCAGCATGTCCGGCGGCATGTGCCCCAGCCGGCCGTCGCGGACCACGGTCGTGCAGTCGGCGTACCGGGTGACCACCAGCGCGCCGTCGTCGGCGCGGATCAGCGAAGAGATCTCCCGCAGCCGGTCGTACCGGGGGTACGGATCGTCCCGGCCCACCATGGTCGTCAATTCCGCCAACAGCCCGGACGTCTCGGAACTCTCCACAATGGCCACCATTTCCCCACCATAACGAATGCGTCCGTGCGCGTTCGTGCGCGATGGGAGCGCTTCCCGCGCACCCCGGACCGCCCGGCTGTGGAAAATGCCACGGATAAGTATCCGTTGGCGAAAGTTTCACCTAGCCTTCGGATCCCGGGTGAGAAACGGGTCTCCGCCGGGTAATCGAAACCTGGGAGGCGATCGACATGGAGGGCACCCGCAGCGGCGAAAAGCTCGTCTACGACTTCACCGAAGGCAACAGGGACCTCAAGGATCTGCTGGGCGGCAAGGGCGCCAATCTCGCCGAGATGACGAACCTCGGCCTGCCCGTACCACCCGGTTTCACCATCACCACCGTGGCGTGCCAGCGGTACCTCGCCGACGGCCGCCGGCCCGCCGGGCTGGACGACGAGATCGCCGCGCACCTCGCCACGCTGGAGC
>JASLAP010000259.1 GCA_030147065.1 Pseudonocardia sp. | reverse complement strand
CTCCGGAGCCTCAGCCGTCGATGACGGTCACGGCGCTGTCCGCTTCGGTGGGGCTCGGCTCGGGTTCTGGTTCGATCGGGACCGAGACCTCGGGTTCGGGCTCGACGTCGACCCGGGCCTCGGACTCGGGGACCGTGGTCCCTTCGCCGCCCGACCCGATGTCCGGCGCGGTGGTACCCGCGCCGCCGGTCGTCGAGGTGGCAGGACCCGTGGTCGGGTCGGTGCTCTGCCCGCCGCCGGTGCCCGGAGGGGGTGTGGTGCCGGCCGGCGATATTGCCGCCGCAGGTGGGGTCGTGAGCGGTGGAACCATGGAGTCCTGCACAACGCCGTCGGGCGCTGGAGCGGGGGTGATGTCCGGTGCCCCGGATGCGGCACCGAACGCGGTGCGGGCCCGCTCCGCGACGATCGGGTCGACCGCCTGGTCCCGCTCGCCGCTCGTCCCGCGCGGCCGGGCGACGATCTCGTTCGTGCCCGGCGTGACGACCACGAAGTCGCGGACCTCCGCGGGCGCCCTGGTGATCACCGTGACGCGGTCGTCGGAGAAGTCCTTCCACGCCGTGTCGGTGTAGCGGACCGCGGACCGCCGGTCGGGCTCGGCGAGCGGGTTGCCGCAGTAGCAGCGCACCCGTGGCAGGCCCTGGGGGTCGACGAGCACGGCCGTGCCGGCCTGCAACACCGACTGGAACGGGGTGGGGCGCCCGTCCTCGTAGCCGTTGTTGGTGACGGCGGTGTCGGTGCGCAGCGTCAACGGCGTGAGCGTGGCCAGGAACCGCTCGATGTCGGGCGCCGGCACGCCGGAGGCGGCCGACCACGCGGCGGCCTTCGCCGGGTCGCTCCGCAGGTGGTCCCGGATCGCCGCGGCGTTGCAGGTCTGGCTCCTGGTGCCCCCGTACAGACCCGGGGTGTCCCCGGTGACGGAGGCGACGTTCTGCACCGCGGGTGAGGCGGTCGCCTCCCCGCCCGGCTGGCCGGTGGGCGGGACGAACGGCGGGAGGGCGCCTTCGGCGTCGATGCCCTCGCGGTGCACGGCCTGGGCCCAGGGCTGGGCGACGGCCAGGGACCCCACTACCGCGACCGCCAGCAGGCTCGCGACCAGCAACGCGGGCATCCGGTGCCGGGGGCGTCGCGGTGCCGCTGGGCGCTCGGCGGTCCCCGGAGGATCGGCCTGCTCCGGCGCGACCTGGGGTCGCTCGGGCATCGGATCCCGGGCGGCGGTCGCGTCCGTGCCCATCGCCGCGGTCTCGGGATCGGCCGGTTCGGGGGCCGGCACCGGAGCCGGCGCGGCCACGGGTGCGGCGGGGGCCGGGACCGGAGCCGGGGCGGCCACGGGGGCGGCCACGGGGGTGGCCGGCGCGCCCCGGAGGGCGGCACCCAGGGCGATGTCGTGCTTGGGGTGGTTGTCGATCGCCAGCGGACGTTCGAACGCCGCCGACAGCATCTGGCTCACCAGTGGGATCCGCGACGACCCGCCCACCATCACGATCGCCGACAGGTCCGCCGGGGACGTCGTCGCCGCCTCCAGCGCCCGCTCCATCGCCGCCACGGTCTCGGCCACCGCCGGTCGCAGCATGTCGTCCAGTTCGCCGCGGGTGAGCCGGGCGGACCGGGTGATCCCGGGCAGCACGACCGGGATCACGGCGTCGACGTCGGAGGACAGCGTCTCCTTGGCCTCGACGCAGGCGCGCCGCAGCCGGGCCAGCGCCGCGAACGTCGCCGGATCGGTGTCGTCCAGAGCCTGCGCGTCGGCTCCCAGGCCGGCCAGCACGTGCTGGAGGACCGCCTCGTCGAAGTCGACCCCACCGAGGTGCTCGATCCCCTCCGGGGGGCCCAGCAGCCGGAACCCGGGGCCCTCGCGGATCAGCACCGCGGCGTCGAAGGTGCCGCCGCCGAGGTCGTAGACAGCCACCCGGTCGCCCTCGGCGACCCGGTCCCGCGCGGCGTAGGCGATCGCCGCGGCCTCCGGCTCCGAGCAGGTGCTGGTCGCCACCCCGCCCAGGCCCGCCAGGTCCAGCGTCTGGCGCAACAGGTCGAGCTTGAAGGGTCCCCAGTTCGCCGGGTGCGTCACGCAGACGTGCCCCGGTGGGCCGCCGTGGCGCTCGGTGGCGATCTCGACCACCCGGGCCAGCAGCCGGGCCGTGAGCGCCTGCGCCGAGTACGGCGAGCCGCCCACCAGGATCGGGACCGGGTCGCCGATCCGGCGCTTGAACTCCCGCGCCACCCGGGTCGGGTCGGTCGCCCCCTGCTGCTCGGCGACCTCGCCGACGACCAGGTCCCCGTCGTCGCGGACGTAGACCACCGACGGCACCTGCATCGCCCGTATCCCGAGCCCGAGCACCTCCGCCCGGCCGCCGACGTCGACCGCGGCGGCGGTGTAGGTCGTGCCGAGATCTACTCCGAGCCGGTAGTCCACAGTCGTCCTCGTTCGCCGATGATGGCGGCCTCGTGGCGAAGGAACCGCTGCCACTGCAGGTGCCCGCCGGGGCCGCACGACGATGTTCGCCGTGGACGCGGAACGTGTTACGGGTACTACGAAGAGTGCCGACAGCCGGCTCCGCCCAACGGACTCCGGCGTCGCCCGAGCCGCCCACCGGGCTCGACTGAAGGGGCCCGGGCCGGGGTGTCGGTCCTGGCGGATACCGTCGCGCACCTGCTCCCCCAGGAGGAACCGGACAGATGCGCCTCGTGGTGATCGACGGCATCGACCTGGCCATAGTCGCCGGCTCGGTCGACTCCAGCACCTACTCCTGCGGTCCGGCCTCCGCCTGCCGACGCGCGATGGTGCGCATGGAGTGGGAGAAGGTGCTGGCCCTGACCACCCGCGAGGCGGCGTTGTTCGCCGGGGTGATGGACGACGGCAACGCGTTCGGCTCCGTGCTCGACGCCGACGACATCCTGGAGCTGGTCTCGTGACCCGGGAACGCCCCACGATGCCGCTGACCAGGGCGACCGCACTGGAGTGGGCCCGCGCCGCGGCACCCGACCCGGACGCCGTCCGGCCGTTCCCGCACCCCGGGTTCGAGGCCGACCCGGTCGCCGGCGGCTATGCGTTCGTCGACGACACCAGGCTCTACACGGCCTGCCACAACGGCTCGTGGGGCGTCGGTCTGCTGGGCGTAGCGCCGGCGCCGGCCGCCCGGCTCGACGAACAGCTCCGCCGCAACCGGCACATCGCCCGCGACCTGCGGTGGGACGAGCTGGGGCCGTGGCAGCGCGCCGCGGTGGCGGCCGTGCGGGCCGGCTGCACCGTCGGCGAGCTGCCGGCGGCCGACCGCGCCGGCCTCGAGTCCGAGCACGACCGCGACCACGCGGACCGGGTCTGGATCGGGCTGCGCCGCCGCGACGCCGACCCGCTGCGCACCCTGGCCGCCGAGGACGCGCTGATGGCCCCGCCGAGCGACGACGGCCGGCGGAGCACCCATCCGTGCCCGCTGTGCGGGCAGCCCGCACCGCACCTGGACCGGTACCCGCGGGCGCTCTGCGACGGCTGCGGGGAGCGGACCGTCGACTCGACCGGCCGGACCGTCACCGGCTACAACACCCACCTGTCCGGCGGGTTCGAGGCGCGGTACGTGGCGCCGGACGGGTCCACCGACGAGGTGTGCGTCGAGGTCACCCGGACCGGGCGCTGCTGGGTCGGCGGCCACGAGTGCTCGATCGGTGAGGCGCGGTTCGGCGGGGTGGTCGTGCAGGCCCGGGAGCCGCGTTGACCCCGCCGGGCGTCCCGGCCTGATCGGGACCGCGGCATCTGCCGGGCGGGACGTCCCGCGCCGTTGGCTGGGCTCCTCACCCCCGACCCGAGGAGTTCACCGTGGATGCCCGTCCCGCGGCCCGCTGGGCCGGCGCGGTCTGCCTGACCGTCGCCCCGCTCGCGCTCACGATCGGCACGTTCCTCCCGACCTACGGCGAGGACGACCCGGCCGCCGACCAGGTGGCCGCGGTCGCCGCCGCGCCGGGCGCCCTCTCGACGTCCAACCTGCTGGTCTTCCCGCAGCTGCTGATCGTCCCGGCGGTGGTGTACCTGGCGATGATGGCCCGCCGCGGCGCACCGCGGCTGGCGCTGGTGGGCGGCGGGCTCTCGGCACTGGGCTGGCTCGCCGGGATGATCGTGTTCACCGGCTACGGGCTCACCCTCGCCGCCGCGGCAGCCGCACCGGACCGGACCGCGGCGACCGCGGTGGTGGCCGGCGTCGCGGCGGACACGACCCACAACGTGCTCGTCCTGCTGTTCGTCCTGGCGCACGTGCTCGGAATGCTGGTGCTGGGCATCGGGCTGGTGCGGTCGCGGGTGGCGCCGGCCTGGACCGGGTGGTTCGTGGCCCTGCTGCCGCTGCTGCACGTCCCCGCCCGGGTGCTCGGCCCGGTCGCCGACGGGCTGACGTTCGCCCTGCTCACCGCGGCCATGGCCTACCTTGCTGTGGTGCTGGTGCGGATGCCCGACGACGAGTGGGACCTGGCGCCGGTGACGGCGCGAGCCGCGGCCCCGGTCGCGGCCTGACCGGACCATCAGCGCGACGCGAGGAGGACCGGCCGATGGAGCGCACCACCCGGGCGGTGGCCCATGCCGCGGTGGCCACCGCGGTCGCGGCCGCGCTGGTCGCGGTGCTGGTGGCGGCGCGCGGGCCGGTCGACGCGCTGACCTGGTTCGTCACCGCGACCGGCCTGCTCTACCTGCCCGTCGTGCTGGTCGGGTCGGCCCTGGTCCGGGCCGACCGGCGCTCGCCGGTCGGCTGGATCTTCCTGGTCAGCGGGGCCGCGGTGCCGCTGTCGGCCGCGCTCGGGGCGGCCGTGCGGGTCACCGCGGCCCGCGGCGGTGCCGACCCGGGCGTGCTGCAACTGGTCGCGTCGCAGTTCCTCGTCCTGGGCATCTTCCCGATCGCCGGGTTCGGGTTGCTGCTGTTCCCGGACGGGCGGCTGGGCAGCCGCCGGCGCCGCCTGCTCGCCGTCGCGTGCGGGGTCCACCTGCTGGTGCTGTGGGTCTGGGCGACGTTCAGCACCGAGAACTTCTCGGCGGTCCCGGGCGTGCGCAACCCCGTCGGGGTGACCGGCCCGCTCGGCCCGCTCGTCGAGGCGGGCCTGGTCGCGGTCCTGCTGACCGGGCCGATCGCGGCGCTCACCTCGTGGGCCCTGCTGCGCCGGGCCCGCCGGGCCGACGGCCGCACGCGGCGCGGGCTGGTCCTGGCCGCGGTCGCCGGGTTCGTCGTCGCCGCGGCGTTCCTGTGCTGCGTCGTGGTCGGGGTGTCCGGCGGCGACACCGAGCAGGTGAGCGTGCTGGAGAACCTGGCCGTCCTGGCCGTCGGTATGGCGGCCTGGGCCGGGATCGTCCGGTACGGGCTCTACGACGTGCGGGTCGTGCTCAGCCGGTCGATCACCTACGGCGTCCTGCTGGTCGCCGTGCTGGGCGTGTACGCCGCCGCGGCGGCCGGGCTGCGGGCCCTGCTGGGCGAGGTGACCTCGGCGGCCCTGGCCACCGCCCTCGCGGTCGTCGTCGCGCTGCCGCTGCGGGAGTGGTTGGGCCGCCGGGTCCGGGTGCGGGTGTACGGGCTGGTCGACGAGCCGGGCACGGCGCTGGCCCGGCTCGGGGAGCGGCTCACCGCCGTCGGGACGCCCGGCGACGTGCTGCCCGCCGCCGTCCGCACCGTCGCCGAGGTGCTCCGGCTGCCCTACGTCGCCGTCGAGGTCGACGGCCGGGTGCTCGCGACCGCCGGGCACCCGTGGCCCGGGGACACCGAGCGGATGGCGCTGCCCTACGGCGGGGAGACCGTCGGCGTGCTCGTCCTGCAGCGCCGTGTCGATCCGGACCACCGCGGCCACCCGCGGGACCGGGCGCTGCTCGACACCCTGGTGCGGCAGGTCGCGGTGGCCGCGCGCGCGGTCGCGCTGGCCGAGGACCTGCAGCGGTCCCGGGTGCAGCTGGTCGCGCTGCGCGAGGACGAGCGGCGGCGGCTGCGCCGCGAGCTGCACGACGGCCTCGGACCGACGATGGCCGGTATCGCCCTGGGGATCGACACCATCGCCCGGGACCCGGCGACCACCGAGGCCGGCCGCGCGGCGCTGCGCGAGCTGCGCACCGAGACCGAGCAGGCCGTCGCGGAGGTCCGGCGGATCGGCTACGGGCTGCGCCCGCCGGTGCTCGACGAGCTGGGCCTGGCCGCCGCGATCCGCGAGCAGGCGGCCCGGCTCGGGGTGTCGGCGATCCGGATCGAGGCGGCGCTGCCGGGGCTGCCCGCGGCCGTCGAGGTCGCGGCCTACCGGATCGTGGTCGAGGCGGTGGCCAACGCCGTCCGGCACGCCGCAGGCGGTGCGGTGTCGGTGTGCCTGCGGGCGGGGGACGGCGAGGTGCGGATCGAGGTGGTCGACGACGGTCCGGGCCTGCCCGAGGGGTTCGTCGCCGGGGTGGGCATCAGTTCGATGCGCGAGCGGGCCGCGGAGCTGGGCGGTTCCTGCACCGTCGAGCGCCGCGACCGCGGCACGTCGGTCACCGCCCGGCTGCCGGTGCCGGCATGACCGGGGCGCCGGTCCGGGTGGTGGTGGCCGACGACCACCCGCTGTTCCGCAACGGCCTGACCGCGCTGATCCGCGACAGCCCGGCCACCGAGCTGGCCGGCGTGGCCGGCGACGGGGACGCCGCGGTGGCGGTCGTGCTGGCCGAGCGGCCGGACGTGGTGCTGATGGACCTGCGGATGCCCGGTCGCAGCGGGATCGAGGCCACCGCGGCCATCGCCGCCGCCGCTCCCGGGGTCGCGGTGCTGGTGCTCACTATGGTCGACGACGACGCCTCGGTCTTCGCCGCGGTCCGCGCCGGAGCGCGCGGTTACGTGCTGAAGGGGGCCGAGCCTGCGGAGATCCTGCGCTCGATCCTGGTCGTCGCGGACGGCGAGGTGATCTTCGGGCGGTCGGTGGCGACCCGGGTGCTGCGGTTCTTCGCCGCCCCGGCCGCCCGGCAGGTGCTGCCCTTCCCCGACCTGACCGCCCGCGAGCGCGAGGTCCTGGAGCAGATGGCCGGCGGCGCCGGCAACGCGGTGATCGCCGGGCGGCTGCAGCTGAGCGAGAAGACCGTGCGCAACCTGGTGTCCAGCGTGTTCGGCAAGCTGCAGGTGGCCGACCGCGCGGCGGCCGTCGCGCGGGCCCGCGACGCCGGCATCGGCCCGGCCGACGGCTGACCGGGTGGGCGGGCGGCGACGCGGAACTGTCGGTGCCCGCTGCGACCCTCTCCGCATGACCACCACCACATCGGACTTCTCCACCACCTTCGCCGCGATGCTCACCGGTGACGTCCCCATGCCGCCGGCGGCGCGCACCCTGGGCTGGCAGCTGTCCTGGGTGAACCCGGAGCGGGGCGAGATAGAAGTGCTCTTCACCGCGACCGAGGCGTTCACCAACCCCACCGGCGCGGTCCAGGGCGGGTTCCTCGCCGCGATGCTCGACGACACCCTGGGTCCGGCGCTGATCGCCACGCTGCCGGCCGGGACGTTCGCGCCCACGCTGGAGTTGAAGGTCAACTACCTGCGCCCGGCGCGTCCCGGACAGCTGGTCGGGACCGGGCGGGTGGTGCACCGCGGGGGGACGATCGCGTTCCTGGCCGGCGAGCTGCGCGACCCCGACGGTGCCGTGCTGGCCACGGCCACCGCGACCGCCCGGATCATCACGCTCGACCCGGGGCCCTGAGGCCGGGCGAGGGGCGGACGGGGGCCGCGCGCACCGCACGGACGCGAGGAAGGCGCGGGCGCACCGCCCGGATCGGCGTCGGCGGAGCCGGTGACGGGTCAGCGTGTCAACCGGTCCAGGAAGGCGATCAGCAGCGCCTCCCGCAGCCGCGGGGGCGCCGCGTCCAGCAGCGCGTTGACCGGCGCCATCCGCTTCGGCACGGCCAGCTGGCCGTCGCCACCGGCCAGCCCGGCGACGGCGAGCAGGCCGTCGAAGGCGGCGTCGTCGAGGGTCGCCGGGTCCAGCGCCGCGGCGGCGGCGCGCAGTTCCGGGGCGACGGCCACCGGGCCGGCCGCCACGGCGGCGGCCAGCGACTCGTCGAGGGCGGCCAGGAAGTCGTCGACGCTGCCGGCGGTGGCTGCCGACACCGTCAGGTGCAGGGTGGCGGGCAGGTCGCGGAAGGCCATCTGCGGCTGCACGAACCAGCCGCGCTCGCCCATCTCGTCGCTGAGGGTGAACACGTCGAGGCCGTCGTCGGTCTGCACGGCCAGCAGCGTGGAGTCCGGCGGGGCGGCCAGGGACAGGTGGTCGCGGGCGGCGATCCCGTCGGCGAGCCGGCGGGTGGCGGCCAGGGTGGTGGCGACCAGGTCGCGGTAGCCGTCCAGGCCGATGTGGTGGACGACAGCCCAGGCCGCGGCCAGCGGCCCGCCCGACTTGGTCGACTGGGTGGTCGCGTTGAGCATGGTGTAGCCGGGCCAGTCGGCGGTGGCGAAGAACTGAAGGCGGCGCAGCCCGGGGGAGCGGTGCAGCAGGAGGGAGACGCCCTTGGGGGTGTAGGCGTACTTGTGCAGGTCCACCGACAGGCTGGTCACGCCGGGGCAGCGGAAGTCCCACGGCGGCGGGGCCGGGTCGGCCCAGGGCAGCACCCAGCCGCCGATGCAGGCGTCCACGTGGCAGCGGATGCCGCGCTCGGCGGCCGCCGCGGCGACCGGCCCGACCGGGTCGATGACGCCGTGCGCGTAGGACGGGGCGGACACCGCGACCAGCACCACGTGGCCGGCGTGGGCGTCCATCGCCGCGGCCATCGCCTCCGGCACGGCCCGCTTCGTCACCGGGTCGACGTCGACGGCGACCAGGCGCACGCCGAAGTAGTGCGCGGCCTTGTGGAAGGCGCCGTGCGCGGTGGTGGGCACGACGAGCACCGGGTCGGGCACCGGGAGGGCGTCCCGGGCGGTCTGCACGGCCAGCAGGATCGACTCGGTGCCGCCCGAGGTCGCGGTGCCGACGGCGGTGTCCGGGGCGCCGACCAGCGGCCGGGTGAGCGCGATCAGGTCGCGCTCCATCGCGGCCAGGCTGGGGAACGCCGTCGGGTCCAGCCCGTTGGTCGAGGCGAACATCGCCAGCGCCCGGCGGCCGACCTCGTCGGCCGCGGCCAGCCCGGAGTCGTAGACGTAGGCCAGCGTCCGGCCGCCGTGGGTGGGCAAGTCGCCGGCCCGCAGCGCGGTC
>JASLAP010000221.1 GCA_030147065.1 Pseudonocardia sp. | reverse complement strand
CCCGCGACCACGCCGCCGAGGTGCTGCGCCGCGCCGCCCGCGCCCGGCTGGCCCCGCTGCTCGGGGTGCCGGAGGGGGCCGGCGAGGCCGCGTTGGTCCGGGCGGTCGCCGCGCGCACCGGCGGCTCGATCACCGCGGTGTCGACCCTGCTGTACGGTCCAGCGCCGATGGACGACGCCGGGTTGATCGCGCTCGCCGATGCGCTGGACCGGTGCGAGGCGGAGGTGCACCGCTCGTGACCCGGCAGGTGGAGGACCCCGACGTGCGCGCGGACGCCGCCCGCGAAGCCCTGCGGGCGCTGCGCCGCGAGGTCGCCAAGGCCGTCGTCGGGCAGGATGCCGCGGTCACCGGGCTGGTGGTGGCCCTGCTGTGCCGCCGCCACGTGCTGCTCGAAGGGGTGCCGGGGGTGGCCAAGACCCTGCTGGTGCGGGCGCTGGCGCGCAGCCTGGCGCTGGACAGCAAGCGGGTGCAGTTCACCCCCGACCTGATGCCCGGCGACATCACCGGCTCGCTGGTCTACGACGCCGGCCGGGCCGAGTTCTCCTTCCGGCCGGGCCCGGTGTTCACCAACCTGCTGCTCGCCGACGAGATCAACCGCACCCCGCCCAAGACCCAGGCCTCGCTGCTGGAGGCGATGGAGGAGCGGCAGGTCTCGGTGGACGGGGTGGCCCGGGCGCTGCCCGAGCCGTTCGTGGTGATCGCCACCCAGAACCCGGTCGAGTACGAGGGCACCTACCCGCTGCCCGAGGCCCAGCTCGACCGGTTCCAGCTCAAGCTCACGATGCCGTTGCCCGAGCGCGCCGACGAGGTGGCGATCCTGGCCCGGCACGCGGCCGGGTTCGACCCCGGGGACCTGAGCGGCATCGAGCCGGTCGCCGGCCCGGCCGACCTGGCCGCGGCCCGGGCCGCCGTCGCCGCGGTCACCGTGCACCCGGACGTGCTCGGCTACATCGTCGACGTCTGCCGGGGCACCCGGTCGGCGACGGCGACCTCGCTCGGCGTCTCGCCGCGCGGCGCCACCGCGCTGCTGGCCGCCGGCCGGGCCTGGGCCTGGCTGTCCGGCCGCGACTACGTGACCCCCGACGACGTCAAGGCGCTCGCCCCGGCCACCCTGCGGCACCGGCTGCGGCTGCGCCCCGAGGCGGAGCTGGACGGGGTGACCGCGGACGGTGTCGTCGACGGGGTGCTGGCCGCCGTGCCGGTCCCCCGCTGAGCCGTGGCGCTCACCGGGCGCACCGCGCTGCTCGCGGCGCTCGGCGCGCTCGTCGTGGGGCTGGTGCTGCCGGGCTGGTGGGGCCTGGTGGCGGTGCAGGGCGTGCTGGCCGCCGGGGTGCTCACCGACCTGGCGCTGGCGGCCGGGGTCCGCGAGCTGCACCTGACGCGGTCCGGGGACACCGCGGTGCGCCTCGGCGGCGAGGCCACCGTGCACCTGGTGGTGCACAACCCCGGACGGCGGCCGCTGCGCGGGGTGCTGCGCGACGCCTGGCCGCCCAGCGCGGGCGCCGACCCCGTGCGGCACGACCTGCACGTCCCCGCCGGGGAGCGGCGGCGGCTCACCGTGACGCTGCGGCCGACCCGCCGCGGCGACCGGCGGGCCGCGCGGGTCACCGTGCGCTCGGTCGGCCCGCTCGGGCTGGCCGCCCGGCAGGGCGCGCACGAGGTGCCGTGGACGGTGCGGGCGCTGCCGCCGTTCACCTCGCGGCGCCACCTGCCCGCGCGGCTGGCCCGGTTGCGCGAGCTGGACGGGCGCACCGCGGCGATGGTGCGCGGGCAGGGCACCGAGTTCGACTCGCTGCGCGAGTACGTGGCCGGCGACGACGTCCGGTCGATCGACTGGCGGGCCAGCGCCCGGGCCCCGGAGGTCGTGGTCCGCACCTGGCGCCCGGAACGCGACCGGCACCTGCTGCTGGTCCTGGACACCGGCCGGACCTCGGCCGGCCGGGTCGGGGACGCCCCGAAGCTCGACGTGGCGATGGACGCCGCGCTGCTGCTGGGCGCGCTGGCGTCGCGCGCGGGCGACCGGGTCGACCTGCTCGCCTACGACCGGGCGGTGCGCGCCCGGGTGGTCGGGGCCGGCCGCCGGGAGCTGCTGCCCGCGCTGGTCGAGGCGATGGCCGCGGTGGAGCCGGAGCTGACCGAGACCGACGTACCGGGGCTGGTGTCCACCGTGCTCGGGCGGGCCGGGCAGCGGTCGCTGGTCGTGCTGTTCACCGGGCTGGACGCCGCGGCCGTCGAGGAGGGCCTGCTGCCCGGGCTGGCCGCGCTGACCGGGCGCCACCGGGTGCTGGTCGCCGCGGTGGCCGATCCGCGGGTGGCCGAGATGGCGGCCGGTCGCGGCGACTCGACCGCGGTGTACGGGGCGGCCGCGGCCGAGCAGGCCCGCGCCGAGCGCCGCGCGGTGGCCCGGCTGCTCGGCCGCCGCGGGGTGACCGTCGTCGACGCCGCCCCCGCCGACCTGGCCCCCCGGGTGGCCGACGCCTACCTCGCCCTCAAGGCCGCCGGCCGCCTCTGACGGTGAGGATCGACGGGGTCAGGCGGCGGTGGGGGCGCGGTCGCCGGCGTCGGCGGCGGTGAGGTCGCCGGTCTCGCCGGTCCGCGCGGCGCGCCGGCCGAGCACCCACACGTAGGCCAGGAACAGCGCCTCGGCCAGCACCCCGATCCCGATCCGGGCCCACGTCGGCAGCCCGGACGGCGTCACGAACGCCTCGATGACCCCGGACACGGCCAGCACCGCGGCCACCCCGAGCGCCATCCCGACGGTGGCCCGGGCCTGGGCCGCGACGGCGACCCCGCGGGGCAGCGGGCCGGGGTCGACGACCGTCCAGCCCAGCTTCAGCCCGGCCCCGGCCGCGACGAACACGGCGGTGAGCTCCAGCAGCCCGTGCGGGGTGATCAGCCCGAGGAACAGGTCCAGGCGGCCGCCCGCGGCCATCAGCCCGCCCGTCACCCCGATGCTGACGACATTGACGGCCAGCACGAGCACGACCGGCACCAGCAGCACCCCGGCCACCAGGCACAGCGCCGCCACGTAGGCGTTGTTCGTCCAGACCTGCGCGGCGAACGACCCGGCCGGCGCCGCGGAGTAGTACTCCGCGAAGTCGACCTCGACGAGCCGGCGGGCCTCGGCGGGGGTGGCGATGCTGGCCTGCACCTGCGGGCTGCCGGCCACCCACGCCCCGACCAGCCACCCGACGGCCAGCGAGAGCGCCGCGGGCGCGAGCCACCAGCGTCGGCTCAGGTACAGCGCGGCGGGGAAGCCGGCCACGGCGAACCGGGCGGCGTCGCGCCAGGCCGGAGCGGGGGTCCCGGTGACCGCCGAGCGCGCCCGGGCCACCAGCCCCGACAGCCGCCCGACCAGCGCCGGGTCCGGCGAGGACGACCGGATCGTCGACAGGTGCACGGCGGTGCGCTGGTAGCGGGTGACCAGCTCGTCGACCTCCGGGCCGGACAGCCGGCGGCGGTCGAGCAGCTCGGCGAGCCGCCGCCACTCGTCGTCGTGCGCGGCGGCGTAGGCGTCGACGTCCATGCTGTGCCCCTCCCCCGGTCGGCGGCACAATAGCCGGGTGACCGACATGATCACCGGGGACGGCGTGCTGGTCGAGCTGCGGCCGGCCCGGCTGGCCACCCGCTCGCTCGCCTTCGCCGTCGACCTGGCGGTCATGCTCGCGGCGTTCACGGCCCTGGGACTGGCGTTCTCGGTGACCGGCGTGCTGGGCGAGTTCGACCTGGCCCTGGCCGCCGCGATCGGCCTGATCGTCACGATCTCGGCGTTCGTCGTCTACCCGGTGACGGTCGAGACGCTCACCCGGGGCCGGTCGCTCGGCAAGGCGGCCCTGGGGCTGCGGGTGGTGCGCGAGGACGGCGGCCCGATCCGGTTCCGGCACGCCCTGACCCGCGGGCTGGCCGGCTTCGTCATCGACTTCGGCGTGCTCAGCGCGTTCTGCGGGGTGATCGGGGTGATCTCCTCGCTGGTCTCGGCGCGGGGCAGGCGGGTCGGCGACGCGCTGGCCGGCACCGTCGTCGTCCGCGAACGGGTGCCGCGGGTGGCGACCGCACCGGTGCCGATGCCGCCCGCGCTGGCCGGGTGGGCGCGGACGCTGTCGCTGTCGCAGCTGCCCGACCCGCTGGCCCTGCAGGCCCGCCAGTTCCTGCAGCGCGTGTCCGACCTCGACCCGCGGGTGCGCGCGACGCTGGGCGAGTCGCTGGCCGCCGAGATCGCCGCCCGCACCAGCCCCGCGCCGCCGCCGGGCACCGCCGCGGAGCCCTACCTGTCCGCCGTCCTCGCCGAACGCCGGCGACGCGAGACCGAGCGGCTGCAGGCCCAGCGGGCCGCGACGGACCCGCCGGACGAGCCGGCCACCGCGGATACCGCGCTCCCCGACGACCCGCCGACCGCCGTCCCGGCCCGGTCGGGGTGGCAGCGCGCCACCGACGCCCCCGCGCCACCCGACCCGCCGGACGACGGCTTCGCCCTCCCCCGCTGACCCGCGCAGAACCGACCCCGGCCGGCGCCGGCCGTCACTACCCGGGCCCGGTCGAGCCGGCCGGGTACTCCTCCAGCGGGACCACGTCGTCGGCCCAGGCCTGCAGCACCGGCTCGACGATCCGCCAGCTCTCCTCGGCCTCGTCCCCGCGGATCGACAGGGTCGGGTCGCGCTCGAAGATCTCGTGCAGCAGCAGGCTGTAGGGCGGCAGCTCCTGCGCCGCGAACGTCGCGGACAGCGAGGACCGCTCCAGGTCGAACGGGTCCCCCGTGCCGTTGAGGTTGAGCTCCACCGCGATCCGGTCCGGGTCCAGCGACAGCCGCAGCACGTCGGGGGTCCCGCGGTCGTCGAAGGGGTGGTGCGGCACCGGACGCAGGTGCACGACGATCTCGCGGCGCGCGGTGGACAGGGCCTTGCCGGTGCGCAGCCGGAACGGCACCCCGGCCCAGCGCCAGTTCTGCACCCGCAGGGTCACCTCGGCGAAGGTCTCGGTCCCCCGGGACGCATCCACCCCGTCCTCGTCGGCGTAGGCGGGCAGGTCCTTTCCGTCGACGCGACCGGCGCCGTAGCGGGCCCGGCGGGTCAGCGCCGCCATCTGCTCCGGGTCCGGCGAGACGACCGCGCGCAGCACGTCGACCTTGCGGTTGCGCAGGTCCAGCTCCCCCAGCGACGCCGGCGGCTCCATCGCCACCAGCGCCAGCAGCTGCAGCAGGTGGTTCTGGATCATGTCGCGCAGCGCGCCGGCCCGGTCGTAGTACCCGGCCCGGCCCTCCAGCCCGAGTGACTCGTCCCAGACGATGTCGACCCGCTCGATGTGCCCGCCGTTCCAGACCGGCTCGAACAACCGGTTGGCGAAGCGCAGCCCGAGCACGTTGAGCACGGTCTGCTTGGCCAGGAAGTGGTCGACCCGGAAGACGTCCTGCTCGCCGAACCCGCGCCGGATCACCTCGTTGAGCTCGCGGGCGGCGGCCAGATCGGTCCCGAACGGCTTCTCGAACACCAGCGCGGTGTGTTCGGGGACGTCCAGCTCCATCAACGCGTCGACGGTCGGGCGGGCGACGGCGTTCGGCAGCGCCAGGTAGAGGGCGAACGGTGGCTCGAGCCCGTCCAGTGCGCGGCGCAGGTCCGCGGCCGCGGTCACGTCGCCCTGCCGGTAGGACAGCCGCGCGAGCACGTCCTCGCTCGCCGCGTCGTCCCGGTCCGGCAGGTGGCGGTCCAGGTGGCCGCGCGCCGCGGCGCGGAACGACTCGTCGTCACCCGGATCCCGGTCCACCCCGACGATCCGCACGTCCGGCGGCAGCCCCTTCACCGCCGCGAGCCGGACCAGGGCGGGCAGCAGGTAGCGACCGGTCAGGTCACCGCCGGCGCCGAGCACGACCAGGGCCTTCAGCACTGTTCCTCCGAGGTTGTCTGGTGGGTTCTGCCGCGGTCGGGCAGTTCGGGTTGAGCGGACAGCACGCTGAGCGTGCCGTCGGTCTCCAGCACCACCGCGGTCACGTCACCCAGGCCGGGACGCCCGGAGGAGCGGGCCGCCTGCAGGAGCTCGTCCTCGGTCACCCGGGCCCGGCGCATCGGCCCGTGCAGGTAGCCCCGGCGGTACAGCAGCACCGGCTCGGACTTCACCGCCCGCTCGACCGCCGGCCACCGCCGCGACGACCAGCTGATCAGGTACTGCAGCAGCACCAGCAGCACCAGGGCGAGCAGCCCCTCGGCCAGGCTGACGTCGGCGTTGAGCACCACCGTCGCCAGGGTCGAGCCGAGCGCGACCGTGACCACCAGGTCGAAGGCGTTGAGCTTGGACAGCGTCCTGGCGCCGGAGATGCGCAGCATCACGACCAGGGCGAGGTAGGCCAGCGGGCCTACGACCAGGATGCGGCCCAGATCGGACCAGGAGTCGAACCACACGCCGGCTGACTACCCGGCGTGGCTGGCCCCAGACCCCGCCGCGCCTGACGGCGAGCTGACGATCGGGCCGGCGGGCCGACTTCGCAAGCTGCCCGCCAGGTAACCGGCGATATCGACCGGGAATGCGGACCCGACCGGGACGCCGCCCGGTGCCGGGCACCGCCGAGAGGAGTGACCATGGTCGTCGTGGTGGGGGGCGCGGGGCCGACCCCGCGGGGGGTGCCCGGGCGGAGTCCGGTCAGCCGGTCGGCGGCGGCACGGCCGGCGGCGGCCCGATCGGCTCGCCCGGCGTCCCCGGTCCGGTCGTCCCGCCGACCTGCGACTGGCAGGCGTCCACCTCGTTCTGCAGTTCGGTGCGCAGCCGCTGGATCTCGTCCAGGACCCCGCGCAGCTCGGTCGGGTCGAGCGCGCCGATGGCCCGCACCGCCCGTTCCAGCTCGGCGATCAGCTCGGTGCCACCCTGGGCGATCGCCACGCACGGCGACGGCGGCGCCGTCGGTGGGGGCGGCGGCGGGGCCACCACGGTGGTGGGTGGCGCGGCCACCGGCGCCGGCGGCTCGGTCCCGGCCCGCAGCAGGTACCCGGCCACCAGCCCGACCGCCAGCGCCCCGAGCGCCAGCAGGACGGGCAGCATCCGGCCGGCCGGCGCTCGCCCGACGAGGTCGGGGTCGTCGTAGTCGCCCATGGTCTCCCGATGCCGTCGAGATCGTCCGTCGCGCCGTCGCCGGCCGACGTGCCGGCAGCGTAGGGGGCGCCACGGCTCGACGCAGGGCCCCGGTGGGGGAACCATGCCGGTGATGTCCGAGCTCGCACTGCTCCCCAGCCGCCGCACGGTCCGCAGGTGGGACCTCACGGCCGCGGTGACGGTCGTGGTGTTCGCCGCGCTCGGCGTGCTGACCGCCCTGCACGTGTGGGCGCTGGCCGAGCTGGACGCCGGGCTGCTGCGGGCGGCCGATGCGCTGGACGTGACCGCGCAGGCCATCGGGCTGCTCGGTGAGGTGCCGCTGGTCGGCGACGGCGCCGGGGAGCTGGCCGGCTCGGTGCAGGAGACCGCGGTGGACATCCGGAGCAGCGTCGGCGCCGCGCGCGCCGACGTGCAGGCGCTGGCGGTGCTGCTCGGCGTCGCGGTCGCCGCCCTGCCGATCGTGCCGCTGCTGCTGGCGTACCTGCCGCTGCGGCTGGCCCGGCGGCGTGAGCTGCGCGCCCTGCGCCGGCTGCTGCGCGGCCCGGTGGACCCGATGCTGGTCGAGCACCTGGCCCGGGCGGGGCTGCGCCGGGTGCCCTACAGCGAGCTGCGCCGGCTCGGACCGCGGCCGTGGCTCGACGTGGACCGGGGCCGGCACCACCCACTGGCCGCCGCCGAGCTGCGCCGGCTCGGGGTGCGGCCGCCCGCGGAGTGGACGGCACCGGAGCCGGCCGGCTGGGTGGGGTCCGAGCGGTCCAGCGGTCCACCCCGTGGCTGATCCCGAGGACGAACCCGCGCGGGACGGCGGGAACGACGGCGCCGCGGACGAGGCCGCCGGGGACTCCGGCGAGACCAGCGAGGCGAGCAAGACCCGGACCGAGACCAAGACCGACGCCAAGACCGACGACGGCCGCGACGACAGCAGCGAGGTCGCCGACGGCGGCGACACCGGGCCGGCCGGGGAGAAGCCCGCGCGCCGGGGCCGCCGGTCCACGGCGCGGCGGCAGATCGTGGTGCAGGCGTTCGCCGCGGCCGTGGTCCGGTTCCGCTGGGTGGTCATCGCGGCGGTGGCCGCGGCCACGCTCGCCGCGGTCTCCCTGCTGCCGGGTCTGGCCAGCAGCGGGGCCGGGCTGTCCGGCCTGGTCGGTGAGCGCAACCCGGCCATCCAGGCTCAGATCGACGCGGTGGAGCGGTTCGGACTGCCGCTGCTCTCGCGCACCGCCGTGGTGCAGCACGACCCGGACGGCCTGGACCCGTTCACCCAGGCCGACTCGGCGCTGCGCGCGCTGGAGGTCGACAAGCGCACCATCGACGCGGGCGGCGAGCCGGACAGCGAGCTGCTGCTGGCCTACCCGCTGACCAACAACCCGTTGCTGTTCCCGGAGGCCGGGGAGCAGAACACGGCGCTGATCACCTACCTGTTCATCGCCCCGACGGCCAACCTCGGCGAGCAGGACGCCATCGCCCGCGACTACGCCGCGAGCCTGGACCGGCCCGACGGCGGCGTGCTCGGGGCCACCGGCACCATCCCGCTGCAGGGCGCGCAGTGGCAGCTGATCGTGGCCACCCTGCCGCTGGTCGAGCTGGCGACGCTGATCGCCATCACGCTGATCGTGGGGCTCAACTTCCGCTCCGTGGTGGCCCCGCTGATCACCCTGGTCGCGGCCGGGGTGGGGTACCTGATCACCGACCGGGCGATCGGCCTGTTCGGCGAGCTGACCGGGTTCGCCGCCCCGGGCCAGGTGCAGCCGGTGGTGGTGGCGCTGCTGCTGGGCATCACCACCGACTACTCGATCTTCTTCCTGTCCGGGCTGCAGCGCCGGCTGCGCGAGGGCGCCACCGGCCCGGAGGCCGTCCGCGCCGGGGTCGCCGAGTACCTGCCCATCGTGTTCGTGGCGGGCCTGACCGTGGCTGCCGGGGTGGCCACGCTGATGGTGGCCGAGTCCCCGCTGTTCCAGGCGTTCGGCCCGGCCCTGGCGATCACCGTGCTGGTCGGGCTGGCGGTGGCGACGACGCTGGTGCCGGCGTTGATGGCCATCCTCGGGCGGTGGACGTTCTGGCCGTCCGCGCGACCCGGCACCGCCCCGGTCGACCCGGACGACCCGGCCGGGACCGGGCCGGCGCGCCTGGCCAGCACGGTGACCCCGACCCGGTTCCTGCGGGTGGTGGGCCGGCGCCCGGTCGCCGCCGCGGTCACCGTGGGGGTGCTGGCGCTGCTGGTGGTCGCCTCCCTGCCGCTGACCGGGCTGCGCACCTCCGTGTCGCCGGTGGACGCGCTGCCGGCCGACGACCCGGTGCGCGTCGCCGCGGAGGCCGCCGGGCAGGCGTTCGCCCCGGGCATCACCGCCCCCACCGCGATCGTCGTGGCCAGTCCGGGGGTCACCGCGGAGCGCGAGCGGCTGGCCGAGCTGGAGCGGCTGCTGGTCGAGCAGCCCGGTGTCGCCGGCGTGCTCG
Organism: Pseudonocardia sp.; assembly: GCA_030147065.1. Lineage (GTDB taxonomy): Bacteria > Actinomycetota > Actinomycetes > Mycobacteriales > Pseudonocardiaceae > Pseudonocardia. The sequence goes on along the minus strand of JASLAP010000221.1, from coordinate 5,778 downwards.
GGCCCGGGGACCAGCCGTTGCCGATCGAGCTCGGCCTGTTCCTCGCCCCGGACGGGGGCGCCGCCCGGTTCCTGGTGGTGCTCGACGCCGACCCGCTCGGCGCGGACGCCATCGACGTGCTCCGGGAGCTGCGCGCGGAGATGCCGGCCCTGCTCACCCGGGTGGGCCTGGCCGGTGCCGAGGTGTCCTACGCCGGCGACACCGCGCTGGGCCTGTCCCTCGTGGAAACCGCCGATGCCGACCTGAGCCGGGTCGCCATCGCCGTGGTGCTGGTCGACCTGCTGCTGCTGGTGGTCTTCCTGCGCGCCCTGGTGGCCCCGCTCTACCTGCTGGCCACCAGCGTGCTCGCGGTGGGCGCCGCGCTCGGCTTGACCACCTGGTTCTTCCAGGACCTGCTGGGCCGCGACGGCCTGGTCTTCTACGTGCCGTTCGCCGCGGCGGTGCTGCTGATCTCGCTCGGCTCGGACTACAACATCTTCAGCGTCGGCTACATCTGGGAGGAGGCCCGCCACCGGCCGCTGTCCGAGGCCCTGGCCGTCGCGGTGCCCCGGTCGACGAGGGCGATCAACGCCGCGGGGATCACCCTGGCGGCCAGCTTCGCCCTCGTCGCGCTGATCCCGGTCGGGCCGTTCGAGGAACTCGCCTTCGCCGTGGCCGTCGGCGTGCTGATCGACGCCTTCGTGGTCCGGTCCCTGCTGGTGCCCGCGCTCGTCTCGCTGGTCGGCAGGGCCAGCGGGTGGCCGGGGCGGCGGTTGGCGCCGGAGCCGTCGGTGCCGGGGGGCTGACCTCCGGTGCGGGGCGCCGCCGCCCCGCTTCGGCAGGAGCTCGCAAGGCACGCGGGCGCGCCGCCGGTCCCGAGCGGGTAGTCCAGTGCCATGGACAGCCGCGGCGCGGTCGACCGGACGGGCGGGTGACCGCGGCCGGAATGGCGGCCGCCCGCCGGGCGCTCACCGTCGTCCGCGAGCGGTGGTGGCCGCGGACCTGGGCGTTCCTGCGCCGGTTCGCCGCCGCGGCCGTCGAGGACCGGGTGCCCGGGCTGGCGGCCGAGATCGCGTTCTTCGCGGTGCTGGGCATCTTCCCGGGGCTGCTGATCGCGGCCGGCCTGCTCGGCGTGCTGGACCTGATCGTCGGTGCCGACCTGGCCGCCGGGGCGCGCGAGCAGGTCGTCGGCGCGCTCGACGCGGTGCTCACCGGGGAGGCGGCCGGCGTCGTGGCCTCGGTGCAGGACCTGTTCACCCAGAGCCGGGGCGGGCTGCTCACCTTCGGCACCCTCGGCGCGCTGGTCACGCTCTCGGGCGCCTTCGCCGTCGTGGTGGACGCGCTGAACCTGGCCTACGACGTCCCGGAGCGCCGCAGCTGGATCCGGCGCCGGCTGCTGGGGCTGGTGATCGGCGTCGTCACGGTGCTGGCGCTGGTCGTCGCGCTGGCCGTGGTCGTGGTCGGGCCCTTCCTCGGCTCCGGCCAGGACCTCGCCGACCTGGTCGGCCTGGGCAGCGCCTTCGCCACCACCTGGACCGTGCTGCGGATCCCGGTCCTGGTGGTCGGGCTGGCGCTGTGGGCGACGGTGCTGTTCCACGTGGCCCCGAACCGGCATGCCCCGTGGTCGGAGTCGCTGCCCGGCGCCGTGCTGACCACGGCCCTGTGGCTGCTGCTCAGCCTGGGCCTGAACCTCTACCTGACCTTCGCCGCCGGGACGAACCCCGTCCTCGGCGCGTTCGGCGGCGGGATCATCGTCATGATGTGGGTCTACCTGCTCAGCCTGGCCCTGCTGCTGGGCGGGGAGCTGAACGCCGTGCTGCACCGGCGGGATCGACCGCGCCGGCGCCGACAGCCCGACCGGCCCGCCGCGGAGGCGGGGGCCGAGCCGGGCTGAGGCCCGCCACGGCCGCGGGCGCGGGGCTCGTCGAGCGGGTTCCGCGGGGGAAGACTGGCGATCCGCCGCGGGATGTCGAGATCCGGGGTGCCGGCTCCGACTCCTCGCCGCGCCCGGCCGGGCGCCGACCGGAAGGAGCACGATGAAGTACATGATCATGATGTTCAGCGGGGTGGGGGCCTCGCTGGGCGACCGGTCCCCGGAGTGGATCAAGGGGATGGGCGAGCACATGATGGCGCTCGACACCGAGCTGCGCGAGGCCGGCGAGCTGGTCGCCTCGGAGGCGCTCACCGATCCGGACCGGGCGACGACCGTGCGCTTCGTCGACGGCGCCCCGCTGCCCACCGACGGTCCGTACGCCGAGGTCAAGGAGTCGCTGGCGGGCTACTGGGTGATCGAGGGGACCCGCGAGCGGGCGGTGGAGATCGCGTCGCGGGCGGTGGCCTACGTCGAGCACCCGATGGAGGTCCGGCAGGTCATGGACCACGGCCCCCGGCCGTGACCGGCGGCGTCGAGGACCTGCTGCGCGCGCTGGCGCCGCAGGTCCTCGGCGCGCTCGTGCGCCGGCACGGCCAGTTCGACGCCTGCGAGGACGCGGTGCAGGAAGCGCTGCTCGCCGCCGCGCGGCAGTGGCCGGACGACGGGGTCCCCGACCACCCCCGGCAGTGGCTGTCGACCGTGGCGACCCGGTCGCTGGTCGACGGCTGGCGCAGCGACAGCGCACGCCGGCGGCGGGAGCGGGTCGCCGCAGAACGCGACCCGGGCGCCCGGGCGGGGCACGGCGACGACGGGCCCGACACGACCGCCCGGGACGACACGCTCACGCTGCTGTTCCTGTGCTGCCACCCGGAGCTGTCGCCGCCCTCCCAGCTCGCGCTGACCCTCCGGGCGGTGGGCGGGCTGCGCACCCGGGAGATCGCGGCGGCGTTCCTGGTCCCCGAAGCCACGATGGCCCAGCGCATCCACCGCGCCAAGCAGCGCGTCCGGCAGGTGGGGGCCCGGTTCGAGCTGCCCCCGCCCGCCGAGCGGCCCGCCCGGCTGGCCGTCGTCCTGCACGTGCTCTACCTGCTGTTCAACGAGGGCTACACGACCAGCGCGGGACCGGCGCTCCAGCGCCCGGACCTGACGGCGGAGGCCGTCCGGCTGGTCCGCGAGCTGCACCGCCTGCTGCCCGCCGAAGCGGAGGTGGCCGGGCTGCTGGCGCTGATGCTGCTGACCGACGCCCGCCACGCCGCGCGCACCGCGACCGACGGGGCCCTGGTCCCGCTGGCCGAGCAGCGCCGGGACCTGTGGGACGCCGAGCTGATCGCCGAGGGGCTGGCGGTGCTCGCCCGCACGCTGGGCACGGGGCCGATCGGGCCGTACCAGGTGCAGGCCGCCATCGCCGCCGTCCACGACGAGGCCCCGACCGCCGAGCAGACCGACTGGCCGCAGGTCCTCGCGCTCTACGAGGTGCTCGAGCGCGTGGCGCCCGGGCCGCTGGTCACGCTGAGCCGGGCGGTCGCCCTGGCCAGGGTGCACGGGCCGCGGCCCGCGCTGGCCCTGCTCGGCACGCTCGACGGCGACGAGCGGCTGGCGCACTCGCACCGGCTGACCGCGGTCCGGGCGCACCTGCTCGAGGAGGCCGGCGACCCGGCCGGTGCCCGCACCGCCTACCTGCGGGCGAGCCGGATGACGGCCAGCCTGCCCGAGCAGCGCTACCTCGCCACCCGGGCCGCCCGGCTGCGCCCGCCGGACCCGGGATCGTCGCCGTGACGGCGGTCGACCGGCTCAGCCCCGCCCTGCTGCTGGGCGGGGAGCTGGACGCGGTGCCGCACCGGCGGAGCCGACCGCGCCCCGCCCGCTGAGGAACCGGATCGGCGGGATCAGGAACCGGTAGACCGGCCGCACCACCCGGCCGGGGAGGCTGCCGTGCCGCTCCTCCGCCCAGACCCGCGAGCGCGGGTGCTCCTCGAGCAGCCGGTCCGCCAGCGCCTTGCGACCCGGCCCGGAGGTGCGGACCTCGATCCGGCTCAGGTGCTTGGTGCTCATGTAGCCGTACTGGCTCGGGCTGACCAGCCGGACCGGTGCGCCGTGGTCGCCGTCGAGCGGCCGGCCGTCGAGGTTCTCGGCGATCAGCACGTCGTCGTGCAGCGCGTCCTCGATCGTGGCGACCGACCGGTGGCCGTCGAGCCCCTCGAAGACCACGTGGGTGATCGGGGCGGTCCGGTCGAGCGCCGGCTCGATGATCTCCCGGTAGAACGTCGCGAAGGCGACCCCCTCCCACCGCAGGCCGATGGCCGACCACCCGGCGACGCAGTGGAAGTCGGCGGTGAGCTCGCGGCGGGGCAGCCCCGCGAGCTCGGCCAGCGGCAGGGCGGGGGTTCCGGTCACCGCCCCGCTGATCTCGATCGCGTGGTCCTCGGGGACGTCCGGAGGGGGACGGTGGAGGTGGGTGCCGAAGCGCGGGAACCCCGCGAGCGGGCGCTGGCCCGGCGGCAGCCGCAAGCCGGGGGGCGACCCGGTGCCGCCGGATCGGTCCCGGACCGCCGGTCCTGCCCCGTCTCGAACCCGATCCGCCGTGCTCATCCCGGTCCCCCGATCTATACGGCCTCGTATAGAGCGGCAGGCTACCAGCATGTGTACGGTCCCGTACAGATGTCGGGCGACAGGGAGGGGACCGGGCATGGCGGTCGCCCGCACGCCGCGCCACCGGTGGATCGACGAGGGGCTGCGCGCGCTGGCCGCCGGCGGGCCGGACTCGATCCTGATCGAGTCGCTGGCCCGGACGCTGGGCGTCAGCAAGGGCGGGTTCTACGGGTACTTCGACGACCGGCGCGCGCTGCTGGACGAGGTGCTCGACACGTGGGAGTCCCGGAGCACCGCCCAGGTCGTCGAGCGCGCCGAGCACGAGGGCGGCGACGCCATGGCCAGGGCGCGGCGGGCCGCCGAGCTCACCTTCAGCCCCGAGCTGGCGCCGGTCGACCTCGCGGTCCGCGACTGGGCCCGGCGCGACGCCGCGGTCGCCGAGCGCCTGCGCCGCGTCGACAACTTCCGGATCGCCTATCTGCGCACGTTGCTGGGCACCGTCGCCGAGGACGAGGAGGATCTCGAGGCCCGCTGCCTGATCGCCTTCTCGGTCGCGATCGCCGACCACCTCATCGCCGCCGACCACGGCCCCCGCAGCCGCGCCGACGTGCGCGAGACGATCAGGAGGCAGCTCTTCACCGGGCGGTGAACGGCCCGGCCGGTCGCCGGCGCAGCCCGACGGGCGTCGCGCAGCCCGGGGCGGGTCCGCGCAGCCCGCCGGCGGGCTGCGCGAGCACCGCACGGGCTGCGCGAGGGCCGTCAGGAATCGCTGAGCCGGACGTCGGCCCCGGGGCGAGGACCCGGGTCGGGCACGGGTGGACCAGGTAGCCGGTGCCGCAGCCCGGCCGGCGGCACAGCCGGTGGGTGCACCAGCTCCGGTCGTCCCGGACGTGGGCGGTCGGGCGGCGGGGGTGGCGGATCGTCGAGCTCCCGTTCGCGGAAGTACGCGGCCATGTCGAGCTGCCATCGCCGCCGGGCTTCCGCGTTCCGCCGCTCGATCACATCGGCCCAGCGGAGGAACGTGACGAGGGACAGGACCAGGTTCCAGCCGCGCAACGGGTCGACCGGGACGGGTGCGGGCGGCGGGGGCCGTCGGGGCTCGGTCACTGCGCCCGCCGACCCCGCGAGTCCGATCCCCAGCGGGATCGGGCCACGCCACGCATCCCCTCGGGCGCCGGCGTCGCCAGTGGACTGTCCCGGTCGAGCGGGCTGCACCGGGCCACACCCGGGGCGCCCCGCTCGAAGTGGATCCAGCGTTCCTGCACCGCGGCGTACTCCACCCACCGCTGGCAGTGCAGGCACCACCTCTTCTCCGGCCCGGGATCGACGGCCTCGCC
>JASLAP010000164.1 GCA_030147065.1 Pseudonocardia sp. | reverse complement strand
GGCGGGCCGACTTGGCGGCGATGGGCGTCCCGACGGCCGCCCTGGACCGGCTGGCCCGGGCCGGGGTGCCGGCAACGGGGGGCTGGCTGCTCGACCCGGACCGGGCGACCGGGGTGGCCGGCGCGCTCGCCGCGGCCGTGGCCGCGCACGACGCCGCCGATCCGCTCGATCCGGGCCTGCCGGTCGAGGCCGCCCGGCGCGCCGTCGGGCTGCCGGAGCCGCGGCTGGTCGACGTCGTGCTGCGGCACGCGTCGGGGCACGGGCTGGTGCTGCGGGCGGGCCGGGTGCTGCGGGCCGGCTCGGCACCGGGCGCGGCGGCGGTCGGGCCGGCTCTCGCCGCGCTGCGCGAGCAGCTCGACCGCGAGCCGTTCGCCGCCCCGGAGGCCGACCGGCTGGCCGAGCTCGGTCTCGGTCCCCGCCAACTGGCCGCGCTGGTCCGGGCCGGGGAGCTGCTCAAGGTCGCCGACGGCGTCGTGCTGCTGCCCGGCGCCGACGAGCGGGCGGTCGCGGTGCTCGCCGGCCTCGGCCCGGAGTTCACCCTCAGCCAGGCCCGCCAGGCGTTGCGAACCACGAGACGAGTGGCAGTCCCGCTGCTCGAACTGCTGGCCCGCACCGGCCGCACCACCCGCACCCCGGACGGGGGACACCGCCTCGTCGACCCCGGGCCGCCTCTGGGCGACGGCGACGACCCTCTGAGTGGCAGTGCACCCGGCCAGGCCCTACCGTGAGCGCCGATGTCCGAGACCCGCGAGACCCCACCGTCCGAGCCCGCGTCGATCCGGCGCAGCGGCGACGCGGACGACCAGATCACCCTGTCGACCAGCACCCCGGCGACGGGGCAGGTGGTGGTCGAGGTCGGCGGCGAGGTCGACATGCTGACCTCCCCCCAGCTGCGCTCCGCGGTGCTCGAGCAGTTCGGGACCGACGGCGTGGAGCTGGTCGTCCTGGTGCTGGACGGCGTGACGTTCCTGGGCACCAGCGGCCTGGCCGTGCTGATCGAGGTGCGCGAGGCCGCGCACACCGCGGGGGTGGAGCTGCGGCTGGTCTGCACCGCGCGCCGGGTGCTGCGCCCGCTCACGATCGCCGGCCTGGTGCCGCTGTTCGACGTGCACGAGACCCTGGACCAGGCGCTCGCCGCGACCTGAGATTGTGACTTGGGTCACAATCGTCCGGGTGGGCCGCCCCTCTTCCGGGTGACCCCGGGCCCAGTCGTGCGCCCCCGACTTGCGCTCTGACCTGCGACAACCATCGCACGGCCGGATCGGTACCCGGTCCGGTCGGTCCGGGCTGCCCGCAGCACGCCCGCACGGCCCCGCCCATCGCTCAGATCTCGGTTCCGGCACGCGAGTTTGACGTCCCAACCCCTCGGGAAACAGCACCTCGATCGCCCGATCCCACCGGGCCAGAACGACAGGGGTGACGATGAGCGACGTGTCGCGGCTTCCCGGCCCGATGGACCACGCCTGGCAGTGGCAGCGCCTCGGTTCCTGCCGAGGGATGGACAGCGGGGTGTTCTTCCACCCGGACGGGGAGCGCAACCCGTCCCGCGCCCGGCGGACCGCGCAGGCCAAGGAGGTCTGCCGGCGCTGCCCGGTGATGGACATGTGCCGGGAATTCGCGCTGCAGACCCGCGAGCCGTTCGGGGTGTGGGGCGGGCTCGCCGAGGCCGAGCGCCGGATCATCCTGGAGCGGCGCGGCATCGCCATCGCCAGCTGACCCGGGTACCGGGACAGACCCACGCGGGCCGGCAGCGGACACCCGCTGCCGGCCCTCCGTGCGTCCGGTCGAACCCGTCCGGTCGAACCTACGAGGGCGTGCCGGCGGCGCAGAGCGCCCCGCACCGGAAGCGCCGCAGCGGCAGGCCGTAGACCTGCGCGACCCGCTCGGCGGCCCGGCTGACCACGTCCCCGTCCGGATCGACCGGGGTCGGCGCCAGGCACACCAGCCCCGGCTCCGGGTCGAACCCGATCAGCTCGCTGAGCCCGGCGACCAGGTCGTCCTCGGCCCGGCCGGTCAGCGGGAGCAGCAGGTCCAGCCGGTGCACCCGCACCCCGGGCAGGCTCAGGTCGGTCAGCCGGACCGGGTCCGGCGACGGGTCCGGCTCGATCGCGTGACGGTCCAGCTCCAGCGGCGGCAGGTCGTCGATCTCCACCGGTCCGGGCGGCGGCACCCGCACCAGCCGCAGCCGCGGCTCGTCCGCGGCGAGCAGCAGGTCGGCCTGCGGGACGCCGGCCAGCAGCCGGCGCAGGTCGGAGTCCGGGCGCAGCAACTCCTCGGCGCTGGTCGCCACGGCGACCACGCGGTGGTCGTCGCCGGCGACGGCGGGTCCGGGCGGGCCGCCGGCCGGATCCGGCAGGGCCTTGATGGTCACGAACGGTAGTGCCGGCATCGTCAACGTCCCCCACAACGTGCGCAAGCTGAGCCGGGAACTGAGCCCCCGAGGCGCATCGGCTCCATGTACCAGTGAACTCGTCGGCGCTGCGGGTGATGCCGCTGCGGAGGGCCCGAACGGCGAGCGGATCCCGACGGTCCGTGAGCGGCGACCGGTCCTGCCGTGCGGCCGTTCGGCGGTACTGTCCGTCCAACGTGGAGTGCCGCTCACGGCGGCCGGCGGGTCAGCCGTCCAGCCGGACCGCCATCAGGGCCACGTCGTCGCGCAGCTCGGCCGGGATGCAGACGTCGAGCACCCGCTGCACCACCGCCTCGGCGTCGGCCCCGGCCGGCATCCCGGCGACGGTGCGTTCCAGCAGCTCGGTGCGCTCGTCGGCGTCCTCCCCGCTGACGTCGGTCAGCCCGTCGGTGTAGAGCAGCAGGGTCGAGCCGGGCACCATCCGCACCGCCGCGTCGGACCGACCGTCGCCCGAGCGCCGACCCAGCCGAGGCACCGCGCCGATCATCGGTGAGCGGTGCTCGTCCAGTCGGACCAGCTCGCCGTCCGGCTGCAGGAGCAACGGGGTGGGATGCCCGGCGTTGGCGTAGCGCAGCAGCCGGGCCCCGTCCGGGCCGCCGGGCTCGATCCGGGCGTACACCGCGGTGGCCATGGCCGCCATCTCCAGGCCCTGCACCAGCTGGTCGCACCGGTCCAGCACCGACCCCGGCCGGCCGCCGTCCCAGGCGTAGGAGCGCAGCACACCGCGCAGCTGCCCCATCGCCGCCGCGGCCCGCAGGTCGTGGCCGACCACGTCGCCGACCGCGATGCCGACCGCGCCGTCGGGCAGGTTCAGCGCGTCGTACCAGTCGCCGCCGACCTGGTTGCCGTCCACGCCGACCAGGTACCGGGCCGCCACCTGCATCCCCGGCACCTCCGGCACCACGGGCAGCAGGCTGCGCTGCAGGGTCGCCGCCGCCGCGTGCTCGACCTCGTAGAGCCGGGCGTTATCCACCGCCAGGCCGGCCCGCCCGGCCAGGTCGGTGGCCAGGTGCAGGTCCCGCGAGGTGTAGCGGCGCCCGTAGGGCAACTGGGTGGCCAGGGTCAGCGTGCCCAGCACCCGCCCGCGGGCGCGGATCGGCACCACCATCACCGAGCGCAGCCGCAGTCGGTCGTAGACGACCGCCGCGGCGGGGTCGTCCGGGTAGCGCTGCGCGCCCTGCTCGGGCAGCTCGGCCAGCAGCAGCGGGGAGCCCCCGGCGAGCACCGCGCCAGTGTCGGTGTCGTGCCCCACCCGGTAGCCGCGCAGCTCGCCGAGCTCCCGGAACGCGGCCTCGTCGGCCGGGTCGAAGCCGGCCACCGCGATCCGCTGGACCGCGCCGACGCCCCGGCCCTCCACCAGGTCCACCGCGCACAGGTCGGCCAGCCCCGGCACCAGGCTGCGGGCCAGCCGCGCGCACGCGTCGGCGACGTCCAGGGCGCCGGTCATCTGGGTGGTCGTCTCGGCCAGCAGGCGCAACTGGCTGCGCGCCTCCTCGGCCTCGGCCAGCGCGGCACGGCGCTCCTGCTCGACGGTCACCCGCTCGGTGACGTCGTTCTGCACGCCGACGAAGTTGACCAGCTCGCCGCTGCCGTCGAACACCGGGGAGATCGACACCTGGTTCCAGTAGGCGGTGCCGTCGGGGCGGTAGTTGAGCAGCACCTCGGTGACCGGCTCGCGCCGGCGCAGCGCCGCGGAGATCCGCCGGACGACCGCCGGGTCGGTGTTGGGGCCCTGCAGCAGCCGGCAGTTGCGCCCGGTGACCTCCTCCAGGGTGTAGCCGGTGAGCTTGGTGAACGACGGGTTCACCCAGATCAGCGGGTCGTCGGGCTGGCGGGGATCGGTGATGGTGAACGACATCTCGGTGGCCACCACCGCCCGGTCGCGCAGCACCTCCAGCCGCCGCCGGTCGCCGTGCTCGGTGCCGGTCAGCTGCAGGAACACCACCAGCGCCCGGTGGTCCAGCCCGGCGCCGGCCTGCTCGGCGGGGCCGTCGACCGCGGAACCGCCGGCCGGGCCGGACAGGCCGAACCCGGTGGCCCACAGCAGCCGGCCCTCGCTGGCCTCGCGCTGCTCGGTGGTGGCGGTGGACCCGCGGCGGGCGGCGTCGTGCACCGCGACCGGCTCGCCGGCCACCGGCATGCCCCGGGCGACCAGCGACAGCGGCGAGCGGGTCTCGCTCATCCGCTGCCCGCCCAGGGCGGTGAGGCCGGCCGCGTCGCCCCAGGCGTCGATGTCCACCGGCAGCCGCACCCGGTCGCCGGTCAGCTCCATCGCCGCCGGGTTGGCGTAGACCACGGTGCGGTGCTCCAGGTCGATCACCAGGACCGCGGGCGGGGCGCCGTGCAGCACCCGCGGCAGTCCGGCGTCCGCGCCGACGCCGTCGGCCACCGCGCCACCCGCCCGATCATCCGCGGCCAGATCACCTGCCGCCAGATCACCCGCAATCGCCTCGGCGACCGGTCCTGCTCCCGTCACCGCGCCAGACTAGAGCCAGCCGCCGGGGTCCGCGCCCCCGCGAGGGTCGACGCCGAACTCCTCGGTAAGATCTCCTGCCAGCACGGTTGAGCCAGCAGCCGTCCACTCCGGGCCACCGGAGCACCCGGTCGGGCCGGCACCGCACCGCCACCGGCCCGACCCCGAACGACAGCTCCGGAGGCAGACGCATGGCCGAATCCGCCATCCAGGGATCCGCGGGGAGCCAGCCGGGCCGCCCGGCAGGCGCGCTCGGCCTGGGCGTCGACCGGCCGCGTCCGGACACCGCGCTGCTGCGGGTGAGCGGCGAACTCGACACCCTCACCGCCCCGGAGCTGGAGTCCGCCCTGGCCGAGCTGCTGGACGGCCCGGACACCACCCTGGTCGTCGACCTGGCCGAGGTGACCTTCCTGGCCTCCAGCGGGCTGGCCGTGCTCATCCAGGCCGCCCACCGGGCCGAGAGCGGCGACCGGGCGCTGCACCTGGTGGTCGCCTCCCGGGCCGTGCTGCGCCCGCTCGAGGTCACCGGCTCCGACCAGCTCTTCACCCTGCACCCCTCGGTCGAGGCCGCCATCGGCGGCTGAGCACGCCCACCGTCCACCCCGACCGGGGCCCGACCCGACGCGACCGGGAGGGCCGCACTAGGCTGACGACAGTCGAGCCGAAGGAGAACCCGAGCGTGTCCGACCTGGACTCCCCCTCCGCGACCGGCCTGGACGGGGCATCCAGCGTCGAGGTCCGGACCTCGGCCAGCGCCGCGCTGATCCCGACGATCCGCGCCGTGGCCTCCGATCTGGCGGCCCGTGCCGACTTCGACCTGGATGCCATCTCCGACCTGCGGATGGCCGTCGACGAGGCGTGCGCCACGCTCGTCGACCTGGCCGCCCCCGCCGCCACGCTGCTGTGCACCTTCCGGGTCCGGATGGACACCATCGAGGTGCACGCCGAGGTCGAGGCCGGGCAGGCCGGCGCCCAGGTCTCCACCGACACCTTCGGCTGGCGGGTGCTGCAGACCCTGGCCGACGACGTCAGCGTCCAGCACGGGGACGGCCGCGACGGCGCCGGCCCGACGGTCGGCATCAAGCTGGCCAAGCACGCCGGCGACCTACCCCGGTGACCAGGGCCGATCCCGAGTACGGCCACCTCGTCCCGCTGCTGGAGCGCTACGCGGCCCTCCCGGCGGACGACCCGGCCCGGGAGCGGTTGCGCGAGCAGCTGGTCCGCGGGTACCTGCCGGTGGCCCAGCACATCGCCCGGCGCTTCTCCAACCGCGGCGAGCCGCTCGACGACCTGGTGCAGGTGGCCACGGTCGGGCTGATCAACGCGATCGACCGGTTCTCCCCGGACCGCGGCCACGAGTTCTTCTCCTTCGCGGTGCCCACGATCAGCGGCGAGGTCCGCCGGCACTTCCGCGACCTGGGCTGGTCGATGCGGGTGCCGCGGCGGCTCAAGGACATGCACGTCTCGATCAACAACGTGGTCTCCGAGCTGTCCCAGAACCTCGGCCGGGCCCCCCGGCCCACCGAGATCGCCGACCGGCTCGGCGTCCCGGTGACCGAGGTGCTGGAGGGGTTGGAGGCCTCCGAGGCGTACCGCAGCTCCTCGCTGGACGAGATGCTGTCCTCCGAGCAGGGCAGCGCGACCGTGGGCGAGCTGGTCGGCGAGGCCGACGCGGAGCTCGACCGGGTGGACTTCCGCCAGGCGCTGCGCCCGGTGCTGGCCGAGCTGGCCGAGCGCGAGCGCACCATCGTGCTGCTGCGGTTCTTCGGCAACATGACCCAGACCCAGATCGCCGAGGAGGTCGGCATCTCCCAGATGCACGTCTCCCGGCTGCTGGCCCAGACCCTGGACCGGATGCGCAACCGGCTCGACCCGGAGACCCGGGTCGGCTGAGCACCCGGGCGGCACAGCACCCGAGAGGGGGCCGGACACCATGAGTCGTCAGCCGGAGCACGTCCTGGTGATCGGCGCCGGGCTGGGCGGCCTGCGCACCGCCGAGCAGTTGCGCTCGGCGGGGTTCCAGGGCCGGATCAGCCTGGTGGGCGCGGAGACGCACCCGCCGTACGACCGGCCGCCGCTGTCCAAGCAGGTGCTCAGCGGCAGCTGGGAGCCGGAGAAGGCGGTGCTCAGCACCGTCGAGGCGCTGGCCGACCTCGGGGTCCGGGCCCACCTGGGCCGCCGGGCGGTCGCGCTGAAGCCGGGGGCGGTGGAGCTGTCGGACGGCTCGGCGCTGCACGCCGACGCCGTGGTCGTGGCCACCGGCCTGGTCCCCCGGACCCTGCCCGACCAGCCCGACCGCGTGCACACCCTGCGCACCCTGGACGACTCGCTGGCCCTGCGGGCCACCCTCGACCGGGTGCGCTCGCTGGTCGTGGTGGGCGGCGGGTTCATCGGCGCCGAGGTGGCCAGCACCGCCCGCGACCGCGACATCCGGGTCACCGTGCTGGAGGCGCTGCCGGTGCCCTCGGCCCGCGCCCTGGGCCCGGAGCTGGGCGTGCTGGCCGGGCGGCTGCTCACCGAGGGCGGGGTCGACCTGCGCACCGGGGTGTTGCTGACCGCGCTGGTGGCGAGCGACGATGGCCCGACCGCGGTGGAGGCCCGGCTCGCCGACGGCACCCGGCTGCACGCCGAGGCCGCCGTCGTCGGGATCGGCGGGACGCCCGGGCTGGACTGGATCGACGTCCCCGGCGTGGACGTCGCCGCCGGGCTCGCCTGCGGGCCCACCGGGCGGGTGCACGGCCTGCCCGCCACCTGGGCGGTCGGCGACGTGGCGTTGTGGGAGGACCCGGAGACCGGCCTCCGGCACCGCCACGAGCACTGGACCAGCGCGGGTGACCAGGCCGCGGTGGTGGCCCGGGACATCCTCGGCGCCGACCCGCCGTCCCCGATGGTGCCCTACTTCTGGTCCGACCAGTTCGGCCTCAAGATCCAGCTGGTCGGCCGGACCGAGGCCGCGGACGGCCTGCTCCCGCTGCACGGCGAGGGTCTGGCCGGGGGTGCGGTCCGCGGCACCGTGGTGGGCTACCTCAG
>JASLAP010000154.1 GCA_030147065.1 Pseudonocardia sp. | reverse complement strand
CACCGGGGTGGCGCTGACCCCCAGCTCGGCCGCCACGTGCTCGGTGCGCACGTACGCCGGCGCCCGCAGGTCGCCGACCATGATCGCCTCGCGGAGCCGGGCGGCGACCCGCTCCGAGAGCTGCCGCACCTCACCCATCGGGGCCAGCGCCCCCACCCGTCCGGCCACGGTCAGCCCAGGCCGCCGCGCTGGACCAGCTGGGCGGCGATCACATTGCGCTGGATCTCGTTGGTGCCCTCGCCGACGATCATCAGCGGGGCGTCCCGGAAGTAGCGCTCGACGTCGAACTCGGTGGAGTAGCCGTAGCCGCCGTGGATGCGCACGGCGTTCAGCGCCACCTCCATGGCCACCTCCGAGGCGAACAGCTTGGCCATGCCGGCCTCCAGGTCGCTGCGCCGGCCGGACTCGTAGGTGCGGGCGGCGTGCAGGATCAGCTCGCGGGCCGCGGTGAGCTTGGTGGCCATGTCGGCGAGGTAGTTGCCGATCGACTGGTGCTGCCAGATCGGCTTGCCGAAGCTCTCCCGCTGCTGGGCGTAGCGCAGGGCGTCGTCGAAGGCCGCCCGGCCGACGCCGAGCGCCCGGGCGGCCACCTGGATCCGCCCGGTCTCCAGGCCCTTCATCATCTGCCCGAAGCCGCGGCCCGCCACCCCGCCGAGCAGCGCGTCGGCCGGCACCCGCAGGCCGGCGAAGCTCAGCTCGCAGCTCTCCACGCCCTTGTAGCCCAACTTGGGCAGGTCCCGGCCGACCGTCAGGCCCGGACCGTGCTCGACCAGCAGGATGGAGATGCCGCGGTGCGGTGGCTGCGCCGTGGTGTCGGTCTTGCACAGCAGCGCGATCACCTGCGACCGGCGCGAGTTCGTGATCCACGTCTTGGCCCCGTCGACCACGTAGGAGTCGCCGTCGCGGCGGGCCGTGGTGGTCATGGCCTGCAGGTCCGAGCCGCCGCCGGGTTCGGTGAGCGCCATGGTCGCGCGGACCTCGCCGGTGGCCATCCGCGGCAGCCAGTGCTGCTTCTGCTCCTCGGTGCCGTAGGCCAGCAGCAGCTTGGCGACCACGGTGTGCCCGCCCATCGCCCCGGCCAGGCTCATCCACCCCCGGGCCAGCTCCGCGGTGACCAGCGCGTAGCAGGGCATGGAGACCGGGGCCTCGCCGTAGGGCTCGGGGATCGCCAGGCCGAAGATGCCCAACTGCTTCATCTGCTCGATGAGCGCCTCGGGGTAGGTGTCGGCGTGCTCCAGGGCACTGGCCACCGGCCGCACCTCGCGGTCCACCCACTCCCGCACGGTCGCGACGACGGCCTGCTCCTCGCTGCTCAGCATGCCGAATATTCTATAGAGTGTGGCCGGAGTGGGCCGACCGTCGACGAGCCGGGAGGGTTGGCGCCCCGCACACTGTCCGGTATGACCGGCTCACTCGTGAACCGCCGCCCCGACTTCTCCGCGGCGGTGCTCGCACTGCTCGCCTTCGTCGCGGTGGTGGCCGCGGTCGCGGTGGTCGGGGCCCTCGCCTCGGCCTCGGCGGGCGAGCAGTACTCGCAGTTCGTGCAGCCGTCGTGGGCGCCGCCGGCGTGGCTGTTCGGCCCGGTGTGGACGGTGCTCTACCTGACCATCGCGGTGTCCGGCTGGCTGGTCTGGCGCCGCGCCGGGCTGACCTGGCCCGCGCACGCCGTCTACGCGGCGCAACTGGTGCTGAACCTGGCCTGGTCGCCGCTGTTCTTCGGCGCCGGGCGGTTCGGGCTGGCCTTCGCCGAGATCGTGCTGCTCTGGCTGTCGATCGTGGCCACGATCGTGCTGTTCGCCCGGATCAGCCGGCCGGCGGCCTGGCTGCTGGTGCCCTACCTGGGCTGGGTGACCTTCGCGTCCGGCCTCAACCTGGCCATCTGGCAGCTCAACTGAGGCCGGACGCGGGGGACCGGCCGGTCAGGCCGCCCGGCGGGCACTGAACGGCAGGTAGATGACCGCGGCGACCAGGGCCCCGGCGAGCAGGCTGATGTCCACCCCGGCCGCGACGTAGGCCAGCGGCCCGCTGAACAGCAGGGTCTGCACGGTCAGCAGGCCGACCACCGACCCGGCGGCCCAGGCCGCCACGGCCGGCCAGTTCCAGCCCCCGGTGTACCAGTACCGGCCGCCGGTCTCGCGGCGGTTGAACACCTGCAGGTCGTCGGGGTCGTACCGGCCGCGGGTCCGCAGGAACCCGATGCCGACGATCACCGCCCACGGGGCGCTGAACTCGGCCAGGACCAGCAGCGCGGCCCCGATGGAGTCGGCCACGTTCGGCGCCAGCAGGCCGAGGTAGATCAGCACGATGGCGGCCACCCCGATGATCACCGTGGCCCGCAGCCGGGTGAGCCGGACCACCAGGGCGTCCAGGTCCAGGCCGGCGCTGTAGAGCGAGGACGCGGTGAGCCCCACCCCGCCGAGCAGGGCCAGCGGGAGCAGCAGGACCGCGTACCAGCCCGGCGCCTCACCGGCCAGGCTGACCGGGAACGGGGCGAACGGGTCGGTGAAGGAGGTCGACACCAGCGCGCCGATGGCGGCCGGGACCACGAAGCCGATGAAGATGCCGGCCGAGCCGATCCCGGCCAGGCGGCCCGCCGGGTTCAGGTCCGAGCGGATGTAGCGGGTCCAGTCGCTGAGGATGGTGGACACGATCAGCGCCCCGGAGACGCCGATCGTCGTCGCGACCAGCAGCCAGGTCGGCCAGTAGCTGCCCAGCACGGGCTCGCTGCCGGGGTAGCCCCAGTCGATCGCGCCGGCGAACGCGACCGGCATCAGCACCAGCAGCAGCCCGCCGGCGATGGCGAGGATCGTGGTGGAGCGCACCAGCCAGCGGTAGCCCCAGATCGCGACGGCCACCGCGATCGCCGCGACCACCGCGTAGGAGATCGCCTGGGCGGTCCCCGAGTCGGGCAGCCCGAGCAGCCGCCCGGCGACCGTGACCGCGGCGCCGCCGCTGGTCCAGACGGTGAGCGCGACCGACACCAGGCAGGTCAGCAGCCCGATCGTGCTGCCGATGATCCGGCCCCGCACGCCGAAGGTGGCCCCGGAGGACGTGGCGGCGTTGGTGGCCGTGCGGGAGCCGATCAGGAACAGCGGGACCAGCAGGACCTGGCCGACCGCGGTGCCCACCGCGACCGCCGCGATGGTGTCCCACACGCCCAGCCCGAAGGTCATCGCGACCCAGCCGAAGGCCACCGCGCCGAGCCCGACCGAGGTGCCGACGAAGACGGTGAAGAAGGTCAGCGGGGTCGAGGTGCGCTCGTTCTCGGGGATCCGGTCGACGCCGTTGAGCTCGATCCCGGCGGGTCCGGTGTCGCCCCGGCGGGTGCCGGCCGAGCGGCCCCCCGGCCCGTCCGGCACGGTTCGGGGGTCAGCGCCCATGGCCACGTCCTCCTGGCAGTCGACTGACTGGTGCGATCCGGCTTGCGCGATCCCTCACGGTACGTAGCGCGAGGCGCACTCTATCGGGCGTACCAGGGGCGCTGCGCGCGGCGTCCACACCCGACCGGACGGCCCGGCGCGGGTGCTCCGTGGCCGGCCGCGCGCGGCCGACCGGCCCGGCGCCGTACCGGGATCGGGCCGCTGACCTGGGCGTGAGCCCGGGTGCGTTCGGCCGCCGCCCGCCGGCGCCGGGCCGTACTAGGCTCTGCCCCGACGTGCTCGGTACGACAGGCGGCGGGGTCCTTCCATGGCAGACGGCTCACATGACGGTGGCCAGGGGCTGCGCGACATCGATGTCACGATCCCGCACTCGGCCCGGATCTGGAACTACTGGCTGGGCGGGAAGGACAACTTCCAGGCCGACCGCGACGCCGGCGACGAGTTCCTGGCCGTCTACCCCGAGCAGCGCGACAAGGCCCGGGCGTGCCGGGAGTTCCTCATCCGGGCGATCCGCCACCTGGCCGTCGAGCAGGGCGTGCGCCAGTTCCTGGACATCGGCACCGGGCTGCCCACGGTCAACAACACCCACGAGGTGGCCCAGGCGCTGGTCCCGGAGGCGCGCATCGTCTACGTCGACAACGACCCCCTCGTGCTGGCGCACGCCCGCGCGCTGCTGACCAGCTCCCCGCAGGGGGCGACCGACTACATCGACGCCGACCTGCACGACCCGGAAGCGGTGCTGGCCGAGGCGGCCAAGACGCTGGACTTCGACCAGCCGATCGGGCTGGTGCTGCTGGGCGTGCTCGGCCACGTCGAGGACTACGACGAGGCCCGGTCGATCCTGCGCCGGCTGCTGGACCGGCTGGCCCCGGGCAGCTACCTGGTGCAGAGCGACGGCACCGACACCAACCCGGCCTACACCGCGGCCATCGAGGGCTACGCCGAGAGCGGCGGCGTCCCCTACAACCTGCGCAGCCCCGAGCAGATCGCCGGGTTCTACGAGGGCCTGGACGTGCTCGAACCCGGGGTGGTGGCGATCCCGCGCTGGCGGCCCGACCCCAACCCGTTCGGCGACGGCGCGCCGATCGACGTCGACGAGTACGGCGGGGTCGGCCGCAAGCGCTGAGCGTCAGCCCGCGGTGCCGAGCCCGCAGGTCAGGATCCGGGCGACGGCCTCGGGTGGCACGTCCTCCCCGCCGTCGCCGTGGGTCAGGTCGGCGACGGCGGCGGTGACGGTGAGCAGCCGCGCCGCGGCCAGGTGCTCGGCGGTGGGCGGTCCGGCGTGCCCGACGGTGCCGGCCAGGTAGGCGGCGACCTGCCGGACGGCGTCGGCCAGGAACTGCCGGGCGTGCTCGCGCAGCGCCGGATGGGTGTCGATCTCCCGCAGCATGATCCGCTGCATCGGCGTGGGCGTGCCCAGCCGGGTGCGCAGCCGCCGCCAGAGCTCGGCGATCGCCTCCTGCGGGTCGGCGGCGGGCTCGTCCGGGAACAGCCCGGCCAGCGTGCTGCTCGACCGCTCGCGGACCATGGTGAGCAGCAGGTCCTGCTTGGTCCCGAAGTGGTAGAAGATCAGTCCCTGGGGCACCCCGGCCGCCCGGGCCAGCCGGGCGGTCGAGGTGCGGTCGAAGCCGTGCTCGGCGAACAGCCGCTCCGCGGCGGCCAGGATGCGCCCGCGCGCCGGGGTGCCGTCGGTGGGTACGGCCCCGCGCGGCGCGGGGTCGTCGGTTCCGGTCAGTGCTCGCTCCCGTCCGGGTCGGGTCGGGTCAGAACTCGGTGACGCCGGCGTCGACGGCCATCTCGTGCGCGGTGACGTACTTCGACTCGTCCGAGGCGAGGAACAGCACGGTGTCCGCGACGTCCTCGGGCTGGGTGACATCGACCGGCAGCAGGTTGGTGAACATGCCGGCCAGGCGCGGGTTGGTGGCCATCGCCGCGCCCAGCACGGCCTGCATGTCGCCGGTGCCCATCGGGGTGTTCACCCCGGTCGGGTGCACGCTGTTGACCCGGATGTGGTCCTTGGCCAGCTCGGCGGCGAACGCCTTGGCCATCCCGCGCACCGCCCACTTGCTGGCCGTGTACGGCACCATGAACGGCTGCACCTTCAGCCCGGCCGCCGAGCTGATCAGCACGATCGACCCGCCGCCCGCGGTGACCAGGTGCGGCGCCCCGGCCATCACGGTGTTCCACACGCCGGTGACGTTGGTGCTGATGGTGTCGTCGAAGATCTGCGGGGTGACCCGGTCCCAGGCCCGCGGGACGCAGATCCCGGCGTTGGCGACCACGATGTCCAGCCGGCCGAGCTCGCCGACCGCGTCGTCGACCGCACCGGTGAGCGCGGCCAGGTCGCGCACGTCGACCCGGGCGGTGACGATCCGCCGGTCCAGCTTCTCCACCAGCTCCGCGGTCTCGGCCAGGTCCTGCGGGGTGGCCGAGTCGTAGGCGACGCTGGGCAGCGGCGCGGCCACGTCCACCGCGATGATGTCGGCGCCCTCCCGGGCCAGCCGGACCGCGTGCGCGCGGCCCTGCCCGCGCGCCGCCCCGGTGATCAGTGCGACCTTGCCCTGCACCCGTCCCGCCATCCCGCACTCCTCCGGCCGTGCACCCGGCCTCGTCTCGGCGTCGCCGTCGATCGAGTCTCGCCTTCACTGAGTGCTCAGTCAACCGGGGTGCGGGGCCCATCGCTGCGGGTAAGCTCCGCGCGGCGAGCGCCGCCGGGAGGGGGACTGCCGTGGGCCTGCCGCTCGACCCCCGCACGCCCGTGCTCGTCGGCGTCGGCCAGGCCTCCGAGCGCATCGACGACCCCGGGTACCGGGCGCTCTCCCCGGTCGGACTGGGTGCGGCCGCCGCCGGCGAGGCCCTGGCGGACTCGGCCGCGGCGCCCGGCGCGGTGGCGGCGGCGATCGACGTCGTCGCCGGGGTGCGCCAGTTCGAGATCTCCACCCCGCGGGCGACCGCGCCGCTGGGCCGCTCGGACAACTACCCGCGCTCGGTCGCCCGCCGGGTCGGCGCGGACCCGGCGCGTGCCGTGCTGGAGGTGACCGGCGGGCAGGCGCCGCAGCACCTGGTGACCGAGTTCGCCGGCGCCATCGCGGCGGGGGAGTGCTCCGCGGTGCTGCTGGTCGGGTCCGAGGCGATCTCCACGGCGCGGCACCTGGCTGCCGCCGCGGGCCGGCCGGACTTCACCGAGCACGCCGGCGGACAGCTCGAGGACCGCGGGTTCGGGCTCGACGGGCTGTCGACCCGCCGTCAGGTCCAGCACGGGCTGGTGGGGGCGCCGTCGTACTACGCGCTGTTCGAGAACGCCCGCCGTGCCCGGCTCGGGCAGGCGCGCGCGGAGTACGCCCGCGGGATGGGGGAGCTGTTCGCGCCGTTCACCCGGGTCGCCGCGGCCAACCCGCACGCCGCCGCGCCCACCGTGCGCGACGCCGCGGAGCTGGTCGCGCCCGGCCCGCGCAACCGGATGATCGCCGACCCCTACCCGCGCTACCTGGTCTCCCGGGACCAGGTGAACCAGGGCGCGGCGGTGCTGCTCACCTCGGTGGCCACCGCGCAGCGGCTGGGCGTGCCCCGGGAGCGGTGGGTGTTCCTGCACGGGCACGCCGACCTGCGCGAGCGCGACCTGCTGGAGCGGGCCGACCTCAGCCGCGGCCCCGCCGCCGTGCTGGCCGCCACCCACGCCCTGGAGATGGCCGGTGTCGGGGTGGCCGAGGTCGCGGCGTTCGACCTGTACTCGTGCTTCCCGATCGCGGTGTCCACCGTCGCCGACGGCCTGGGCCTGCGCCCGGACGACCCGCGGGGGCTGACCCTGACCGGCGGGCTGCCGTTCTTCGGCGGAGCGGGCAACAACTACTCGATGCACGCCATCGCGGAGGCCGTGCGGCGGGTGCGCGCCGCCCCGGGCTCGTTCGCGTTCGTCGGGGCCAACGGCGGGTTCCTGTCCAAGTACTCGGTCGGGATCTACTCGACCGAGCCCGTCGCCTGGCGTCGCGACGGCAGCGCCGGGCTGCAGGCCCGGATCGACGCGCGGGCGGCGCCGCCGTCGGCCGAGCGGGCCGACGGGCCGGCGACGATCGAGACCCACACGGTGGTGTTCGGGCGCGACGGGCACCGCACCGGCGTCGTCGTCGCCCGGCTGGCCGACGGCCGCCGCTTCCTCGGCCGGGCCGCGGAGGACGACGCGGACCTGCTCGACCTGCTCACCGCGGGCGACCCGGTCGGGCGCCGGGTGGTCGCCCGGACGTCCGGGGAGGGCCGCACGGTCGTCTCGACGGCTCCCGGCGGCTGATCGCCGGCGGGCGAACGGCCGAGCCGTTGGTGCTTCGTGACCGAACCGTCCTGGTCAGCGCACCCTCAGCAAAGGTTATGCTCACCTCCACCCGGGTCGGCGCGATGCCGATCCACCGACGTCCGGAGACGCCGTGCCCCGCCTCAGACTGCCCCTGCTGGCCGCCGCCGCGGTGGCGCTGTCGACGATGTTGAGCGCCTGCGGCTCGTCGCCCGAGCTGACGATCTACTCCGGACGCAACGAGGAGCTGGTCGGCGGCATCCTCGAGCAGCTCGAGCAGGAGATCGGCGCCGAGGTGGAGGTCCGCTACGCCGGCAGCGCCGAGCTGGCCGCGCAGCTGCTCGAGGAGGGCGCGGGCACCGAGGCCGACGTGTTCTTCTCCCAGGACGCCGGGGCGCTGGGCGCCCTGGACGAGGCCGAGCTGCTCGCCCCGCTGCCGCAGGCCACCCTGGACGCCGTGCCCGAGGCCTACCGGGCCCAGGACGGCAGCTGGGTGGCGACGTCGGCGCGCTCCCGGGTGCTGTTCTACGACCCCCGCCAGGTCGCCGAGGCCGACCTGCCCGGCACGCTCGACGAGGTCGTCGACCCCCGCTGGCGCGGGCTGGTGGGCTACGCCCCCACCAACGCGTCCTGGCAGGCCTTCGTCACCGGCGTGCGGGTGCTGCGCGGCGAGGACGGCGCCCGGGCCTGGCTGGAGGCGTTCGAGGCCAACGAGCCGGTCCGGCTGGAGAACAACATCCAGATCCTGGACGCCGTGAACGACGGGCAGCTCGCCTTTGGCCTGTCCAACCACTACTACTGGTACGAGCGGGTGGCCGAGGTCGGCGCCGACGCCGTCGAGGCCCGGGTGCACTACGTCCCCGGCGGCGACCCGCTCGGCCTGGTCAACGTGGCCGGCGCCGGCGTGATCGCCGGGTCGGACCAGGCGGAGCTGGCCCAGCGCGCGGTGGACTTCCTGGTCTCCGAGACCGCCCAGCAGTACTTCGCCGACGTCACCGCGGAGTACCCGGTCCGCGCCGGGGTGACCTCGCAGGTGCACGACCTGCAGCCGGTCTCCGAGCTGCAGCCCCCCGACATCGACCTGTCCGACCTCGCCTCGCTGCAGCAGACGCTGACCCTGCTGCAGGAGACCGGGCTGGCATGACCGCACCGCCGGCGCCCGGGCGGACCCGCCGCAGGCCCCGCCCGGTCGGCGGCGCCCCACCGGCGCTGCTCGCCGCGGCCGCGGTGGCCGGGCTGCTCGCCGTGGCGCCGCTGGCCTACCTGGCGCTGCGGGCCGCCGAGGCCGGCCCGGCGACGGTGCTGGAGATCGTGCTGCGCCCGCGGACCGGCGAGCTGCTGGTCCGCAGCGTCGGGCTGGCCGCGGCGGTCACCGCGGCCTGCGTGCTGATCGGCGTGGCGACGGCCTACCTGGTCACCGCGACCGACCTGCCCGGGCGGCGGGTGTGGGCGGTGCTGCTGGCGCTGCCCCTGGCGGTGCCGTCCTACGTCGCGGGCTTCACCTGGATCTCCGAGTGGCCCGGGCTGGCCGGGTTCTGGGGGGCGTTCGGCGTGCTCACCGCGGTGAGCTACCCGTTCGTCCTGCTGCCGGTCGCCGCCGCGCTGCGCGGCGGGGGCAGCGCGCTGGAGGAGGTCGCGCGCTCGTTGGGGCACGGCCCGGTGCGGGTGCTGATGCACGTCACGCTGCGCCGGGTGTGGCCGGCGGCCACCGCAGGCGGGCTGCTGGTCGCCCTCTACGTGCTCAGCGACTTCGGGGCGGTCTCGCTGATGCGCTACGACGCGTTCACCCTGGGCATCTACACCAGCTACCGGGCCACCTTCGACCGCACGCCGGCAGCGGTGCTCGGCTGCGTGCTGGTCGGCCTGGCCGCGCTGCTGACCTGGGGGGAGGCCCGTGCCCGTGGCCGGGCGGCAGCGCGGGTCGGGCGCGGCGCGGACCGCCCGCCGGTGCCCGTGCGGCTGGGCCGGTGGCGGCCGGCCGGGCAGCTCGCCGTGGGTGCGGTGGCCGCGGTGGCGCTCGGCATCCCGGCGTACAGCCTGCTGCGCTGGACCCTGGTCGGCACCTCCGGGGGTGTGGACTGGGGCCGGCTCGCCGCGGCGACCGCGGTGACCGTCCAGGTGGCGGCGCTCGGGGCGGTGCTGACCACGGTGCTCGCCGCGCCGGTCGGCATCCTCGCGGCACGGCACCGGGGGCGGCTGGTCGGGGCGGTGGAGACCGCGGCCTACGCCGGGCACGCGCTGCCCGGCGTCACCGTCGGGCTGGCGCTGGTCTTCGTCGGCATCCGGGTGGTGCCCGGGATCTACCAGGAGACGCCGCTGCTGGTGATCGGCTACGCGGTGCTGTTCCTGCCGCTGGCCGTGGGCGCGGTCCGCACGGCCGTCGCGGCGGCGCCGCCGGGGCTGGAGGAGGTGGCGCACTCGCTGGGGCACGGCCGCGGCCGGGCCTTCGTGGAGGTGACCCTGCCGCTGGCCGCGCCGGGGGTGGTCGCCGGGGCGGCGCTGGTATTCCTGACCGTGGCCAAGGAGCTGCCGGTCACCCTGATGCTGCGGCCGACCGACGCGGACACCCTCGCGGTGCGGCTGTGGAGCCACACCGGGGCCGGCGAGTTCGCCGCGGCGGCGCCGTACGCGGTGGCGCTGGTGCTGGTCGCCGCGGTGCCCACGGTGCTCCTCGATCGGGCGGTGCGGCGATGAGCGAGCGTGCGAGCGAATCATCAACACAGCGCCCGCGCGAAGCGCCGCCCGAGCTCTGCGAGGGCGTGCGATGAGCTCGCTGGCGGCGCGCGGCGTGACGGCCGGCTACCCGGGCCAGCCGGTGCTGCGCGGGGTCGACCTCGACGTGCCCGCGGGCGCGCTGGTGGCCGTGCTCGGCGGTTCCGGCGGCGGCAAGACCACGCTGCTGCGCTGCATCGCCGGGTTCCACCCGGTCGAGGCCGGCACCATCGCGCTGGGCGAGCGGGTGGTGGCCGGGCCCGGGGTGGACGTGCGGCCCGAACGGCGCCGGGTCGGCCTGGTCCCGCAGGACGGGTCGTTGTTCGGCCACCTGACCGTGGCCGGCAACGTCGGCTACGGGCTCGACCGGTCCGCCCGCCGCGGTCCGCGGGTGGCCGAGATGCTGGAGCTGGTCGGGCTGGGCGGGCTGGCCGAGCGGATGCCCGCCGAGCTGTCCGGCGGCCAGCAGCAGCGGGTGGCGCTGGCCCGCGCGCTGGCCCCCGGCCCGGCGCTGGTGCTGCTCGACGAGCCGTTCACCGCGCTGGACGCCGGGCTGCGCAGCGAGGTGCGGGCCCAGGTGGTCGCCGCGCTGCGGGCGGCCGGGGCCACCGCCGTGCTGGTCACCCACGACCAGCAGGAGGCGCTGGCCACCGCCGACCTCGTCGCGGTGCTCCGGGACGGCCGCGTGGTGCAGGCCGGATCGCCCCGCCAGGTCTACGACGAGCCCGCGGACCTCGGGGTGGCCACCTTCGTCGGGGAGGCGGTGCTGCTGCCCGCCACGGTCGCCGCCGGCTGCGCCGCTACCGCGCTGGGCCGGCTGCCGGTCAGCGGACCCGACGGCGCCGGGCAGGTGCTGGTCCGCCCCGAGCAGCTGCACCTGGAGCCCGCCGACGACGGCCGGGCCCGGGTCGCCGAGGTGGTCTTCCACGGCCCGGACACGACCGTGCTGCTCGACGTCGCCGGCACCGCGGTCCGCTGCCGGACCGCGGACCGGCGGCCCCCGGCGGTCGGTGCCTGCGTCGACGTGCGGGTCGTCGGCGCGCTGCGGTTCTACCCGGACTGAACCCCCACCAGCGCCGGGACCGCCGGGGCCGGCACGGGCACCGGTGCGACGAGCTGCCCGGTCGGGTGCTCGCGCGTCCGCCCGGCCCGCCGCCGGGCGGCCACCGACAACCGCAGGGCCCGCAGCCGCAGGTGCAGCGCCACCGGCAGGGCGATGCACGCGGCGGTGGCGACCCACGCGGGCAGCATCGTCAGCTCGGGGTAGATCGCGTAATGGCCGAGGTAGATGGTCAGCGAGGCTGCCGCCACCGCCCCCAACGGCGCCACCAGCGGGCGCGGCACCGGCAGCGTCGGCACGACCAGCAGCAGCACCCCGGCGGTGACCACCGCGGCCCGCAGCGGTTCGGCGCCGAAGAACAGCGGCACCAGCACCGCCACGGCCGCCGCCGCGAGCAGCCGCTGCGACCCGGTGCCGGCGCGCTGCACCAGCCAGCCCAGCACGAACAGCCACAGCAGCTGGTGCGGGCTCATCAGCCGGTCGGAGAACTCGTGGCCGCGGTCGTCGACGAGCAGCCCGGTCAGCGCCACGACCAGCGCGGCGGCGGCGAACGCGAACGGCCCGGCCCGCTCCCACCGGCGGACCGCGGGCACCGCGAACACCAGCGCGAGCAGCAGCATGATCTGGGCCAGCGTCTCGACGAACCAGTAGCCCCAGGCGTGCGGGTCGAGCAGGTAGTTGACCAGCAGTGCGTTGTGCAGCCCCACGTCGTCCTCGGTCAGCGCCCGGCAGGCGATCCACAGCGCGCTCGGCACCGCGATCCGCGCCGCCGTGCCGAGCACGGCGCGGCTGGTCCCCTCCCGCCCGGGGGCGAGCACGAAGCGGGCGAACGCCCAGCCGGCCACGGCGAGCAGCACGTGGGCGCCGCCGAGCAGCCGGAAGGCGCCCACGTGCGAGCCGACCACCAGCACGATCGCGACCGCGCGCAGCAGCACGGGGGTCTCCACCGGCACCCACCACCGCCGCTGCGGTGCGAGCCGGGCCAGCCGCCCGACCGTGGTGTCCGGCCAGTCCGCCGGCAACCGCCCCACCGCCCGCTGCAGGCGCAGCATGGTCCGCACGTAGGTCAGCGAGTCGCCGCCCAGCGCCACGAAGGTGTCCGCGTCGGTGATCCGCCGGCCGGGGAAGGCCGCGCGGAAGGCGGCGCGCACCGGGTCGCCGGCCGGCTCGGGGGCGGGCCCGGGCGGGGCCGGACGGGCCAACATCGCCAGCGCCGCGCCGTCGACCTTGCCACCCGCCGTGCGCGGCAGCTCGGCGACCTCGACCACCCGCACCGCGTCGGCCGGCAGCGCCAGCCGGGTGGTCAGCAGGGCCCGGATCCGCCGGGTCGCCCCGGCGGCGGGGGTCACCACGACCAGTTCGGTGTCGTCGCCGGTGCAGGCGGCCCGGACGCCGGCCGCGGCGAGCAGCCGCTCGACGTCGTCGAGGTCGACGCGCAGGCCGAAGGGCTTGATGAACCGGCTGCTGCGCCCGACGATCTCGATCAACCCGTCGGGGCGGCGGCGGGCCCGGTCGCCGGTGACCAGCTCCCGCACGGTGCGCCCGCGCGCCAGGTCGGCCGGGCCGCGGGCGTAGCCGAGCATCACCCCGGGACCGCGGAACACCAGCTCACCGGCGCCGTCCGGGCCGGGATCGTCGATCCGGAACTCGCCACCGGGCACCGGGAGGCCGACCGCGGACGGCGCCGACGCGGCCAGCTGCGGCGGCAGCACGGCCATCCGCGCGGTCGCCTCGGTCTGGCCGTACATGACGTGCAGCTCCCACCCCCGCGCCCGGCCGAGCTCGGCGTAGCGGCGCACGTCCGCGGCGGCCCAGCGACCGCCGGCCTGGGTGACGTAGCGCAGCCCGGGCAGCTCCATCCCGGCGAAGCCGACCGCGTCGAGCAGGTCGAAGGTGTAGGGCACGCCGTGCAGGCTGGTGGCGCCGTGATCGCGGAAGGCCGTCCAGAACCCCGCCTCGGAGACCGGGTGCTCCATCGGCAGCAGGGCCGCGCCGCGGGCGAGGTTGCTGTTCACCACCGACAGCCCGTAGCAGTAGTGCAGCGGCAGCATCAGGGGTGCCCGGTCGTCGGCGCGGATCGGCAGCACGGCGGTGATCGCCGCGGCGTTCGAGGCCAGGTTGTCCGCGGAGAGCCGGACCAGCTTGGGCGAGCCGGAGGACCCGGACGTGGACAGCAGCAGGGCGAGCTCGGGGTGCAGGCGCCGGGTGGGGCCCGCGGTGCCGACCTCGATCACCGGGTCGGCGCCTGCCCCGGGCCGGACGACGGTGTCGGGCCGGTAGGCCGCGACCAGCCGGGCGACGCGCTCGTCCCCGTCCCCGACCAGCAGCGCGGCGTGCCCGGCGCGCAGCGCGGCCAGGTAGCTGACGACCGAGTCCGCACCGGGTGCGGTCGCGACCAGGGTCAGCCGCCGTCCGGGGCCCAGCGCGGCCGCCCGGTCGCGCACGCGCTCGTCCAGCTCGCGATAGCTGACGGCCCCGTCCGGCCCGACGAGCGCGGGCCGGTCGCCGTGGCGGCGCAGGTCGGAGGCGAAGACGGGGCAGGGCACCGATGCATTACATACGGTTAGGCTTGCCTTTGCCAAGGGTGTAGGGCTGCTCCGAGCGGGTCATGGTGGTCCGCCGGGCGGCGCACGACGTCGCCCGGCAGGCCGTCCGCGGGTCCTGCTGGAGTACCCCGGCCACCTCCCACAGGCGGATCCGCCGCACCGGTCCGGCGACCACGATGGTCCGGAGCGGTCGGGGGACGGGGGACACGATGCGGGTGGCGGTCGTCGGGGCGGGGATCGCGGGGCTCACCACCGCGCTGGTGCTGGAGGCGGCCGGCATCGAGTGCACGGTGTACGAGCGCAGCGCCGCGGTCGAGGAGCTGGGGGTCGGGCTGAACCTGCTCCCGCACGCGGTCGCGCCGCTGGCCGGCCTCGGCCTGCTGCCGGCGCTGGCGGCGACCGGGGTGGAGACCGGTGCGCTGATCTACGCCCACCGGCTCGGACCGGAGATCCTGCGCCGGCCGTGCGGTCGCGCGGCCGGGGCGGAGTTCCCGCAGTTCTCGATCCACCGCGGCGCGCTGCAGGGCGTGCTGCACGCGGCGGTCCGCGAGCGGCTCGGGCCGGCGGCCGTGCGGACGGGGCACCGGCTCACCGGCTTCACCCAGGACGCCGACGCGGTCACCGCCACGTTCGTCGACCCGGCGGGCGAGCCGGCCGGCACCCGGAGCGCCGACGTCCTCGTCGCCGCCGACGGCATCGGCTCCGCGGTCCGGGCCCGGCTGTTCCCGGACGAGGGCGCGCCGCGCTGGAACGGTGTGCTGATGTGGCGCGGTGCGGTCGACCGGCCGGCGTTCCTCGACGGTCGCACCGTGCTCATCGCCGGGGGCACGGCGGCCAAGCTCGTGGTCTACCCCATCGGGCCGGGCGGCGCCGCCGACCGGCGGCTGACCAACTGGGCGGTCTGCGTGGCCACCGGCCGCCCTGGCGACCCGGCGCCGCGGCGGGTCGACTGGTCGGCGCCCGGGCGGCGCACCGAGCTGGTGCCGCACCTCGACCGGTTCGCCACCCCGCACCTGGACCTGCCCGGCCTGGTCGCGGCCACCCCCGCCCCGCTGGAGTACCCGATGTGCGACCGCGACCCGCTGCCGCGCTGGTCGCACGGCCGGGTCACGCTGCTCGGCGACGCCGCCCACCCGATGTACCCGATGGGGTCCAACGGCGCCGCGCAGGCCGTGCTGGACGCCGTGGAGCTGGGCCGCTGCCTGCGGACGGGCGACGACCCGGTCGCCGCGCTGCGCGCCTACGACGAGAACCGGCGCCCGGCGGTGAACCGGGTGGTGCTGCAGAACCGGGTGGGCGGGCCGGAACGGGTGATCGACGAGGTCGAGCGCCGGGCCCCGGACGGGTTCACCCGCCGCGCCGACGTCATCGACGACGCCGAGCTGGAGGCCGTGCTCGCCGGGTACGCGCAGGTCACAGCCGGGGCCGTCGCCCAGGAGCAGCCACCGCGGTAGCGCGCGGGGAATTCGTCGACGCGGGGTGTCGATCCGCGCCGGGGCCGCTCGTCGTCATCCTGTACGCGCCCCCGGACGAGGAGACACCGTGAAGTACATGCTGCTGATCTACCCGCCGCCGTCGACCGACGGGCCGGTTCCGGAGGGCTGCTCGGTCGAGGATTGGCAGGGGTTCCACCGGACGGTCCTCGACGCCGGTGTCCTCGTGCACAGCGAGTCCATGCAGGACGTCGTCACGGCGACCACCGTGCGGGTGGGCGCCGGCGGCGACCGCACGGTCACCGACGGGCCGTTCGCCGAGACCCGCGAGCTGCTCGGCGGGTTCTACGTCATCGACGTGCCCGACCTGGACGCCGCGCTGGACTGGGCCGCCCGCTGCCCCGGTGCGGTGGGCGGCGGCGGGGTCGAGGTGCGCCCGGTCGCCGACTTCGGCGAGGACTGAGCGTGGACACCGGGCCGGCCGAGTCGGTGGCCGCGGTGTTCCGGGAGGAGCGCGGGCTGCTGCTGGCCACCCTGGTGCGCCGGTTCGGCGACCTCGACCTGGCCGAGGAGGTGACCTCCGAGGCGATCGAGGCCGCCCTGGTGCACTGGCCGGTCGACGGCGTCCCCAGCCGGCCGGGCGCCTGGCTGCTGACCACGGCCCGGCGCAAGGCGGTCGACCGGCTGCGCCGCGACCAGGCCTACGCCGCCCGGCTCGCGGTGCTGCAGGCCGAGGCCGACCGGGCCGGCCCGGCCCCGCCCGCCGACGCCGGTCGCGACCTGCCCGACGAGCGGCTGCGGCTGTTCTTCACCTGCGCCCACCCGGCGCTGGCCGCCGAGGACCGCGGGGCGCTGACGCTGCGCTGCCTGGCCGGCCTGACCACCCCCGAGGTCGCCCGGGCGTACCTGGTCCCGGTCCCGACCATGGCGCAGCGGATCGTGCGGGCGAAGAAGAAGATCCGCGACGCGCGCATCCCGTTCCGGGTGCCCGGCGCCGACGAGCTGCCCGAGCGACTGCCGGGCGTCCTCCAGGTCGTCTACTCGATCTTCACCGAGGGCTACGCGGCAAGCTCCGGGCCCGACCTGCAGCGGCTGGACCTGGCCGAGGAGGCGGTCCGGCTGGGCCGCATCCTGCGCCGGCTGCTGCCCGCCGAGCGCGAGGTCGCCGGCCTGCTCGCGCTGATGCTGCTGGTCCACGCCCGGCGCGGGGCGCGCACCGCGGCCGACGGCGGGATCGTGCTGCTCGAGGACCAGGACCGCGCCCGCTGGGACCGGTCGATGATCGCCGAGGGCGGGGACCTGGTCGTCGCCGCGCTGCGCGGGGGGCCGCCCGGCCCCTACGGCGTGCAGGCCGCGATCGCCGCCCTGCACGACCAGGCCGCCGACGTCCCGAGCACCGACTGGGCCCAGATCGTCGCGCTCTACGACGTGCTGCAGGGGCTCGCGCCCTCGCCCGTCGTGGCGCTGAACCGGGCGGCCGCGGTCGCCATGCGCGACGGCCCCGCGGCCGGCCTGGCCCTGCTGGACGAGCTGGCCGGCGAGCCCCGCCTGCGCGGCTACCACCCCTACCCGATGGCCCGGGCCGACCTGCTGCACCGACTGGGCCGGCTCCCGGAGGCCGCGGCGGCCTACCGGGCGGCCCTCGACCTGGCCGGCACCGAACCGGAGCGGGCCCTCCTGCGGCGCCGCCTGCACACGATCGACCCCGACCCCGCTCCGCACGACCACCCCGGAAGGCAACCCCGATGACCGAGCAGATCCTCGGCTGGACGCGCACCGAACGCCTCGGCGTCGCCGACCTCCTCGACGAGCTGACCCCCGAGGAGTGGACCGCGGACTCGCTGTGCGCGGGCTGGACGATCCACGACCTGGCCGCCCACCTCACCCTGTCCACCCGGACGACGCTGCCGATGGTGGTCGTCGGGGCGATCCGGGCCCGCGGCAGCTTCGACCGGATGGAGGACCGGCTGAGCCGGCAGCGGGCGGCCCGGTTCACCCCGGCCGAGCTGGTCGCCCAGATCCGGGAGACCGCCGGCTCACCGCGGCGCGCCCCCGGCGCGGGCCCGCTGGACCCGCTGGTCGACTTCCTGGTGCACGGCCAGGACATCGCCCGCCCCCTCGGCCGGGTGCGCCCGGCACCGGTCGAGCCGACGCTGGCCGCCCTGGAGCACGTCCGGGACAGCGCCTTCTACGGTGCCCGCAAGCGCCTGCGGGGCACCCGGCTGGTGGCGACGGACGCGGACTGGTCGGGCGGGACCGGCCCCGACGAGCTGCGCGGTCCGGCGATCGACCTGCTGATGCTGGCGACCGGCCGGCCGGCCGGGCTGGCCGCGGTGAGCGGCCCGGGCGCCGGGCAGGTCGCCGCCCGGCTGTGAGGCGCGCACCCGGCTCATCCCGTAGGGCCGGAGCCGTCCGGCCGCACCAGCACCGCGTCGAAGCCGCGCTGGTGGGTCAGCACGTAGCGGCCGGACGCGACCAACTCCTGGATCAGCGCGCGGGTCCAGCCGGGCGGGCGGCCCTCCAGGTACACCCCGAGCTTCTCGGTCGAGGTGAAGACCACCACGACGTCGGGCCGCTGGGCGTCGAGGCAGCGCACCGGGTCGTCGGCGAGTTGGCCGCACCCCTCGATCGCCTGCCGCGGCCGTACTCGGTGACGCCCGCCAAACCGGCGGGCCCCGCCTGGTTGAGGGTGAGGACCTCCTGCCCGGGCGGGGTGGTGGCCAGGACCTGCCGGTACAGCGCCACCTCCTCGGGGAACACGGCCTGGTAGGACTCGTTGCCCCCGCGCACCAGCACCGTGGTGGCGCACAGCGCGGCCAGACCCACCGCGAGCAGGACCTCCGCGCCCCGGTGGCGGCGGGCCAGCGACCGCAGCGCGTCGGTCCCGAGCACGACCAGCACCGGCAGGGCGTAGAGCACGATCCGCAGCAGCGCCTCGCTGCCGTAGCCCTGCACGACGATGCCGAGCGGGATCACCGCGAGACCGAACGGCACCAGGTCGCGGCGGCGCCGCCAGTAGGTCAGCGCCCCCGCGGCACCGAGCAGGTAGGTGAGCACCGCCAGCACCACCCGCAGGGCCTTCACGACGGTCTGCCCGGTGTCGCCGGTCAGCCGGTCGGTGAGCCCGGCGTCGAGGGCGTCGGTCGCGCTGCCGTCGCCGATCACCAGCGCCAGGTTGCCGGTCCACCAGTCGCGGTTGCCGACCAGCACGAACAGGGCCAGCGCGAGCACACCCACCAGCACCACGCCGCGTCCCCGGAACCGGCCGACCGCGGCCAGCAGGGCGAGCTGGCCGAGCAGGGCGACCGGCGTGAGCTGGTGCTCGACCACCACGGCCACCAGGCACAGCGCCACGCAGAACTGGACGAGCAGCAGCTGGCGCGGCGGCAGCGCCGGCCGGCCGGGCGGGGTCCCGGCCGCGACCAGCAGGCGTCGCAGCAGCGGGGGTGGGGCCGGCCACCCGGTGACCCCGGCGGCGTCGGTCCGCCGGGTGGCCAACGGGCCGAGCACGAAGGTGAGCACGGTCAGCTGCAGCACGACGGCCTGCGCCTGCGGGGAGAAGTAGTCCTGCTCGATCCAGTTCAGCCCGACGAACAGCCACGCCGCCGCCCAGGGTGCGCGGGTGCCGCCGAGCAGCGAGCGGGCCAGGGCGTACACGCCGGTGGTGGTGACGGCCACCGCGACCGGCGGGAACCAGCGCAGCACCGGGTCGAGCCGGTCGGCCCCGCCGGCCTCGCGGAACCAGGCCCACTGGGCGAAGAACGCCGGCCACCAGAACCGGGTGTCCAGCTCCCGGGCCGGGACGCCGTCGCGCACCACCAGGGCGTCGACGAAGCCGGCGTGGGTCCAGGCGGTGCCGAACCGCGCCGTCGGTTCCACCACCGAGGGCAGGCCGGCGGTGCACAGGACCAGCACCCCGGTCGCCACAACCAGCGCCGCGGTCCGCGGTCGGGGTGAACGCAGCTCGGTCACGCAGGCCGCCACCGCGCACAGCAGCGCGACCCAGGCGGCCGGGCCGAGCGCCGTCGCCAGGCCCCAGCCGTCCAGGGCGCGCAGGTCGGTGGTCGCCGCGGCGACCGGCAGCAGCGCCACCGCGACCACCGCCAGGGCGGGGGAGAGCAGGCGGTGCGCGATCGCGACCGGCCGGTCAGCGCCCGGGCCGGTGCGCGGTGTCCGGGCGGGCAGCGCCGTCGTGGCCGACCGCGCCGGGTCGACGGCCGGGATCCGGGTGGTCGCCGGATCGGGTGTCCCCCGTGGTCGTCCTGGATGCACTGGTCCCCCCATCGCCGGTCAGCGGCGAGGGACGTTAGGCGGCGGCGGCGCGTGGCCGCATCGGTCGCGCGCCTCGACCGCACCGGCTGCGCGGCGGGTCGCCCGGGAGCCGACCTCCGCCCTGCGGGGGAGGGCGACCGGTCCGGTGGACGGAGGTCGGGCCGGGCGGCGCTGGCTACGATCCGCGCGTCATGGTCACCGAGCGCCTCGGACGCGCCCTGCAGCGCTCCCCGCTGCTGGTCGACGTCGGCCTGGTGCTGGCGCTGACCGGGCTGGCCGCGGCGTCGGACATCGGCCTGGTCGCCCCGTCCGCGGCCGCGACCGAGTACGTCCCGAGCCCGCCGGTGATCGTCGCCTGGGCGGCCGCGCTGACCGCGCCGCTGCTGCTGCGCCGCCGGTTCCCGTGCAGCGTGCTCGTCCTCAGCGCGGCGCACTTCGTCGTCTACTGGCCGGTCGGGCTCGCCCACGAGGTGGTGGCCTGGCTGGTGGTCGGGGTCGCGGTGTTCAGCGCCGCGGCCTACGGCGCCCGCCCACGGGCCGCGGTCTGCGCGACGATCACGCTCGCCGCGACCACCCTCGGACTGGTCGCCAAGGCCGGGCTGGTGGACGGCGCGGAGCCGGTGCAGGTGGTCGTGTTCGCGGCCAACAACGCGCTGCCCTACGTGCTCGGGTGGACGCTCGGCTCGATGACGCGGCGGCTGCGGGAGGGCCGCGCGGTGCTCGAGCAGCGCAACCGGGAACTCGACCGGGAGCGTGAGCGCAACACCCAGCGCGCGGTGCTGGAGGAGCGCGTGCGGATCGCCCGGGAGTTGCACGACGTGGTCGCCCACCACGTGTCGGTCATGGGCATCCAGGCCGGCGTGGCCCACCGGCTGTTCGACGACCGGCCCGCCGACGCCCGGGAGGCGGTGGCCGCCGTGCAGACCGGCAGCCGGCAGGTGATCGCCGAGCTGCAACGGCTGCTGGGCGTGCTGCGCGAGCACGACGACGCCGGGCGGCCCGGTCGCGAACCGGCGCCCGGCCTCGACCAGCTGCCCGACCTGGTGGACAGCGTCCGCCGCGCCGGGCTGCCGGTCGAGCTCGCCGTGCGCGGCCGCCCGGAGGGACCGTCGCTGGAGCTGTCGGCCTTCCGGATCGTGCAGGAGGCGCTCACCAACACCCTCAAGCACGCCGGCCCCGCCCGGGCCACCGTCACCGTGCGCTGCGCGGACGGGGTCGTCGACGTGGAGATCCTCGACGACGGGCGCGGCCCGGGCGGGGCGCCGCCGGGGCGCGGCCTGGTCGGGATGCGGGAGCGGGTGGGGCTGCACGGAGGCCGGCTGGAGACCGGCGCCGGCCCGGCGGGCGGTTTCCGGGTGCACGCCGTGCTGGGCGCGCGGTGACCGGCCCCGCCAGCCCGGTCCGGGTGCTGCTCGTCGACGACCAGGCCCTGGTCCGCCACGGGTTCCGGCTCATCCTGCAGAACGAGCCGGACATCGACGTCGTGGGGGAGGCCGAGGACGGCCGGGGCGCGGTGGAGGCGGTCCGGCGGCACCGCCCCGACGTCGCGCTGGTCGACATCCGGATGCCGGTGCTCGACGGGCTGGCCGCGACCCGGCGGATCCTGGCCGACCCGCACAACCGCGCCCGGGTGCTCATCCTCACCACCTTCGACCACGACGAGTACGTGTTCGAGGCGCTGCGGGCCGGCGCGAGCGGCTTCCTGCTCAAGACGGCCACCCCCGAGGAGTTGGTCGCCGGGGTGCGCGCGGTCGCCCGCGGCGACGCCCTGCTCTCGCCCTCGGTCACCCGGCAGGTGGTGCGGGAGTTCGCCCGGTTCGCCCCGCGCCCGGCGCCGGCCGAGCTCGGCCGGCTCACCGCGCGCGAGCTGGAGGTGCTGCGGCTGGTCGGGCGCGGGATGTCCAACGGGGAGATCGCCGCGGCGCTCGTCCTCGGCGAGGCCACGGTGAAGACCCACGTCTCCGGGATGCTGGCCAAGCTCGGGCTGCGCGACCGGGTGCAGGCGGTCGTGTTCGCCTACGAGAACGGGCTGCTGCCCGATCCCTGAGCGAGGAGCCGCGCGGCCGACTCGCGGGTGGACCCGTTCGGGTCGGCGCGGGCCAGCTCGGCCACCAGCCGCCGGGCGCCGTCGGGCCAGGCTCCGGCCGGCCAGGCTGCCAGGACCCCCAGCGCCAGGTTCCGGTTGCGGGTGACCGGGCTGCGCAGCCCGACCAGCACCAGGTCCGCGCCCACGCCCACGTGGTCCCGCAGGGCCTGCAGGGTCCAGTCCAGGGCCTGGTGCGCGCGCCACTGCGGCCCCAGGCCGAGCTCGTCGCCGGGGCCGGTGCCGATCGCGTCCAGTGGGAGCGTCCTGCGGGCCAGGTCCACCAGCTGCTCGGCGCGGGCGGCATCGGCCTGCTGCCAGGCCGCGAACCAGTCGACGCCGAAGGGGTCCTCGCGGATCCGGGCGACCTGGACGTCGAAGGTGTCGATGCCCAGCCACCCGGCGGCGTGCTGGGCCAGCCCGAACTCGGGCCGGTCGGCGGAGAGCAGGCCCACCGCGACGCGGTCGCGCCACTCGGGCAGGCCCAGGATCCGGTCGCAGCGGTCCTCGAGGACCGACCGGCGGTCGGCCGTCCAGCCCCGGGCGGCGCGCGCGTCCCACCCGTCCGCGCGGGACAGGAACGATCGGATCGCCGCGACCGCGCGGAAGTCGTGCAGGG
>JASLAP010000726.1 GCA_030147065.1 Pseudonocardia sp. | reverse complement strand
GGCTAGGCGACGCACGCCCGGACGTGGCTCAGGCGACGTCCACCGACCAGCGGGTCGCCAGCAGCTCTCGGGTGTCGCCCAACAGCTGGGGAAGCAGCTTGGTCTCGCCGACCACCGTGATGAAGTTGGCGTCCCCGGACCATCGAGGCACCACGTGCTGGTGCAGATGCGACGACAGCGACCCCCCGGCGACACCGCCAAGGTTCAGCCCGACGTTGAAGCCGTGCGGTTGCGACACCTCGCGCAGCGTCCGCAGCGCTTGCTGGGTCAGCAACGCGATGTCGGCCGTCTCCCGCTCGCTGAGGCTCTCGTAGTCAGCGACGTGCCGGTAGGGCAGCACCATCAGGTGGCCGGGGTTGTAGGGGTGCAGGTTCAGCACCGCGTACACCGCCTCGCCGCGGGCGACCACCAGGCCGTCCTCGTCGGACATGTCCGGGATGCGGCAGAACGGGCAGCCCTCGGCGCCGGCCTCCTTGATGTAGGCCAGCCGGTGCGGGGTCCACAGCCGGCGGAACCCGTCCGGGGTGCCGACGCCGTCCCGTTCCTCCATGGTGGGCCCGCCGTCGGGCGCGTCCGGCGCGGCCGCGTCGCTCATGACCAGCGATCCTAGGCCGTGGTCGGCCGGTCGGGAGCGTGCTACCCGGGTCGGCTGCGGCGGGCGCCGCCCGTGCTATGCGGAGGCGGCGGCGCCGGCCTTGCTGGCGTGGCCGTCGGTGCCGCTGCCGAACGCCTCGGCGGTGGGCGCGGTGTTGTCCCGGGCGGCGATCCAGTCCACGACCCGGCGCACGGCCTCGGCGACCGGGACCCCGTTGACCTGGCTGCCGTCGCGGAAGCGGAAGCTGACCGCGCCGGCCTCGGCGTCGCGGCCGCCGGCCAGCAGCAGGAAGGGCACCTTCTGCATGGTGTGGGTGCGGATCTTCTTCTGCATGCGGTCGTCGCTGGTGTCGACCTCGACCCGGACACCGTGCTCGCGCAGGGCGGCGGCGACCACCTGGACGTGCGGCACCTGCTCCTCGGTGACCGGGATGGCGGCCACCTGGACCGGGGCCAGCCAGGCCGGGAACGCCCCGGCGTAGTGCTCGAGCAGCACCCCGAAGAACCGTTCGATCGACCCGAACAGCGCGCGGTGGATCATGACCGGGCGCGGGCGGGAGCCGTCGGCGGCGGAGTACTCCAGGTCGAACAGCCCGGGTTCCATGAGGTCGACCTGGATGGTGGACATCTGCCAGGTCCGCCCGATCGCGTCCTTGACCTGGACGCTGATCTTCGGGGCGTAGAACGCGGCGCCGCCCGGGTCGAGCACCAGCTCCAGGCCGGAGGCCTGCGCGGCCGCGCGCAGCGCCTCGGTGGCCCGCTCCCAGTCCTCGTCGGACCCGATGGACTTCTCCGGGTCGCGGGTCGACAGCTCCAGGTAGAACTCGTCGAGGCCGTAGTCGCGCAGCAGGTCGAGCACGAACGCCAGCAGCGAGCGGATCTCGTCGTGCATCTGGTCGGTGGTGCAGTAGATGTGCGCGTCGTCCTGGGTGAACCCGCGCGCCCGGGTCAGGCCGTGGACCACGCCGGACTTCTCGTAGCGGTAGACGCTGCCGAACTCGAACAGCCGCAGCGGCAGCTCCCGGTAGCTGCGCCCACGCGACCGGTAGATCAGGTTGTGCATGGGGCAGTTCATCGGCTTGAGGTAGTAGTCCTGGCCGGGCTTGCGCACCGTCCCGTCGGGGTTGGT
This sequence comes from Pseudonocardia sp., assembly GCA_030147065.1. Classification (GTDB taxonomy): domain Bacteria; phylum Actinomycetota; class Actinomycetes; order Mycobacteriales; family Pseudonocardiaceae; genus Pseudonocardia. Next base: position 3,884 of record JASLAP010000726.1, on the reverse strand, counting down.
CTCCTCGTCGAGGTGCATCGCCGGGTACATCCCCTCGGCGTACCACTGCAGGTGCCCGGAGGTGACGAACAGCTGGCCCTTGGTGATGTGCGGGGTGTTGACGAACTCGTACCCCGCGGCCTCGTGGCGGCGCCGGGAGTAGTCCTCCATCTCCCGGCGGATGATCCCGCCCTTGGGGTGGAACACCGGCAGCCCGGACCCGATCTCGTCGGGGAAGGAGAACAGGTCCAGCTCCGCACCCAGCCGCCGGTGATCGCGGCGCTCGGCCTCGGCGATCCGGTCCAGGTGCGCGTCGAGGGCCTCGCGGCTCTCCCACGCGGTGCCGTAGATCCGCTGCAGCTGCCGGTTCTTCTCGTCCCCGCGCCAGTAGGCCGCCGCGGACCGGGTGAGGGTGAAGGCCGGGATGTGCTTGGTGGTGGGCAGGTGCGGGCCGCGGCACAGGTCCGACCAGACGACCTCACCGGTGTGGGCGTGCACGTTGTCGTACGCGGTCAGCTCCCCGGACCCGTCGACCTCGACGATCTCCTCGCCGCGGTCGGCCTCGGGCGCGCCCTTGAGCTCGATCAGCTCGAGCTTGTAGGGCTCGTCGGCGAGTTCCTTGCGGGCCTGGTCGAGGGAGTCGTAGCGGCGGCGGGCGAACCGCTGCCCGGCCTTGATGATCTTCTTCATCGCGGTCTCGAGGACCCGCAGGTCCTCGGGGGTGAACGGGTCGGCGACGTCGAAGTCGTAGTAGAACCCGTCGGTGATCGGCGGGCCGATGCCCAGCTTCGCGTCGGGCCGCAACTGCTGGACGGCCTGGGCCAGCACGTGCGCGGCGGAGTGCCGGATCACCGCCCGGCCGTCCTCGCTGTCCGCGGGCACCGGCTCGACCTCGACGTCGACGTCGGGCTGCCAGGCCAGGTCGCGCAACCGGCCCTCGCCGTCGCGGACGACCACGACCGCCTCCGGCCCGGAGCCGGGCAGCCCGGCCGCCCGGACCGCGGCGCCCGCCGTGGTCCCGGCCGGCACCCGGACGGGAGCGGACGCGGGACGGGATGCGGGCGCGGACAAGGGGTGCCTCCTGGTGGGCCGCGGGCGATCGGACCCGATCGCGGGCGGTGACGTGGTCGACGGGTGGTGGACGGGGCGGACCCCGCCGTGCTGGTTCGTCACCGATGCTAGAGGGGGCCACCACCGGGTTGCGGTCGTGGACCCCCGAGCGGGTGCGGCGCGCTGGACCGGTTTCTCCGGATCGGCCCGCCCGCACGGCCGGTGGACGACGCCGACGGCCCGCTCAGCCCAGTCGGCGGGGTGGCAGCGCCGAGGGGGGCGCCGGACTCCGGGGCGTCCGGTCCCCCGCCGGTTCCGCACGGCCGGGCGGACCGGCCGGCTCGAACAGGTCGACCGGGGCGTCGTCCGGCGGCCGGGTGCTCCCGGGCGGCCGGTCCGCGTCCCGCGGGTGGGCGCCGCCCTCCGGACGGGGACCTGCGGGCGGCCGGTTCCCGTCCCCCATGCGGACGTCGTCCTGCGGGCGGACGCGGTCGACCGGGCGGATGTCGCCGAACCGCTGGGCGTCCGGGCCGGGTTCCGGACCGGCCGACGTCGGGTGGTGGGCCGCCGGTGCCGCGACTCGACCGCGAGCAGCCGGATCCGCCGGGAAGCCGGGGCCCGGCCGGGGTGCGGGCTGGTCCCCCGCCGCGGGCACCTCGACGACCACCCGATCGGGTGGCGACCCACCACCGGGAGAACCGTGCGGCGGCAGCGGTCCGGAGCGGGCGGGCTCGGACGTCGGCGGTCCCGGCCACCTCGCGACGGGGGTCACCGGCTCGAACAGGCTGCCCGGCTGCGGCGAGGGGCGCGCCGGCACGATGTTCAGCGCCGCGGGCGCCTCCGGGCCGTGATCGGTCCCGGCGGGGTGCGCCGGCGCCCGGCCCGGACTGGCGTGGCCGGGCCCGTACGCCCTGCGGGCTCCGCTGCCCTGGCCGGCACCGGTCTGGCGGGCCGTGGGCTCACCGGCACTGCTCCGTGCAGCGCTGTTGTGCGCGCTACTGCCCGGACCCGCACCAGCCGCCGGACCGGTCACGGGAGCGGGACCGCCCGCGAGGGTTGCCGGGCGAGCGGGGTGACCGCCGTCGGTCCGGGCCGTCGCGTGGACCTCCGGCCGGGGGCCCGGGTCGCGTGGCTGACCGCGGTCAACCTCGGTCCACCGCCCGGCCAGGCCGGGCTGCGCACCGGGTGATGCGCCCGTCGCGCCGGTGGCGGCCCACGGAGCACCCCCCGACGCGCTGGTGGCGGCCGACCGTCGGCCCCCGGCACCAGCCGGGCCGGTGCTGGTCGGGTCGGCGCTGATCAAGCCGGTGCCTGTCGGATGGGGCCCGGACGGGCCCGGCGCGACGCCGCGGACCTGGCCACCGACCGGACGACCGGCCAGGCCGCTGATCGCACCGCCGGCCGGAACGACGCTCACCGGACCGGATCCGCCGCCGTCCCGGCCGCTCCCGGCCGCGAACACCCCGACCGGCGCGGGTCGTGGGCCGTCGCCGGTGGTGACGGCCCCGGGGGCCGCACCGATCGGGTCGACCGCGCGGGAGCCGAGCAGCATCCGCGCCGGGGCGGACCAGCCGCCCACACCCGGCCGGCGGACGATCGTCGGACCCGCGGTGAGGGCGTCCACGGGCACTGCCCGCAACCTCCGGCGCGCCCGCTCGGCGAACCGGCGCGAACCGCTCACCACGATCGACAGCACCAGTCGGTCGCCGTGCGGGTCGGGCACCGCCCGCAGCAGGTGGTGCCGGTCCGGGCCGGCACTGACGATCAGTTCGTCGACCGGCTCCGGGTCCTGCTGGCCCGGCAGGGTGAACGCCATCCGGGCCAGTTCGGCGTGCGCCGCCCCCACCATGTCGAGGTCGGTGGTCCACCCGTCCGAGGTGCACGTGTCGAGCACCATGCCGCTGTCCGCGTCGACCAGCGTCGCGGCGACGACCCGCGCGTCCCTCAGCAGTGGGCCGAGGACCGCAGCGAGACCGTCGACGCGGACGGTGACGGCATGCCGGTGTCGGCCCACTCGATCGTTCCCGTACGCGCTCGTCCGCCCGGCCGCGTCGTCAGCGGCCCGCGTTGGACGGGAAGAAGGCCTGGCCGTCGGGCATCGCGCCGGGGCGACCGCCCGGACCCGGGTTGTTCAGGTAGAACTCCTTCTCGATCACCCGCAGGTCGCGGCGGGCCATGGCCAGGTTGGCCTGCGCCCGGTTGAGCACCAGGTAGAAGAACAGCTTCTCGTCGGCCAGCCCGCGGATCGGCCGGATCAGGTGGTACTGGGTGTCCAGGGTGATCAGGATGTCCTCGATGGACTCGCGCAGGTTCAGCTTCTGCATCACGTCCATCTTGGTGCGGACGACGTCGCTGTTGCCGGGTGCGGCCACCTCGAGGTCGAACTCCGGGCTGCCGCCCCGCGAGCCCAGGGTCATGCCGCTGTCGTAGTCGACCAGCGCGACCGCGAAAGCCCCCTTGATGTTCGCCGCCATGTCCAGCGAGTTGTCGATATTGGTCATTTCCGAGACCTCCAGCGGAGTGACGTCCGAGCGCGGGGAGTGCGCTCACCGGGACGTTCGTTCGGGGAGCCCGAAGCGTAACCCAATGACTCCGGGTGACAAGAGCGGGAAGGCCGGGCGGAAGCGGCAAATACCCTCCGTGATGCCTTCCCGGCCATTCGAGTGAATACCGTCAGTGCAGGGTTCGAAGAGCCGTCAGCAACCGGCGCATGGTCCCGACGTCGGTGGCCCACGACTGCCCGGTCAGCGGGTGCACGACGGCGGCCGGCTCGGCCGGCAGCGGCGGCGGCACCCGGGACGGGCCCGACCGCCGCGGCAGCGGCATCCCCGCCGGAGCGGGGCGGCGCGGGCCGG
>JASLAP010000725.1 GCA_030147065.1 Pseudonocardia sp. | reverse complement strand
GGGCATCGCCCGGGTCGGGTTCACCAAGCGCCTGCTGGCCGACGCGAAGGTGCTGGCCGCCGGGATCAGCGACGGCGGGCGCCCGCTCGCCGAGGACCCGCGGATGGCCGCCCGGATCGCCGAGCTGGAGAACGACCTGCTGGCCCTGGAGCTGACCGCGCTGCGGGTGGTCGCGCACTCCGACGGCGGCAAGCCGCACCCGGCGTCGTCGGTGCTCAAGCTGCGCGGCTCGGAGCTGCAGCAGGCCGCCACCGAGCTGGTGGTCGACATCGCCGGGCCGCTGTCGCTGGCCTCGTTCGCCGACGACGGCTCGGCGGTCCCCGAGTGGGCGCGGGTGGCCACGCCCGAGTACCTGAACTACCGCAAGACCACCATCTACGGCGGGTCGAACGAGGTTCAGCGCACCATCATCGCCGGCACGATCCTGGGGCTGTGATCATGACCGAGACCGACAACACCGGGACCGACAGCATGGACTTCACCTACGACGACGAGCACGACGCCCTGCGCCAGGCGGTGAGCGGGCTGCTGGGCCGGGCCTACGACGGCGAGAAGCGCCGCGCGGTGGTCGCCGCCGACCCCGGCTTCGACGAGAAGACCTGGGCCGCGCTGGCCGAGATGGGCCTGCTCGGGCTGCCCTTCGCCGAGGAGCACGGCGGCGCGGGCGCCGGGCCGGTCGAGGTGGCGATCGTGGCCGAGGAGATCGGGCGGGTGCTGGCCCCCGAGCCGTTCGTCGAGGCCGTGGTCCTGGCCGGCGGGCTGGTCGACGCGGTCGGCACCGACGCGCAGCGCGGCGAGCTGATCGCCGGGCTGGCCGCCGGGTCGCTGGTCCCGGCCTTCGCCCACGCCGAGCCGGGCACCCGGTGGAGCCCGACTGCCGCGGACGTGTACGCCACCGAGGACGCCCAGGGCTGGCGGCTCACCGGGATCAAGGAGCCGGTGCCCAACGGCGCCCGCGCCGACGTCCTGGTCGTCTCCGCCCTGGTCGACGGGCGCACCCGGCTGTTCGTCGTCGACGGCGACGCCGAGGGCCTGAGCCGGGTCGGCTACCGCACCCACGACGGCGGCCGGGCGGCGAAGGTCGAGTTCGCCGACACCCCGGCCGAGCCGCTCGGCGAGGGCCCCGCCGACCGGTCGGCCGACATCGAGCGGGCCCAGGCCGTGGCCCGCATCGCCTACGCCCACGAGGCGATCGGGGCGATGGCCACCGCGCTGACCACGACCACCGAGTACCTCAGGACGCGCAAGCAGTTCGGGGTCACGCTGAACAAGTTCCAGGCGCTCACCTTCCGCGCCGCGGACATGTACGTGTCGCTGGAGCTGGCCCGCAGCACCGCGCTGTGGGCGTCGCTGGTCGTCGACGCCGGCGGCGACGTGGTCACCGCGGCCGACCGGGCCCGGCTGCAGACCAGCCGCGCCTCCCGCCACATCGGCAAGGAGGCCATCCAGCTGCACGGCGGCATCGGGGTCACCGCGGAGTACACGGTGGGCCATTACACCAGCCGGCTCACCGCCATCGACCACGTGCTCGGCGACGGCGACTGGGCGCTGGCCCGGCTCGCCGCCGGCATCGCCGACCACGAGACGGTCGACCCGCTCGGCGCCCCCTACACCTGACCCACCCGTCGAGAACGACGTCATCGCGATGTGGACGGTCCAATCGACAGCAACGTCGTTCTCGACGGAGTGGGCGGTGTCCCGGGTGCGTCCCGGGTGATCGGGACGCGGTGACCCTGCCGGGCCCACCGGTGGGCGGGCGAGGGTGACGGCGACCGATCCCCGCACCGCTCAGGAGCACCCATGACCGCGACCGACCCCACCGCCCGCCTGTCCCGCGTCGACCCGGCGGTCCCGCTGCCGGGCGCGGCGTGGGGGTGGGCCGGCGTCGCCGGCGGCCTCGTCGGCCTCGTCGGCCTGCTGGGCACCGCCGACCTCTACGACGTCGGCACCGGCGCCGTCGCCGACAACACCGCGCTCGCCGCGGCCGTCGCCGACCGGGCGGCGCTGGTCTGGGTGCAGCAGGCGGTGTGCGCGACGGTCGCCGCCTGCCTGCTGGTGTTCGCCGCCGGGCTGCGCCGCCACCTGGCCGCCCGGACACCCGCGGGGAGCCTGCTGCCCGCGGTGGCCGCGGGCGGCGTGCTGCTGACCGCGGCGGCCGTGGTGGTCGGCGGGGGCCTCGCGACCGAGATGTACTGGGCCCTGACCGGGCCGCAGCCCTTCGACCCCGACACCGTCGGCGCCCAGGTGACCTTCTACAACACGATCGCCTGGCTGTGGGGGCCGCTGGGCGCCGCCGCGGCCGCGTTCGCGCTGGCCGGCCGGGGTACTGTCGGTCGGGGCACTGTGGGTGGGGGCGCTGTCGGCCGGGGCACGGCGGTGTTCAGCGCGGTGATGGCCCTGCTGCTCGCGCTCACCCAGGTGCTGCCCGTGCAGTACGCGGCCGTGGTGCCGGGGGCGCTGTGGCTGATCGGCTGCGGCGGCGCCGTCGTCGTCGGCGCCCGGCGGGCGCGCGGCTGACCCGGGGTTCCGGGTTATCGTCCTGCGTCGTGACCGGCAGAGCGGCGCACGTGCGGCGGGCGGCGCTGCCGGCGACCGCCGCCGTCCTGCTGGCCGTCGCCGGTGCCGTGCTGGCGGGCGTCGCGTCCGGCGCCGCCGCCGTCGACCTCCTGCACCTGGTGATCGTTGTCACCTGCGCCACGACCGGGGGGCTGGTGCTGCGGCAGCGCCCGGACGGCGCGATCGGGGCGCTGCTGCTCGGCAGCGCCGCGTGCTTCGCCCTGCTGGAGCTGTGCGCCCGGCTCGCGGCGCACCTCCCGGCGGCGGTGGCCGCCGCGGTGGTCTGGCCGGCGACCTGGCTGTGGGCGCCGGCCAACGCGCTGCTCAGCGCGGCTCCGGTCTGCTTCCCCGACGGGCGGCCCGACCGGCGGTGGCGGTGGCCGCTGGGCGCGCTGGCCGTGCTCACCGTGCTGGCCGGCGCGCTCGGCGCCGTCCGGCCGGGTCCCGAGGTCCAGTCGGGCGGCGGGTGGCCCAACCCGCTCGGGGTCGCCGGCCTGGCCCCCGCCGCGGACGCCGCCGCGCTGGTCCTGTCGCTGTGGTCGGTGGTGCTCGTGGTGGCCGCGGCCGTCGCCCTGCTGCGGGGGGCCCGCAGCGCGACGCCCGGATCGCGGCGCCGCCAGCAGGCCCAGTGGCTGGCCTACGGGGTCGGGCTGGCGGCGCTGCTCGTGCTCGCCCGGCTGGTGGCCGGCGCCGTCGACGACCACCCGGAGTCGATCTGGCCGGTCCGCGACCTGTTCTGGGAGCTGGTCGGCGTCGCCGCCGGCGCGCTCCTGCCGGTGGTGCTGGCCATCGCCGTCGTGCGGCACCGCCTCCTCGACATCGAGCGGTTGATCAGCCGCACGGTCGTGCTGGTGGTGCTCTCGGCCGCGGTCCTGGGCGCCTACCTGGTGGTGGTCGCCGCGACCGGCGCCCTGCTCGGACCGGTGCTGGGCCCGGCCGAGCTCCCGGCCGCGCTGGTCGGGGTCGGCGCGGCCGCGCTGCTGCTGGCGCCGCTGCGGACCCGCGTCCAGCGCCGCGTCGACCGCCTGCTCTACGGCGAGCGCGGCGACCCCTACGCGGTGCTGTCCCGGCTGGGCCGCCAGCTGGAGCTGGTGCCGGACGCCGGGTCCCTGCCGGTCCTGGTCGCCACCCTGCGCGACACCCTCCGGCTCGGCGCGGTCGCCGTCGAGGTCGGCGCCGGGGACGAGCCGCGCCACCGGACCTCCGCCGGGCCGCTGCCGCCCGACCCGACCGAGATCGCGCTCGTCGCGGGCGGCGAGCGGGTCGGCACGCTGCTGCTCGGGCCGCGCCCCGGGGAGGACGCGCTGGGCCGGCGCGACCTGCGGCTGCTCCGCGACCTCGCCGGACCGGTCGCGGGCGCGGTCCGGGCGGCCCGCGCGGCGGCGCGGGCCCCCCAGCTGTCGCACGACCTGCAGCGGTCGCGGGAGCGGCGGGTGCGGGCCCGCGAGGAGGAGCGCCGGCGGCTGCGCCGCGACCTGCACGACGGCCTGGGGCCCGGGCTCGCCGCGATGGTGATGCGCGCGGACGCCGCGCGCGAGATCGCCGGGCCGGGACCGGTGCACGACCTGCTCGGCGAGATCGTCGACGACGCGCAGGCCGCGCTGGCCGACGTGCGCCGGTTGATCGAGGGCCTGCGCCCGCCCGCGCTGGACAACTTCGGCCTGGCCGGGGCGCTGGAGGCGCACCTGGCCGGGCGGCCGCGCTCGGGCCCCGCGGTGGAGCTCGACCTGCCCGCGCCGCTGCCGCCGCTGCCGGCCGCCACCGAGGTCGCCGCCTACCGGATCGCGGTCGAGGCGCTGGCCAACGCCGTCCGGCACGCCGCCGCCCGCACCGCCCGGGTGACCCTCGCCGCCGAGGGCGACCGGCTGCGCGTCGAGGTCGTCGACGACGGGCGCGGCCCCGGGCCGGACGGCCGGACCGGCGTGGGGATCGCGTCGATGCGCGAACGCGCCGCCGAGCTCGGCGGCACGTGCACCGTGCAGGGGCAGGCCGGCGGCGGCACCGTCGTCCGCGCCCATCTGCCGCTGCAGCCCGCTGACCCGACCGAGCACCGGGAGGTGGAGCGTGGAACCCATCCGCATCCTGCTCGTCGATGACCACGCGCTGTTCCGCTCCGGCCTGCGCGCCCTGCTCGCCACCGCGCCCGACCTGGAGATCTGCGGGGAGGCCGCGAGCGGGGAGGAGGCGATCGCGGTGGTGGCCGCCCGGCAGCCGGACGTCGTCCTGCTCGACCTCACCATGCCGGGCATGGGCGGGGTCGCCGCGACCCGGCGCATCGTCGCGGCCAGCCCGCACGCCCGGGTCCTCGTGCTGAGCATGGCCGACGACGACGACTCGGTCTTCGCGGCGCTGCGCGCCGGGGCGCGGGGCTACCTGCTCAAGGGCGCCGGGCGCGCGGAGATCCTGCGGTCGGTGCGCGCGGTGGCCGGCGGCGAGGCGATCTTCGGCCCGACCGTGGCCGCGCGGCTGACCACCTTCCTGGCGGCCGGTCCGGGGCAGCCGGTCGAGCCGCCGTTCCCCGAGCTCACCGCCCGCGAGCGGGAGGTCCTCGACCTGCTGGCCCGCCGGCTGACCACCCCGCAGATCGCCGCCCGGTTGGGCCTGAGCGCCAAGACCGTCCGCAACCACGTCTCCCACCTGCTCGCCAAGCTCCAGGTGACCGACCGGGCCACCGCGGCGACGCTGGCGCGGCGGGCCGGGCTGGGCGGGCCGTGACGGCGGGATGGATACAGTCGGCCGCACCCGGCGCGGAGCCGGGACCGTCACGACGGCCGCCGGAGCAGGCGGCGTCGCGACAGCGATGTCACGACAGAGATGAGGGTTTCCGATGCCGGTCAGCCTGACCAAGGGCGGCAACATCAGCTTGACCAAGGAGGTCGCCAAGACCCCGGGCGCGGCCCCGTTGACGGCGGTCACCATCGGGCTGGGCTGGGACGCCCGCACCACCGACGGCGCCAAGTTCGACCTCGACGCGGTGGCGCTCGGCCTGGGCGCCGACGGCAAGGTGCTCGACCAGGGCAGCTTCGTGTTCTTCAACAACCTGGTCGGCGCCGGCGGCGCCATCCAGCACACCGGCGACAACACCACCGGTGAGGGCGAGGGCGACGACGAGCAGATCAAGGTCGACCTGACCGGGCTGCCGGCCGGCCTGGACAAGATCGTGTTCGCGGTGGTCATCTTCGACGCCGAGACCCACGGCCAGACCTTCGGCCAGGTGCGCAACGCCTTCGTCCGGGTGGTCAACCAGGCCGGCGGCGACGAGATCGCCCGCTTCGACCTCAGCGAGGACACCTCCACGGCCGCGGCGATGATCTTCAGCGAGCTGTACCGCAACGGCGAGGAGTGGAAGTTCCGCGCCGTCGGCGACGGCTACGCGGGCGGCCTCGCGGCGCTGGCGAAGGACTACGGCGTCAACGTCTGACCCGGCGGCCCCGGACCCGGTGGCCCCACCGGGCGGCGAGGCTGCCCCGCCGCCCGGTGGGCCACCGCCCGGGTTCAGGCCGGGACGCGGGCGAAGAACCCGGTGATCGCCTCGGCCATCCGGGCCCGGTAGAGGGCCCCGGACAGCACGACGTCCACCATCGTCATCGAGGTGTGGGTGTGGCCGCGGGCCCGGATCAGCTGCACCTGGTTGCCGGCCTGCGCGAGCGCCCCGGCGTAGGCGTCGCCCTCGTCGCGCAGCGGGTCGAACTCGGCGGTGACGACCACCGCCGGGGGCAGGCCGGTCAGGTCGCCGTGCAGCGGGGCCACCCGCGGGTCGCGGCGGTCGGCCGGGTCGACGTAGTGGTCGAAGAACCACTCCATCAGCGCCCTGGTCAGCACGTACCCGTCGGCGTTCTCGGTGTAGGACGGCCGGCTCAGGTCGCTGTCGGTGACCGGGGTGAGCAGCAGCTGGCCGGCGATCTCCGGCCCGCCCGCGTCCCGGGCCTGCTGGCAGACCACCGCGGCCAGGTTCGCCCCGGCCGACCAGCCGGCCACGGCCAGCTGCCCGGGGATGCCGCCGAGCTCCGTGACGTGCGCGGCCACCCACTGCAGGGCGGCCCAGGCGTCGTCGTGGGCGGCGGGGAACCGCGCCTCGGGCCCGTGCCGGTAGTCCACCGACACGATCACCGCGCCGCTGCGCGCGCAGAGGTCGCGCAGCAGCGGGTCGTCGGAGTCGTGGCTGCCCAGCACCCAGCCGCCGCCGTGGAAGTAGCACACCAGCGGGTGCGGGCCGGGCGAGTCGGGGCGGTAGCGGCGGTAGGCCAGGTTGCCGGCCGGGCCGGGCAGCACCCCGTCGACGACCTCGCCGACCTCCGGGCCCGGCGGGCGCGCGGCGCTCGTCTCGTCCATGAACGCCCGCGCCTGCTCCGGTGACAGCGACTCCAGCGGCGGCAGCCCGAGGTCGGCCATCATCTGCAGCACCATCGCCACGTCGGGCTGGACCCGGCGGACCACCCCGTCGTTCTCCTGGGTCCGGTCCGGGCCGCTCAGGCGGAACCCCAGGTAGCCGCGCTCGCGGACCTCGTCGCAGGCCGCCCGGTAGGCGTCCACGCCCCCGATGTAGGGCAGGAACACCCGTGGCTTGCCGGGCACGTTCGCGCCCATGTACCAGGAGTTCGCCGTGGGGTGCAGGGTGATCGCCGCGCAGTCGGCGCTGTGGCGCCCCCAGCCCTCCTCCGCGGCCGGCGTCGGCTCGATCGTGGTGAATCCGCCCGCGCGCAGGTCGCGCAGGCAGTCGGCGATCCAGTCGACGTGCTGCTCGATCGAGACCGCCATGTTGGACAGCACCGACGGGCTGCCCGGCCCGGTGATCAGGAACAGGTTCGGGAACCCCGCGGTCAGCAGCCCCAGGTAGGTCCGCGGCCCGTCGGCCCACTTCTCCTTGAGCGTCCGGCCGTCCGCCCCGGTGATGTCGACGCCGACGATGGCGCCGGTCATCGCGTCGAAGCCGGTGGCGTAGACGATCGCGTCGAACTCGTAGGCGGACTCGGCGGTCTCGATGCCGGTCTCGGTGACCGTGCTGATCGGGTGCTCGCGCAGGTCGACCAACCGGACGTGGGGCAGGTTGTAGGTCTCGTAGTAGCCGGTGTCCAGGCAGGGTCGTTTGGTGCCGAAGTAGTGGTCGGTCGGGCAGAGCGCCTCGGCGGTCACCGGGTCGTGCACGATCGACCGGATCCGGTCGCGCAGCAGGCCGGCGGCGATGTCGTTGGCCTCCGGGTTGGTGCCCAGGTCGGCCCACAAGGACAGGATCCCGGCCAGCGTCCCCTCGGCGACCGCGGCGTCGACGCGGGCCTTGCGCTCCTCGGGGGTCAGCATCGCGGCGGTCTCGGTGGCCGGCTCGCGGGGCACCCCGATCCGCGACCACTTGGCCCGGTCCCGGTAGCCGGCGCGGTCGGTGGCGATCTGGGCCAGGCTCTCGGACGGGGCCGGACCGTTGCCCGCCGGGATGGAGAAGTTCGGGGTGCGCTGGAAGACCGTCAGCTCGGCGGCCTGCTCGGCGATCAGCGGGATCGACTGGATGCCCGACGACCCGGTGCCGACCACGCCGACCCGCTTGCCGGTGAAGTCGACGCCCTCGTGCGGCCAGCGGCTGGTGAAGTACACCTCGCCGCGGAACCGGTCGGCGCCGGGGACGTCGAGCTCCTTGGGCACCGAGAGGCAGCCGGTGGCCATCACGTAGTAGCGGCAGGCCAGGTCTGCGCCGGAGTCGGTGCCGATGCGCCACAGCTGCGCCGACCCGTCCCAGCTGGCCCCGGTGACCCGGGTGCCGAACCGGATGTCGCGGCGCAGGTCGTAGCGGTCGGCGACGAACTGCAGGTAGCGCAGGATCTCCGGCTGGGTGGCGTACTTCTCCGACCAGGTCCACGCCGACTCCAGCTCCGGGTCGAAGCCGAAGGTGTAGTCGGTGGTCGGGATGTCGCAGCGGGCGCCCGGGTAGCGGTTCCAGTACCAGGTGCCGCCCACGTCGTCGGCGGCCTCCAGGACGGTCGCGGTGAAGCCCAGCCCGCGCAGCCGGTGCAGCATGTAGAGCCCGGCGAACCCGGCCCCGACGACGACCACGTCCACGTCGGGCTGCGGTGCGGCGTCGGTCGGTGTGCCGTTCGGATCAGCCATGCCTGCTCCTGTTCCTCGGGCCGCGACGGTGCGGCGATCGTCGTTGATCGCGGGTCCGGGGACCCGGAGGTGCGGTGGGCAGCGCGCTGACCCGCGAAATTACCGATCACTCGTTAAGCGGGCAAGCGTCGGGCGCCACGTGGGCGCCATATGCTGGCCCGATGAGCGAGCCCCAGCCCCTCGCCTCCCGGGACGGCCGGTGAGTGCCGCGGGCCCGAGCGGCGCGGCGGCCGTCGTGGCGCCGCCCGCCCCGGCCGTCCCGCGCGGCGGCGGCCGCGAGGCCATCACCGCAGCGGCCCGCGAGATCTTCGCCGAGCGCGGCTACCACGGCACCTCCATCCGCGACATCGCCAAGCGCGCCGGGCTGAGCCTGTCCGCGCTCTACCACTGGCACCCCAGCAAGCAGCACCTGCTCGCGGCGCTGGTCGAGGAGATCACCGAGGACTACTTCCAGCGCTGCGACGGCGCCCTGCGCGCCGCCGCCGACGATCCCGCCGAGCAGCTGCGGGCGCTGGTCCGGGTGACCGTCGAGTACCGGGTGGGCCGCCGGGTGGAGAGCAACATCTCCGCCCTGGAGTGGCGCAACCTCGAACCGGAGCACCGCGAGCGGCTGGCCGGGCGGCGCCGCGCGGCCTCCCAGCTCTGGTCGGACATCCTGGCCGACGGGGTGGCCCGCGGCCAGTTCGGCTGCACCCACCCCGACGACGCCCGGCGGGCGATCGTGGCGGCGTGCAACGCGCTGTCCCAGTGGTACGACCCGGGCGGCGGGATCACCCTGGACGAGCTGGTCGAGCGCTACACCACGATCGCCCTGCGGATCGTCGAGCACCGCGGCTGAGCCGGGGGCGGGCCGGTCACCCGGGGTGGGCCAGGTAGCGGGGGTTGGCCACCAGGAGCCGGTCGGTGACCGCCGCCCGCACCGCGGCCAGCAGCGCCGGGTCGTCGGCGTCGACCTCCCCGGACCGGATGGCCGCGGCGAGCCCGGCCTGGTCGCGCTGCCCGAAGGCGGCCAGCCGGTCGTGGTGGCGGCGATCCTGCTCCGGGCCCGCCAGCAGCTCGCGCCCGACCCCGTCGAGCGCGTTGGCCGCCACCCGGGCGAGGAAGTTCAGCCGCCCGTCGGTGGCGGCCATGACGTCCTCGCGCAGGAACATCGCCACGGCCTCGACCAGCTCGGCCGCCGTCGGGCGCCCGTGCAGGTCCGACCCGGCGCTCGGCGGCCCCGCCTCGACGGGTCCGGCGGGCAGCCCGAGGGCCAGCAGGACGTCGTGCTCCTGCTCGCAGACCCGCCGGCCGATCGCGGCCAGCTCCACCGAGGGCGTCTGCCCGGACAGGTGCCGCTCGGCCATGCCCCGGCAGCCCACCGCCCAGCGCGCGGTGCCGTAGACCTGCCACCACAGCACGTCGGCGGGATCGGGGCGCCACCCGGCGACCTCGGCGTACCCGTCGAGCAGCTGCCCGACGGTGCCGAACCCGCCGGCCGGCAGCGGCGACCCGAACCGCCAGCACTTCACGCACAGCCAGCCCAGGTCCTCGCGGGGGTCACCGCGGTGCACCACCTCCCAGTCGAGCACCGCGCGCAGCCCGGAGGGGTCGACGATGAGGTTGCCGGTGCGGAAGTCGCCGTGCACGACGGTCGGGGCCACCGCGGCGGGCCGGTGCCGGTCCAGCCACCGCATCGCGATCTCGATCGTCGGCAGCGGCTCGCCGAGCGCGTCGTAGGTCTCGCGCAGGTGCTCCAGCGGGTCGGCGGCGGGCAGCCCGGGCACCGCGGCGCGCGGGATCGCGTGGATCCGGGCCAGGGTCCGGCCGAGCTCGGCGGCCAGCCCCTCCCGCGCGGCGGCGTAGCGGTCCTCGCGCAGCAGCCGGCGGGCGATCGTCTCGCCGTCCACGTGCTCGGTGATCAGGTACGGCGCGCCCAGCACGGCCGGATCGGTGCCCGAGTCGACCAGGCGCGGCACCGCGACCCCGGCGGCGTGCGCCGCGGCGATGCTCGCGGCCTCCAGGGCCATGCCGTCCGGACGCCCGATGCCCGGCGGGTCGCGGCGCAGCACCAGCCGCCGCGCCGGACCGCCCGCGACCGACGCGGTGAACGACCAGGTCTCCCGGCTCGCCCCGCCGGTCAGCCGACGGGGCCGGGAGACGTCCGGGTCGGCGCCCAGCACGGCGGTGAGCCGGCGCCGCAGCAGGCGGGCCAGCACGTCCGGGTCGGCGGCGTCGACGGGTGACCCGTCCGGGATGGTCGCGCTCATCGCCGTCCTCCGCTCGGCCCGGCCGGGTCAGCGCCGCGATCATCGGTGCGCGTCCCGGACGCTGTCAACGCCGGCCGCCACACCCGGACGCGGCGCACTTCGTCGCTCACCCAACGTCGCCCACAAAAGCATTCCCGACGGCCCTCGCCGCGTTGTTCCGGTGTCCATCGGTGCTGATGTCCGGCCGCCCTCGCACCTTTCCCCGAACGGAGTACGCATGGACATCGAACCCGCCCTACCACCAGGTCCGAATGCTCAGCACGAATCGGTCGGCCTCGCTGTTCATGTACCTGGCCCT
>JASLAP010000632.1 GCA_030147065.1 Pseudonocardia sp. | reverse complement strand
CCGGCCCGGACGGCGGCTCCGGCGGCGGCGTGCAGCCCGGCGTGCTCGGGGTGGGCGGCTTCGGCGGCCCGGTGGGCGGTGGTGTCGAATGCCCGCCACAGCGCCGGCCGGTCGTCGGACCGGTCGGCCACCCGGGCGAGCTGCTCCGGCTCGGTGGGCAGGTGGGGCAGGTACGCGCGCCACCGGTCGGCCCAGCCGGTCAGCTGGTCCCCGGCGCGGGCGACCGGGGCGCGCTTGAGCCCCCACCAGCCCGGCCCCTCGAGCACCACCTGGGCGGCGGCGCGGGCAGTGTCGCGCTCGGCGTCCCAGGCGCCGAGCAGGCTCTCGCGGATCCGCTCGATCTCCTGGGCGAGGGCAGCGTCGGCGGCCTGCACCCGCTGCGTCGCCTGCTCGGCGCTGTGGGCTGCCTGCCGGGCGTGGTCCTCCAGCCGGGCCAGCTCGCCGCCATGGGCCTGCAGCGCCACGGCTCGGCGCAGGTCGTCACACCAGGGCTGCAGGACGGCCAGCCGGTCGAGGCTGCGCTGCTCGACCGTCCAGGCCTGCTGCAGGTCGGCGAGCACCCGCTCGAGCGGGCGGGATGTGGCGTAGCGGGCCGCCTCCCTGGCCACCAGTTCGGCGGCATGGGCGGGGCCGAGGTCGGCCCGGTCGCGGCCGAACACGGCGATCCACCGCTCCCGCGCCTGGGCCAGGTCGACGGCGACCAGGTGGGCGGTGTTGGCGGTGCGCCCGCGCGTCATCCCGACATAGGCCGACGCCGCGCCGGTGTGCTCACCGACCAC
Source organism: Pseudonocardia sp. (assembly GCA_030147065.1). Classification (GTDB taxonomy): domain Bacteria; phylum Actinomycetota; class Actinomycetes; order Mycobacteriales; family Pseudonocardiaceae; genus Pseudonocardia. Next base: position 3,013 of record JASLAP010000632.1, on the reverse strand, counting down.
CAGGTGCGCCGCAGCCACGGTGTCGCCCTGCACCCCGTGCGCGGTGGAGGCGTAGGCCAGCTCCACGTGTGAGGTGACGTAGTCGGCGGGCAGCACCCGCTGCCCGGCTTGCGGTGGGGTGACACCGTTCACCGCGGACGGGATGACGTCTTCAGCAACTCCCCCGGTCGGGCCGGGGTCTCCACCGCGGACGACCAGCTCGCCGTGGCGGCCGATGGCGGTGACCGTCCAGGTGTCGCGGTTGGCCACACCGAGGTCGTGGTCGTTGCGGCGGGTGGCAATCCGGTCCCCGGCACCGATCCGCTGCCCTGCACCGGTGGTGACCACCGCGCGGTCGTCGACGCGGCCGTCGGCGACCAGCCGCTCGCGGATGGCCGCACTGAAGTCGGCGGCCTGCTCGCGGGTGTCGACCACCACGGCCACCGGCTCGCCGCCGCGGTGGTGTGCGGCGGCGGTTGCGGCCAGCGCCTCCTGCAGCGCCGCCGGGTCGGCGTGCAGGCGGACCCGGTCGCGGGCGACCAAGGTGTCGAAGACCGCGCCCGGGTCGTCCCCGGTGCGCATGGTCAGGGTCAGCTCGGCGTACTCGGTGTCTGGGGTCGTCCGTCCGGTGTCGTCAGTGCGGGTGAATCGGTGCACCGCATTCAGAGTCAGGTGGGCGGACGGGTCGACCTGCCTGGTGGCCAGGTCCAGCACACCGCCGCGGCCGACCGCGGCCAGTTGGTGCCGGTCGCCGAGCAGCGCCAGCCGGGCTCCGGTCTCGTCGGCGATGATCAGCAGCGCGCGGGCGGCGTCCTGGTCGAGCATCCCGGCCTCGTCGACGACGAGCAGGTCGCCCGCGCCCAGGCGCGCCGCCTCCCGCGGGCCGGCGTAGGGCACGCCGGTAACCGGATCCACCTCGCCAACGGCCAGCTGGGTCCAGGCGCCGTGGTCGCTCCAGCGCCAGCCGTGCTGATAAGCCAGCCCCGCGGCTGACCCGGTGTGCGCGCCGACCTCCAGGAAGGCGACTCTGGCCGCCTTGAGTGTCGGGGTGACAACCACCAGCCCGCGGCCGCGCGCATGCAGCAGCGCCCGGGTGGCGGCCAGGGTGGTGGTCTTGCCCGCGCCGGCCGCACCCTCGAGCACCACCAGCGGCCGGTCGCCGGTCAGCGCGGTGACCGCCGCCGCCTGCCCGACGTCCAGCCGCCCCCGAAAAGCACCTGACAGCACCGGTTCGTCGACGGCAGCACCGGTCCTGCCCCGGGCGGCCAGGCGAGCGGTCAGGTCGGCCTCGACGTCGAGCACCGGCCGAGAGGTCCACGCCCGGATGTGCTCGGGCACGTCGTCCCGGTCCGACAGCGGCACGCACCGGGCCAGGGCCCGGGCGGTCAGGTCCTCGGCCAGCTCCATCCGCACGCCCGTGCCGACGACGACGCCTGCGACAGCGAGCAGCCGCTCGACCTCGCCGCGGACATCGGCGGCGTTCCACGCAGACCGCCCAGTCGCCAACCGGGCCAGCACCCGCTCGACCGCACCGTCACGGTCCAGACCGCCAACGGGCGTTGGGGCCAGGTCGACAGGGTGCCCGGGGTCGCGGTAGCCCAAGGCGGTCAACTCGCCGATCCAGCGGGAGGTCAAGTCGGTGCCCGGTTGCGGGGTGACCTTGTCCGGGCGGCGCTCGGCCCACGCGCGAGCGTCCCAGGCCCGTCGCAGCCCCGGCCCGGGGACCTCACCGGGGTGCGCGGCCCTCCACTCCCGCTCGTAGCGGTCCACATTCCGGCTGATCTGCGCGGCCCGGGCGCTGAACGCGGCAGCGTAGGCGGTCAGCTCCGGTACATCTCCTGTCCCGTCCAGGGTGTAGCCGTGCGCGGCCAGTGCGATCCGGAACTGCGGGTCGGTCGCCACCGCGGCGTGGCCGATGCCGTTGATCGCTGAGAGGAAGTCGCGCACGCCCACGGTGTGCAGCCCCCGCCATCGCCCAGCGGCGAACACCCGCGCATTGACCTGGAGGTGCAGGTGCCGGTGCGGATCCCCGGCCCGGGAGGTGTGGTGCTGCACCGTCACTGCCTCCAGGCGCTCGACAGGCACCTGCACCTGCCCGCCGCGCGGGCCGACCCGGGTGGTCGCGTGCCGCGAGAGCCAGCCGACCAACTGCATCGCGGCGCGGTCCTGCGCCGCGTCGTACGCGGCGGCGATGTCCGGGTGCAGGGCGGCGGCCAGCGACCAGGACTTCGGCCCGTTGATCACCACCTCGATGAAACGCACCGCCCGGTCGTCGGTGCGCAGCCGACCACGCGGCTCACGAGTGTCGGGGTCGGTACCGGCCACCCACGCCTCATAGCCGTCCCCGACCAGCGGCGCCAGCTCGATTACCTGACCGCCGGAGGCGGCGTAGCGACGGGCGATCCCGGTGCCCTCGGTCAGGTAGTAGTCATCGACCCGGCCCCGGTCGGCCTCCATGTAGTGGCGGGCCGCCGCCGGAGTGCCGGCGTAGACCTTCATTCCGCCACGCATTGTCAACGCCTGCCAGCAATGGCCAAAACGTCACCCCTAAGAACGGCAGTGGGCCCCGCGAAGCGGGGCCCGGACTACCGCTATTGGTAGCATGCTGGCCGTTCTCAGTAAATACTTGGACGTCGACGGTAAGTGCTGGTGGCTATGCGGGGCGCAGTTGAGCCATGGCCGCGTTCTTGAATCGAGCTTATGTCCGTTCACGACTGGGTTGTCCGGGCGCCGTTGCGCGCCTCGAACGGCGGGGACCAGGTCCTCAGCTCGATAGGTCTTCTCAGCTGCACGGATCCATGCGACTGGGGCGTCGCACAGCCCCACCCCGGTTGGACGTGCACCAGCGCGCTCGATGCAACCCCGGACGGTCAATGCGAGTGTGTCCCTAAGGGGCTCTTCGTGGTTCCTGGTGAATGGCGAGACGTGAGCCGGAGATCGTGAGCGTCCCCCGGAGACGTTGAGGGCCCGTGGTCCTTGCTGGGGTGGGTGTTGCTGAGACAACCCACACCGTGAGGTCCACGAGCCGTGTTCG